>JBDTNO010000017.1:0-27201 GCA_039933715.1 Betaproteobacteria bacterium
GCTGATGAAGATGCCGCTGTTCTGCTGGACCTGGCTCATCACCGCGTACCTGCTGATCGCCGTGATGCCGGTGCTGGCCGGCGCGGTCACGATGCTCCTGACCGATCGCCACTTCGGCACGTCGTTCTTCAACGCGGCCGGCGGCGGCGACCCGGTGCTGTTCCAGCACATCTTCTGGTTCTTCGGCCACCCCGAGGTCTACATCATCATCCTGCCCGCGTTCGGGATCATCTCGGAGATCCTGCCGGTCTATTCGCGCAAGCCGCTGTTCGGCTACGCGTCGATGGTCTACGCGGTCGCGGGCATCGCGATCCTGTCGTTCATCGTGTGGGCGCACCACATGTTCACGGTCGGCATGCCCACCGCGGGCCTGCTGTTCTACATGTACGCGACGATGCTGATCGCCGTGCCGACCGGCGTGAAGGTGTTCAACTGGCTCGCGACGATGTGGCGCGGGTCGATCACGTTCGAGACGCCGATGCTGTTCGCGCTGGGCTTCCTGTTCCTGTTCACGATGGGCGGATTCACCGGGCTCGTGCTCGCGATCATGCCGGTCGACATCCAGCTCCACGACACTTACTACGTCGTCGCGCACTTCCACTACGTGATGGTCGCCGGCAGCCTGTTCGCGTTCTTCGCGGGCGTCTACCACTGGATCCCGAAGTGGACCGGCACGATGTACGACGAGAAGCTCGGCCAGGTCCACTTCTGGCTGTCGCTGGTGTTCTTCAACGTCGCGTTCTTCCCGCAGCACTTCCTCGGCCTCGCCGGGATGCCGCGGCGGATCCCCGACTACGCGACGCAGTTCGCCGACTGGAACATGGTGTCGTCGATCGGCGCCTTCGGGTTCGGCCTCGCGCAGTTCGTGTTGCTCTACGTCGTGATCAAGTGCATCCGGCACGACGGCGCGAAGGCGCCCGCGAAGCCATGGGAAGGCGCGACGACGCTCGAGTGGACGGTGCCGTCGCCGGCGCCCTACCACACGTTCGAGACGCCGCCGGTCATCAAGTGACGCCGACGCCCGACCAGCACGCAGAGCCCGGCATCGAGGCGATGCGCGCTCCCGCGCGCCGCGAGCTCGACCCCGCGGTCCGCACGAACATCCGGCGGACCGGGCTCGTGCTCGGGTCGATCGCGATCATGTTCTTCATCGGCCTGTTCGCGTCGCGCTTGATCGGCGACACGAGCCTCGCGATGACGGTGGTCGGCGCGTCGGTCTTCCTGTTCCTGCTGTTCGGCATCGGGCGCCACCTGCGGCGATGAGCGAGGCCCGCGCGACCCGCGCCGACAACCGCAGCCTGCTCGTGAGGCTCGCGGTGGTCGCGCTCGGCATGTTCGGGTTCGGCTACGCGCTGGTGCCGTTCTACGACAAGATCTGCCAGGTGACCGGGCTGCGGGACATCGACCGCCCCGACGTCGTGGCGAACACGCAGGTCGACGCGACGCGCTCGGTGACCATCGAGCTCGACGCGAACACGCGCGGGCTGCCGTGGCGCTTCCGGGCGCTCGTGCCGTCGGTCGTCGTGCACCCGGGGGCGCTCACGCAGGTCGAGTACGAGATCGTGAACGAGACCGCGCGGCCGGTGACCGGCCAGGCGATCCCGAGCTACCTTCCGCGCGACGCCGCCGGGTATTTCCGCAAGCTCGACTGCTTCTGCTTCACGACGCAGACGCTCGCGCCGGGCGAGCGGCGGCGCATGCCGGTGGTGTTCGTGCTCGACTCGGGGCTGCCGGCGGACGTGGCGACGGTCACCCTCTCGTACACGTTCTTCGAGGTCGAGGGTGGCGGGGCGGCGAGCGCCGCGGCGGGCGACAAGGGGAGCGCGTCGCGCGGATCGTAAGTCCGGCGCGCGCGGCAACGAGAGGACCGGGGAGAGACGATGGTTTCGACGACGACGAACGGCGGGCAGCCCGCCTACTACATCCCGCAGCCGTCGCACTGGCCGATCATCGGCGCGTGCGCGCTGCTGCTGATGGGCATGGGCGCGGCGTTCTGGTTCAACGGCTACGCCGCAGGCCCGTGGGCGGTCGCGCTCGGCTTCGGGTTGCTGGTCTTCATGCTGGTCGGCTGGTTCGGCAAGGTGATCGGCGAGTCCGAGTCGCGCGTCTACAGCCGCAAGGTCGACCTCTCGTTCCGCTGGGCGATGAGCTGGTTCATCTTCAGCGAGGTGATGTTCTTCGCCGCGTTCTTCGGCGCGCTGTTCTACGTGCGCAACCTCTCGGTGCCGGACCTGGGCGCCGGCACGATCACCGGGACCACGCTCTGGCCGAACTACGCGTCGCAGTGGCCGACCGAGGGCCCGTACTTCACGCAGCGGTTCACGCCGATGGGCGCGATGGGCATCCCGCTGCTCAACACGATCATCCTGCTCACGTCGGGCGTCACGCTGACGATCGCGCACCACGCGCTCAAGGCCGGCCACCGCGGCGTGCTCCTCATCTGGCTCGCCGCGACGATCGCGCTGGGCTTCACGTTCCTCGGGTTCCAGGCGTACGAGTACACGCACGCGTACAGCGAGCTCAACCTCAAGCTGTCGAGCGGCGTGTACGGATCGACGTTCTTCATGCTGACCGGCTTCCACGGCATGCACGTGACGGTCGGCGCGATCATGCTGACGGTGATGCTGGGTCGCGCGCTCAGGGGCCACTTCGACGCGCAGCACCATTTCGCGTTCGAGGCGGCCGCCTGGTACTGGCACTTCGTCGACGTCGTCTGGCTGATGCTGTTCGTGCTCGTGTATTGGCTCTAGCGGCTCGCATCGAACGTGAAAGGGCCGCACGGGCTCCCGTGCGGCCCTTTGCTTGCCGGAGCCGGTCAGCGCAATCCGCCGGGCGTGATCCAGCCCATCCAGTACGAGAACAGCAGGAACGCGACGACGGCGATCGACAGCCCCACGCGCACGGCGAGCGCGACGACGACGCGCTCGCCCTTGCCGCGGTCGCGATACAGGAACACGAGCGCCGTGAACAGCGCGACGACGACGGCGACCAGGCCTGCGATGACGATGATCTTCATGGACGCGGGCGACGCGCGGCGCGTCGCGCGGCCAGTCTAGCATCGTGGCGATGAACGCCCCGACCGCGCGATCGACCCGGGCGCCCGCCTCCCGCGCGGAGCACCTGTTCCTCGCCGCGATCACGATCGCCGCGATCGTGCTCTTCGTTTCCGCGGGCAACTGGCAGCGCGACCGCATGCGCGCGAAGGAGGCCGAGCGCGCGGCGTTCGATGCCGCGTCCGCGGTGCCCGCCGCAACGCTGCCGCGCACCGACGAGTGGAGCGCGTGGCGATACCGTCGCGTGATCGCGAGCGGCGTGTGGCGCGGCGGCGCGCAGGTTCTCCTCGACAATCGCATCCACGAAGGGCGCGCGGGGTTCCGCGTCGTGACCCCGCTCGCGCTCGACGACGGTCGCGCGGTGCTCGTCGATCGCGGCTGGATCGCGGCCGGCGCCGGCACGGCGCGGGTGCCGTCGGTGGCGGCGCCGTCCGGGCAAGCCGCGGTGACCGGCCGCGTGATCCTGCCGCCGCGCTATCTCGAGCTCGGAGGCGGCGCGCCGTCGGGCCCGGTGTGGCAGAACCTCGATCCCGCGCGCATCGGACCCGCGCTCGGACTTTCGCTGCTGCCGATCGTCGTCGAGCAGGATCCGTCGGCTCCCGCGGACGGGCTGGTGCGACAGTGGTCGGCCCCCGACACCGGCGTGACGATGCATCGCGGCTACATGTGGCAGTGGTACACGTTCGCCGCGCTCGCGGCGGCGGCGTGGATCGGCTTCGCGGTGCGCCGCGGCATGCAATCGCGATGAGCGCGCGCGGCACGCGGAGCCTGCGCACGCTCTGGCTGATCTTCGCCGTGTGCGCGGCGCCGGTCGTGGCGTCGTTCGCCGTCTATTACCTGATGCCGGCGCCCGCGGGAGGGAGCTACGGCGAGCTCCTGCCGACGCAGCCCGCGCCGCATCTCGCCGGCACGCGCGCCGACGGGCGCGCCTGGACGATCGGGGAAGAGCGCGGACACTGGGTCGTCGTCGTCGCCGCGGCGGCCGCATGCGACGACGCGTGCGCCGCGCGCCTCTACGCGACGCGGCAGGCGCGCACGATGCAGGGCCGCGAGCGCGAGCGCGTGCGGCGCGTCTGGCTCGTGGTCGACGACGCCGCCGCTCCCGAAGCCGCACGACTCGCCGAGCATCCCGACCTCGAGGTCGTACGCGCCGATCCGCGGGCGGCCGAACGCCTTCCGCGCGGCGCCGACGCGATCTACCTCGTCGATCCGCTCGGCAACCAGGTGCTCGCATGGCCTTCGTCGCCCGACATCCGTGGCATGGGACGCGACCTCTCGCGGCTGCTCAAGGCTTCCCGCATCGGCTGATCCGTCCTCGGGGTGCGGGGGAATCCGGAAGGACCGCCGCGGTTCCGGTAAAATGGCGTGGTCGTCTCCCGCCATGACCTCGCTCGCCCTCGCCGAAACCCGCCTGCGGCAATTCGTGTCGCTCACGAAGCCGCGCGTCGTGTCGCTCATTGTCTTCTGCGCGGTGATCGGGATGTTCCTCGCCGTGCCGGGCCTGCCGAACCCGGCCGTCGTGTTCGCCGCGACGCTCGGGATCGCGCTCGTCGCCGGCGCCGCCGCGGCGATCAACTGCCTCGTCGAGCAGAAGATCGACGCCAGGATGGCGCGCACGCGCGCCCGGCCGCTGCCCGCCGGCGAGTTGACCTCGACGCAGACCCTGCTGTTCGCGACGCTGGTCGGCGGCGCCGGGCTCGCGATCCTCGGCGCGTGGGTGAACCTCCTGACGATGGGGCTCACGCTCGCGACGTTCGTCGGCTACGCGATCGTCTACACGGTGCTGCTGAAGCCGGCGACGCCGCAGAACATCGTGATCGGCGGCGCGTCGGGCGCGATGCCGCCGGTGCTCGGCTGGGCCGCGATCACCAACGACGTCGCGCCCGAGGCGCTGATCCTGTTCCTGATCATCTTCGTCTGGACGCCGCCGCACTTCTGGTCGCTCGCGCTCTACCGGGCGGCCGACTACGCGCGCGCCGGCCTGCCGATGCTGCCGGTGACGCACGGCTCGCGCTACACGCGGCTCATGATCATCCTCTACACGATCGCGCTGATCGCCGTGTCGATGCTGCCTTACGCGATCCGGATGAGCGGAATGCTCTACCTCGCAGCGGCGCTCGCGCTCGGCGGCGTCTTCCTGGCCTACGCGATCGCGCTCTTCGTGCGCTACAGCGACGCGCTCGCGCGGCGCACGTTCGCGTACTCGATCGCATACCTCGCGGCGCTCTTCTCCGCGTTGCTGGTCGACCACTACTGGCGCTGACGCGCCGGCAGGGTCGGGCGCCCCATTCCGCGAGACACCGATGCGCGTTCCTGTCCGCCGTTTCGGTTTCGCCGTCGCGTTCACCGCGGCGCTGCTGCTCGGCGCCTGCGGTTCCGGCGGGCCGTCGTTCAAGGGATCCGACGTCACCGGCAGCTCGTTCGGCCGCGAGTTCACGCTGGCCGATCCCGGCGGCGCCACGCGCACGCTCGCCGACTATCGCGGCAAGGCGGTCGTGCTGTTCTTCGGCTACACGCAATGCCCGGACGTGTGCCCGACGACGCTCGCGGCGCTCGCCGAGACGATGAAGGCGCTCGGGACCGACGCCGATCGCGTCCAGGTGCTCTTCGTCACGGTCGATCCCGACCGCGACACCGCCGAGCTCCTGAAGGAATACGTGCCGGCGTTCGATCCGCGCTTCGTCGGGCTGCGCGGAGACGCCGCCGCGCTCGAGGCGGTCGCGAAGGAATTCAAGGTCATCTACCAGAAGGTCCCCGGCGCGACGCCGTCGACCTACACGGTCGACCATTCGGCCGGGATGTTCGTGTTCGACCCGACGGGAAGGCTCCGTGTCTACGAGAGCCACGGGCAGGGCCCGGACGCGCTCGCGCACGACCTCCGCGAGCTCTTGCGAGCGCCGGCTTGATCGCTGACCCGCGCGTTCGATCCACTCGATCCTGGTGCCGTCGGAGTCCGGCACGAACGCGTTCGACCGTGGTGCCTCCCTCGACCGGGCCGGCCTCGCGCAGGATCACCCCGCCTTTCGACCGCACGGCGTCGCAACCCGCGTTCGCGTTGTCGACGCCGATCGCGACGTGGCCATACGCGGTGCCCGGGTCGTAGCCCGAAACCCGGCAGGTTCACGCGAGCTCGAGCACCGCGGCCCTGGACTCGAGGCCGTAGGCGACGAACGCGAGCGTAGTGCGCTGGTCGGGCCGGTCGGTGGTTGGCTGCACCCGCATCCCGAGCACGCCGGTGCAGGAATCGACCGATCGCGCGAGATCGCCGACTCCGGGCATCGCGTGGAGGAGGCGCAGGGGCGGAGGCGGGAGCGCGAAAAAGGGAGAGGGAAGTGGCGAGCGGGCAAGTCGGTGCCTTTCGCCAGTCCCTGCTCGCCGCCTTTCAGAATTCCACCATCTCGAAATCGTCCTTGCGCGCGCCGCACTCGGGACAGGTCCAGTTCGGGGGCACCTTGTCCCACGCCGTCCCGGGCGGGATGCCCTCGGCGGGCAGGCCGAATTCCTCCTCGTAGATGAAGCCGCAGATCAGGCACATGTATTTCTTCAACGCAGTCCCCGTGTGGTTCGCGCGCGCGCCGCGCGCCGGCTCGTGCAGAATTATAGGATGAACCGTCTCGACGCCCCCGGCTCGCGCGACGGCGCGACGTCCGCGATGGTCCTCGTCAACTTCGGCTCCGGCCCGTTTCCGGTCGCGGGCTGGATCAACGTCGACCTCGATCCGGCCGGCCGGCCCGACGTGATCGCCGACCTCGCGCATGCGCTTCCGTTCGCCGACGCGTGCGCCGACGCGATCTTCAGCGAGGACTTCGTCGCGCAGCTCGAGCCCGCGACGCTGCTTCGTTTCCTCGCCGAATGCCGCCGCATGCTGAAGCCCTCCGGCACGCTGCGCGTGCTCACGCCGGACCTGCGGCGCTTCGCGCGCATGTACGTCGACGAGCCTGCGCGGCTCGTCGAGATCTGGACGGCCACCGTCGGCGTTCCGCTCCCGAACGGCACCGCGGGCGACGTGCTGAACCTCGGCATGAAGCTCGCGGGCCGCTGGCAGTACGACGCCGAGACGTTCGCGCGCATCGCGACCGAGGCCGGCCTCGACACCGCGCTCAGCGCTTACGGCGAGAGCCGTCATCCGGCGATGCGCGGCATCGACCTGCGCAAGCCGGGCGAGGCGGTCAGCATGTACCTCGAATGCACGCCGCGCGGATAAGGCGCGCGCGCGCATCGGGTACCATGCAAGCGTGAGCGGCGCTGCCGCGGAACGCGCGAGCGCCGCTCCATCCCACGCATGCCGATCGAACCCGTTTCCGGCTCACCGCCCGTCGTGCTGACCTTCGCGCCGTCCGATCCGTCGGGCGGCGGCGGGATCCAGGCGGACCTGCTCACGCTCGCGAGCATGGGCTGCCATCCGCTCTCGGTCATCACCGCGCTGACCGTGCAGGACACGACCGGCGTCGAGGCCATCCTGCCGATCGAGGCCGAGTGGGTCGCCGACCAGGCGCGCTGCCTGCTCGAGGACATGCCGGTCGACGCGTTCAAGATCGGCGCGCTCGCGAGCGTCGAGATCGTCGCGGCGATCGCCGAGATCCTCTCGGACTACCCGGACGTGCCGCTGATCCTCGAGCCTTCGCTTTCCGCCGGACGCGCCGACGCGCAGTCCGCCGACGCGATGACCAACGCGCTGCGCGACCTCCTGCTGCCGCAGACGACGATCGCGACCGTCAACAGCCACGAGCTTCGCGTCCTCGCCGAGCAGGACGACGACGCCGGCGAGCAGGCGGACGCCGAATGCGCGGCGCGCCTCATCGCCGCCGGCTGCGAGTACGTGCTCGTCACCGGCACGCACGATCCGACGCGCGAGATCGTCAACACGCTGTACGGCAAGGGCGGCGTCGTGCGCACCGACAGCTGGGCGCGGCTGCCGGGCCCGTTCAGCGGCGCGGGCGTCACGCTCGCGGCGGCGATCGCGGCGATGCTCGCGAACGGGCTCGAGCTCGCCGACGCGGTGCACGAGGCGCAGGACTACGCATGGAACGCGCTGCGCAAGGCGTACCGCCCGGGCATGGGCCGCTTCCTGCCCGATCGGCTCTTCTGGGCGCGCGAGGAGAGCGAGGCGCGCGGCGAGGAGTCGGACGCTCCGGGCCCCGCCGACGCGCGTGACAGCCACTGACCTTCGCGCGCGGCGCCTCGCGCGTCTGCGCGGCCTCTACGCGGTGACGCCGGACGCATCCGACACCGGCGCCCTCGTCGCCAGGTGCGCTGCGGCGCTGGACGGCGGCGCCAGCGCGATCCAGTTCCGCCACAAGGGCGCCGACGCGGCGCTCGGGGAAGCGCAGGCGCGCGCCATCGTCGCGCTGTGCCGATCGCGCGGCGCGCTCGCCATCGTCAACGACGACGCCGCGCTCGCCGCCCGTGTCGATGCAGACGGCGTGCACGTCGGCGAGCACGACGGCGGTGTCGCATCCGCGCGCGCCCGCGTCGGTCCGTCGCGCCTCGTCGGCGCGTCGTGCTACGACTCGCTCGCGCTCGCGCGCTCGGCGATCGATGCCGGCGCCGACTACGTCGCGTTCGGCAGCTTCTTTTCGTCAGGCACCAAGCCGCACGCGCGCCGCGCCGGCCTCGACCTCATTCCACGCGCCTGCGCGCTCGGCGTGCCGGTCGTCGCGATCGGCGGCATCGACGCGGCCAACGCGCGCGCGCTCGCGGACGCGGGCGTCGACGCGGTCGCGGTGATCGCGGCGGTGTTCGCGCACGACGATCCGCGCGACGTCGCGGATGCCGCGCGCCGCATCGTCGCGTCGTTCGCTTCGCGCGCGCCAGCGCACGCTCACGCGCCCGGATCGGGACCCGAGCCGCGATGAGCCGCAACGACGAGCTGTTCGCGCGCGCGCAGCGCACGATCCCCGCCGGCGTCAACTCGCCGGTGCGCGCGTTCCGCTCGGTGGGCGGCACGCCGCGCTTCCTCGCGCGCGGCGAAGGCCCGTTCGTCTGGGACGCGGATGGCCGGCGCTACATCGACTACGTGGGCTCCTGGGGCCCGGCGATCGTCGGCCACGCGCATCCCGACGTCGTGCGCGCGGTGCGCGAGGCGGCGACGCACGGCCTTTCGTTCGGCGCGCCGACCGAGATCGAGATCGAGATGGCCGAGACGCTCGTGCGAAGACTCCCCTCGCTCGAGCTCGTGCGCCTCGTCTCGTCGGGCACCGAGGCGACGATGACGGCGTTGCGCCTCGCGCGCGGGTTCACCGGCCGCGCGAAGATCGTCAAGTTCGAGGGCTGCTACCACGGCCACGGCGACAGCCTGCTCGTGAAGGCGGGCTCGGGCGCGCTCACGTTCGGCCAGCCGTCGTCCGCCGGCGTGCCGGCCGGGATCGCGAACCTCACGATCGTGCTGCCCTACAACGACCTCGACGCGCTCGACGCGGCGTTTCGCGCCGACGGCGACGCGATCGCCGGCATCATCGTCGAGCCGATCGCCGGCAACATGAACCTCGTCGTCCCGTCGCGCGAGTGGCTCGTCGCGCTGCGCACGCAGTGCGACCGCCACGGCGCCGTGCTGATCTTCGACGAGGTGATGACCGGCTTCCGCGTGCATCCGCGCGGCGTGCAGGGGATGCTGGGCATCACGCCCGACCTGACGACGCTCGGCAAGGTGATCGGCGGCGGCATGCCGGTCGGCGCGTTCGGCGGGCGCCGCGACATCATGGAGAGGATCGCTCCGCTCGGCCCCGTCTACCAGGCGGGCACGCTCTCCGGCAATCCGGTCGCGGTGGCGGCGGGGCTCGCGACGCTCGCGCTCACCGAGGCGCCGGGTTTCTACGAGCGGCTGGCCGAGCGCACGCTCGCGCTCACCGACGGGCTCGCGGCGGCGGCGAAGCGTGCCGGCGCGGCGTTTTCCGCGCAGGCGGTCGGCGGAATGTTCGGCCTCTATTTCGCCGAGCGCGTGCCGGACACGCTCGACGCGGTGATGGCGACCGACAAGGCGCGCTTCAACCGGTTCTTCCACGCGATGCTCGACGCCGGCGTGTTCTTCGCGCCGTCGGCGTACGAGGCGGGCTTCGTCTCGGCCGCGCACGGCGACGCCGAGATCGCCGAAACCGTGCGGCTCGCGGCCCGCGCATTCGCGTCGCCGTGACCCGCCCCGGGCCGCCGCGCGATCCTGCGCGGGTCTCGATCCTGACGCGCACGCTCGGCCGCCCCTGTCTCGCCGAAGCGGCGGAAAGCGTCGCCGCGCAGTCGTACCGTCCGCTGGAATGGATCGTCGTCGACGCCGCCGGGCGCGGAATCGACGCTCCGCGCGCCGGCGACATCCCGGTGCGCGTCGTCTCGCTCGGCGAACCGCTGCGGCGCTCGCGCGCGGCGAACGTCGCGCTCGATCATGCTACCGGCGCGCGGGCGCTGATCCTCGACGACGACGACCTGCTCGAACCCGGTGCGGTCGAAGTGCTCGCCAGGGGACTGGACGACGAGCCGGGGACGAGGCTCGCCTACGGGAACGTGCGGATCGATACGGGCGACGCCGCCCGATCCGGCACCTACCGGTTCGAGTATTCCGAGCTGCTCGTCACCCGCCGAAACCTGTTTCCCCCGCATGCGGCGCTGTTCGATCTGTCGCTTTGCCGCGAAGACGGCGTGCGTTTCGACGAGTCGCTCGACTGGTTCGAGGATTGGGCGTTCTGGCTCGACGCGTCCGCGCATACGCGCTTCCTGCATGTGCGCGAGGTCACGGCCGTCTATCGCCTTTGGCTCTCGCAATCCGGCGTCTGGCAGGTCGGCGAGGAAGGCGCGGACCCGCGCATGGCCGAGCAGCGCGATCGCGTGATCCAGCGCGGCGCGGCGCGACGCTCCCGCCTGGAAGCACGCCACGCGGAGCTCAAGCAGCACGCCGCATCGCTGGCCGCGGCGGGGCGCCATGCCGAAGCGGCGGCCGCATGGATGGCCGCCCATCAGAGCGATCACTACGATGTCGAGCCGATCCTGCGCTACGCCGACCTGGCCGCGCGCGCAGGCGACGCGCGTGCGGTCCGGGGGATCGTCGAGAGCGGCCTCGCGCTCCTGCCGAACGAGCCCGCGCTGTACCGGATGAAGGCGGCCTTCCTCGAGCGCCTGGGTGACCGGACGGAAGCCGCCAGGGCCCTCGACTCGGCGCGGCGGCTCGAGGCGAGCGGCCCCCATTCGCCGATCTGAGCGGTACAACTGGCGCGCCGCCGGTCAGCCAGGCGATCGTAAGTATTTGCTGCACAAGACTTTCTTTCCTACCGGACCCCCCGGTCTGCTAAAATGTTGAACTCGAACCGCAGGTTGCGGATCGAACCGACCTTCCCACGATCGCCGCCCCGATGTCGACACCGGTCAAGCGTCTGGGCGAGATCCTGATCGAGCGCGGGAAGCTCGACGCGGGTTCGCTCGAACGCGCGCTGAGGCTCCAGCAGGATTCCGGCGAACGCCTCGGCGCGCTCCTGGTGACGCTCGGCATCGTCGCGCCGCGCGACGTAGCCGACGCGCTCGCGACGCAGCTCGGCCTGCCGCTGCTGGACGGGTCCGGCTACCCCGAGTTGCCGATCCTCGAGGAGCGCGTGTCGCCGCGCTTCCTGCGCGAGGCGCGCGCGCTGCCGGTGCGCGAGGATGCCGACGAGCTCGTGCTCGCGATGGCCGATCCGACCGACCGGTACGCGATCGACGCGTTCGCGATGGTGACCGGTCGGCGCGTCCGCCCGATGGTCGCGGTCACCGGCGACCTCGACGCGGCGCTCGAGCGCCTCTACGGCAGCGGCAAGAGCGCGATGGGCCAGATCGTCGGCGACGACGTCGAGATGCGCGGCGACGAGATCGCGTTCGACGCCGACGTGCAGCAATTGAAGGACCTCGCGTCCGAAGCGCCGGTGATCCGGCTCGTCTCGCTCCTCATCACCAACGCGCTCGCCGCGCGCGCCTCCGACATCCACATCGAGCCGTTCGAGAACCGCCTCGTCGTGCGCTACCGGATCGACGGCGTGCTGCACGAGATCGAGACGCCGCCGCGGCGCCTGTCGGCCGCGGTGATCTCGCGCGTCAAGATCCTCGCGAACCTCGACATCGCCGAGCGTCGGCTGCCGCAGGACGGTCGCATCCGGTTGCGCGTGCAGGGCAAGGAGATCGACCTCCGCGTCTCGACCGTGCCGACGATGCACGGCGAGAGCGTGGTGATGCGGATCCTCGACAAGGGCGGCGTCGCGCTCGACTTCCACAAGCTCGGCTTCCTCGACGACACGCTCGCGCGCTTCATGCAGGCGCTGCGGCAGCCGAACGGCATCCTGCTCGTGACCGGCCCGACCGGCTCGGGCAAGACGACGACGCTCTACACGGCGCTCGACGAGCTCAACAAGCCCGACGTCAAGATCCTGACGGTCGAGGACCCGGTCGAATACCAGATGGCCGGCATCAACCAGATCCAGGTGAAGCCGCAGATCGACCTGACGTTCGCGAACGCGCTGCGCTCGATCGTGCGGCAGGACCCCGACGTCATCATGATCGGCGAGATCCGCGACCTCGAGACCGCGCAGATCGCCGTGCAGTCGGCGCTCACCGGCCACCTGGTGCTGTCCACCGTCCACACGAACGACGCGCCGTCGACGATGAACCGCCTGCTCGACATGGGCGTCGACGACTACCTGCTCACCTCGACGGTCATCGCCATCGAGGCGCAGCGCCTCGTGCGCACGCTGTGCGCGCACTGCAAGGAACCGTACACGGCGCTGCCCGAGATGGTCGAGCACGCGGGCATCTCGCGCTTCGCCCACGGGCCGGTCACGCTGTGGCACGCGAAGGGCTGCTCGCACTGCGCGCACACCGGCTACACCGGGCGCGTCTCGATCATCGAGGTGATGCCGATCACCGACACGCTCCGCACGATGGTCATGAAGCACGCGACCGCGTCCGAGCTCAAGGTCGTGGCGATGCGCGAGGGCATGCTCACGATGTACGAGGACGGGCTGCGCAAGGCCGTCGCGGGCATCACGACGGTCGAGGAAGTCCTTCGCGCGACGCGCGAGGACTGAGCGGACGCCCGCGATGCCGCTCTATCGCTACAAGGCGGTCGCTCCGGGCGGCGCGGTGTCGACCGGCGAGCTCGACGCCGCGAACGAGGCGGAGATCCTCGATCGCCTGCGCGACCAGGGACTGATGCCGATGCAGGTCGTGCCGGCCGCGCTCGGCGGCGGCGCTTCCGCGCCGTCGCGCGCCGCCCGCGCGCCGCGGCGCCGCTGGTTCGAGGCCAAGCGCATCACGGGTGACCAGCTCCTCGCGTTCACGCGCGAGCTCGCGACGCTGCTGCGCGCCGGTCTCGCGCTCGACCGCGCGCTCGAGACGCTGATCGGCCTCGCGCCGTCGCCGTTCGCGGCCGCGTTCTTCCAGGGCATTCGCGACGAGGTCCGCGGCGGCAAGGCGCTGTCGCAGGCGCTCGACGCGCGACGCGAGGTGTTCTCGCGTTTCTACGTGAACATCGTGCGCGCGGGCGAGGCGGGCGGCGCGCTCGCGAGCGTGCTGACGCGCCTCGCCGACACGATGGAGCGCAACAAGGACCTGCGCGAGACGGTCAAGAGCGCGCTGATCTACCCGGTGATCCTGATCGGCGTCGCCATCACGTCGGTGATGATCCTGCTGGTCTACGTCGTGCCGCAGTTCGAGCAGACGTTCGCGCAGGCGGGCAAGGCGCTTCCGCTGCCGACGGTGGTCGTCATCCTGGTCGGCACCTTCCTCAAGAAATGGTGGTGGGCGCTCGTCGCGTTCGTCGTCCTCGTCGTGACCTGGATGCGCCGCAAGCTCCGCGAGCCGAAGTTCCGCGGCCGCTTCGACGCGCGCGTGCTGACGTTGCCGCTCATCGGCGATCTCGTCGCGAAGGTCGAGGTCGCGCGCTTCGCGCGCACGCTCGCGACGCTGCTCGGCAACGGCGTCACGCTGCTCGCGGCCCTGTCGATCGTCAAGGAGACGATGGGCAACGCGGTGCTCGGCGCCTCGCTCGAAGGCGTGACCGCCCGCCTGCGCGAGGGCAAGGGGTTCGCGCGCCCGCTCGCGGAGACCGCCGTGTGGCCGCGCCTCGCGACGCAGATGATCCTCGTCGGCGAGGAGTCCGGCCGCCTGGAGGAGATGCTCGGCCGCGTGGCCGACGTCTACGACCGCGAGGTGCAGGTCGCGGTCAAGCGCTTCCTCGCGGTCCTCGAGCCCGCGCTGATCCTCGGCCTGGCCGTCCTGATCGGCGGCATCGTGTTCTCGATCCTGCTCGGCGTCATGGGCATGAGCGAACTTGTCGGCTGAACCCGGTCTAACCCTTCCCACGAGCACGGGCGTTTCGCCCGGTGTCTCCAGATGGTGACAACGATGACGACGTCCCGTTCCCTCCGCAATCCGCCGCGCGCCTCGCGCGGCATGACGCTGATCGAGATCCTGGTCGTGCTCGTGCTGATCGGCATCGTGCTCGGGATCGTCGGCGGCAACTTCATCGGCCGCGGCGAGAAGGCGAAGGCCGACGCCGCGAAGATCGAGATCGGCCAGATCGGCCAGGCGCTCGACCTCTACAAGCTCGAGACCGGGCGCTACCCGTCCTCGTCGGACGGGCTCCAGGCGCTCGTCTCCTCGCCCGCGGGTGCCGCGAACTGGAATGGTCCGTACTGGAAGAAGTCGACGCTGCCGAAGGATCCCTGGGGCAACGAATACCGCTACACGTCGCCCGGCCAGAAAGGCGCGTACGACATCCTCTCGCTCGGCGCCGACGGCAAGGAAGGCGGCGAGGGCGCGAACAAGGACATCTCGAGCGCCGAGTGACGCCGTCAAGGCGCCCAGCGTGAGACCTCCCTTCCCCCATGGATCGATGCCGCGTGCATGCGCCTTCCCGCCGAGCGTCGCGCCGCGCGCCCGCGCTCGGGATGTCGCTGATCGAGATCCTGATCGTGCTGTCGATCATGGCGATCGGCGCGGCGATCGTCGTGCCGATGGTCTCGGGTGCCGGCGCGTCGACCGGCGACCTCCGCTCGGCTGCGCGCCAGATCGCCGCGGGCCTGCGCCACGCGCGTAGCGAGGCGATCGCGAAGCGGCGCGAGACGACCGTCACGCTCGACCTCGAGAAGCGGAGCTTCCGCGTCGCGGACGAGCAACGCGACATCGCGCTGCCCGAGAAGGTCGAGCTCAAGCTCTTCACCGCGCAGTCCGACCTCGTCAACGAGCGCCAGGGCGCGATCCGGTTCTTTCCCGACGGTGGCAGCAACGGCGGGCGCGTCACCGTCGCCTCGGGCGAGCGCAAGTTCGAAGTCGACGTCGACTGGCTCACCGGTCGCGTCGCGATCCTCGACTAGAACGACAGATGACATCCCCCCGAAACGCGCTGCGCGCGTCTCCCCCCAGGGGGGCGCGGCGACCTAGGGACGGCCCGTCGGTCGCCATCCCCCCGAAACGCGCTGCGCGCGTCTCCCCCCAGGGGCACGGCGACCTAGGGACGGCCCGTCGGTCGCCATCCCCCCGAGAATCGCCGCGCGCATCTTCCATGCTTCAGCGCGGCTTCAGCCTCCTCGAGGTGCTGGTCGCGTTCGTGATCCTCGCGCTCGTCGCCACCGCGCTGTTCCGCCTGTTCGGCGGCGCGCTCGGCAACGCGGGCGTCGCCGAGGACGCGAGCCGCGCGGTGCTCGTCGCGCAAAGCCGCCTCGATGCCGCGCGCGGCGAAATGCGCGCCGGAGGCGCGTCCGGCACCGAGGACGACCGCTACGCGTGGACGACGCGCATCGAGCCGTGGGAATCGCCGGAGTCCGCCGCGCAACCCGGCGTCGCGGGCCTGATCACGCCGACGCAGCTCTTCCGGATCACCGTCGAGGTGCGCTATCCGGGGGCGGGCGGGCGCGAGCGCACGCTCGCGCTTTCGACACTCAAGCTCGCGCGCCGCGAGGGCGCGCCGTGAGCGCCGCCGCGCAGCCGCGCCGCTCGTCGGGCTTCACGCTCGTCGAGCTGATGGTCGCGCTCGCGCTGCTCGCGCTCATGTCGGCGACGCTGTTCGGATCGCTCGCGCTCGCCGGCCGGAGCTGGGACGCGGGCGAGGCGAAGGTCAACGACACCTCGTCGATGCGCGTCTCGCACGAGTTCCTGCGCGCGCAGCTCGAAGGGCAGCACGCGCAGCGCATGAAGAAGATGCCCGAGTGGCCGATCCTGTTCGTGGGCGAGCGCGAAGAACTGCGCTTCGCGGCGCAGCTTCCGGCGCGCGTGCGGAGCGGCGGCATCTGGTACTACCGGCTGCACGTCGCCGACGTCGACGGCAAGTCGAGCCTCGTGCTCGACCGGATGATCCCCGACGTCACGGGAACCGCGCTGCCCGCGTTCGATGGCGCCGAGCACTCGGTGCTCGCGACCGGCGTCGTGTCGATCTCGATGAGCTACCTCGGCCCCGACCCGGGCGTGGTCGCCGGCGCCAGCGGGTTCGAGCCGGCGTGGCGCGAGCGCTGGGAGGATCGCCAGCGGCTGCCGCAACTGATTCGCATCGACGTGCGCACCGAGCGCGGCTCGCCGTGGCCGACGCTCTACGCGGTTCCGCGCGAAGCCCCGGAAGCCGCGTGTCGCGCGTGGGACAACGCGCGCGCGCGCTGCGCGCAGGGATGAAGCGCATGCGGAACCTCCGCCAGCGCGCGACGCGCGCGAAGCGCGCTCCGGGAGCGTCGTCCCAGGCCGGGATCGCTCTGGTCCTGACGCTCTGGCTCACCGTGCTCCTCACGGCGATCGCCGGAGGCTTCGCGTACAGCATGCACACCGAAGCGGTCGCCGCGGGCAACGCCGTGGGCGTCGCGAAGGTGCGGGCCGCCGCGGACGGCGCGGTCGAGCGCGCCGTCTACGAGCTCGCGCGACCGCGCGTGCCCGGCGCCTGGATTCCCAACGGCGCGCCGCACGCATGGAACGATGGCGAGATCGAGCTCGTCGTCTCCGCGACCGACGAGACCGCGAAGATCGACCTCAACGCAGCCGGCGAGATCCTGCTGCGCGGTCTCTTCACGAACGTCGGCGGCGTGGACGCGGAAACGGCGGCGCGCCTGGTCGATGCGCTGATCGACTGGCGCGACGCCGACGACCTGCGCCGTCCGAACGGCGCGGAAGCGCTGGACTACCAGGCCGCCGGCGCGAAGGTCGTGCCGGCCAACGCGTTGTTCGAGACGATCGGCGAGGTCGCGCGCGTGCTCGGCATGACGTCCGCGATCTATGCGCGGATCGCCGGCAGCATCACCGTGTACTCGCGGCAGCCCGGCATCAATCCGCTCACCGCGTCGCGCGACGTGCTGCTCGCGCTTCCCAACGCCGATCCGGCAATCGTCGACGCCTACCTCGCCGCGCGCGACGAGGCGCTCCGCTCCGGCCTTCCGCCGCCTCCGTACACCGGCGCGGCGGGACTGACGGCGGGCGCGATCCAGACGTGGCGGATCCGCGCCGAAGCGCGCCTGCCCGATGGTGTAACCTTCGTCCGCGAAGCGGTGGCGCGGCCTTCGCCGGATCCGGCAAGGCCCCTCGTCGTGCTGGCCTGGCTCGAAGGCGCGTCCGCGCCCGGCCCCGCCGCCGACGCGAGGAACGAGAACAACGATGCCGCCCGACCGTAGCATCTCGATGGGCCAGGCCGCCGCTTCGCTCGCAGGATTCGCGCGCGCGAGCGGCGTCACGGGCTTCCTCCGCTGGTGGGCTTCCGAGCTCGCGCCGCTCGTGCCGTCGGGCGCGCGCAACGCGGTCGCGCGCCGCCGGCTCCGTCCGTTGATCGCGTTCGAAGGCAACACGGCGACGCTCTGGCGGCCCGTGATGCGCGACGGCGCGATCGCGATGGAAGCGGCGACGACGATCGCGCTCGACGGGGATCCCGCGGCAGTGGCGGCGGCGGGCCGCAGCGCGCTCGCCTCGGTGGCGCGCACCGCGGCCGGCGGCGTGGCCGGCTCGTCGCGCGTGCGCATCGCGATTCCGCCGCGCACGGTCCTGCGCCGCACGCTCACGCTGCCCTCGGCGGTCGAGGAAAACCTGCGCCAGGCGATCGGGTACGACCTCGACCGCCTGACGCCGTTCAAGGCCGACGAGGTCTACTACGACGGGGTCGTCACGTCGCGCGACGCCGCGCTCGGCACGATCGGCGTCGACTTCGCCGCGGTCCGGCGCCCGGTCGTCGATGCCGCGATCGCGCACGCGGCCGCATGGGGCGCCGAGGTGCGCAGCGTGTCGCCCGCCGACCCGGCTGTCGCGAGCGTGCCGCGTCTCAACCTGATGCCGGACGACGCGCGCGTCGTGCGTGCGCCGTGGACGCGCTGGCAGTTCTGGGCGCCGATCGCCGCGCTCGCGCTCGTCGCGGGCTTCGCGGTCGTGTTTCCGCTGTGGCAGAAGCGCGGGCACGCGATCGCGATCATCAACCAGGCCGAGGTGGTGCGCCAGCAGGCCGCCGTGTCGGAGCGGCTGCGCGCCGAGCTCGAGAAGGTCGCGTCCGACTACAACTTCGCGCTCGAGCGCAAGTACGCGTGGCCGCCGATCGTGCGCGTGCTCGACACGGTGACGCGCGTGCTGCCCGACGACACCTGGCTGACGCAGCTCGAGGTGCGCACGCTGCCGAAGGGTCGTGAGCGCGACCGCGAGCTCGTGATGCGCGGCGAGTCCGCCAACGCCGGCAAGCTGATTCCAGTGCTCGAGGAATCCGGCATCGTCACGCAGGTCGCGCCGCGCTCGCCGACGACCAAGATCCAGCCCGGGCCCGGCGAGGTGTTCGACCTCGGCGCGCAACTGAAGCCGATGCAAAAGCCGGCGCTCGTGCCGCTCGTCGAAGCGCCCGCGGCCGCCTCGTCCGCGCCCGCTCCGGCGGCCGCCGCGATCGCCGCACCGCCGGAAACCGCGAAGAATGCTTCGGCCGCGAGGGCGCCGGCGATGCCCGCGACGACCACGACGACCGACGCCGACGCGACCGACGCGACCGACGAGACGGCGTCTACGGCCGCGCCCCAGTCCCCGCCGTCCGCCGCCGGGACCGCGAAGCCCGACGCGGCGCGCGAAGTCCCCCGCAAGGCGCCGCGGCCATGATCCCCGCGCTCGTCGCACGCCTGTCCCCGCCGCAGCGGCGCGCGCTCGCCGCGAGCCTGCTGGTCGCCGCGGTCGCGGTCCTGCTCGCCGTCCTCCTCGCGCCGGTGTGGTTGCTGCACCGGCACTACGACGACGCGATCGAGACCTGGACGACGCGCCTCGCGACCTACCGTCGCGTCGCCGCGCAGGCGCCCGCGCTGCGCAGCGCGCTCGACGCGATGCGCACGAAGGACGGCCGGCGCTTCTACCTGAAGAACACCGCGGCGAACCTCGCCGGCGCCGAGATGCAGGAGCTGGTCAAGTCCGCGATCGAAGGCCAGGGCGGCCGCATCACGACGAGCCAGAGCCCCGCGCCGCGCGACGACGGCGGCTTCCGCCAGATCGTCGCCAACGTGCAGTTCTTCGCGACCACGCCCAACCTGCAACGCATCCTGCATGCGATCGAGACGCGCGAGCCGCTGCTCGTGATCGACAACATCACGATGCGCCCGACCAACGCGTTCCGGGGCTTCAAGCCGGCCGCCGGCCAGGAGCCCGAGGTGAACGTGCAGCTCGACGTTTCCGGCTGGGCGTTGCCCGAGGCCGCGGCGAAGCCCGCGGTCGCGGCGGTCCGATGAACGATGCGAAGGAGATTTCGATGAGCGCCCTGGATCCTCGCCATTCCCGCTGGCTCGCGTGGCTCGCGCCGTTCACGGTGCTGGCGCTCGCGATCGGAGTCGAGACCGGCTGGGGCAACGACCTCGGCGGCGCGCCGCCCGAGCCGGCGGCGGTCGCGCCCGCGCCGGTCACGACGGCGGTCGTTCCCGAGTTCCGCATCGAGGGCGGGCTCGACGCGATGAAGTCCACCGTCGATCGGCCGTTGTTCAACGCATCGCGCCGCCCGGCGCCGCCCGCCGTCGCCGAGGCGCAAAAGCCGGTGATCCAGCGCGGCCAGTACCTGTTGACCGGCACGCTGATCACCGACAAGGGCGCGGTGGCGTTCCTCAAGGAAACGAGCGGCAACGGCAAGGCGCGCAGCGTCAGGAAGGGCGACTCGGTCAACGGCATGCTCGTCGCCGAGGTCGCCGCCGACCGCGTCAAGCTCACGCTGGGAGACGAGAGCGAGGACGTCGAGCTCAAGGTGGCCAAGGGACCGAAGTCGACGGTCCAGGTAGCCGCCGTCGCTCCCGCGGCCGCGCCGGGCGCGCCGCAGGCGCAGGGCGCCGCGGCCCAGGCGGGCGCCGGGGCGCAGCAGCGACGGCCGGCGACGCAATCGGGCGCGGGCGCGAGTCCCGACGCTCGCGAGAATGTCCGGGCCGCGCGCCGTTCCGCGCGCCAGGCTGAAGCGCAGAGCGGCGCCGCGGCTCCCGCCGCCGACGGCGCCGCAACCAATCCTCCGCAGCCTTCCAACAGTTGGCAGGACACCTACCAACGCATGCAGCGCCGACCCCGGTAGCCGAAAGCCCCGATGACGATGCGAATTCCCACCTTCCTCCCTCCCGGCGCAACCGCGCGCGTGGCGCCCAGGCTCGATCGCGCGCCGCGCATCCGCTCGCGCGCATGGCGCGGCGCGGCCATCGCGACGGCGGCGCTCGCGATCGTGGTCGCAGGCTGCGCGACCCCGCCGAGGGTGGAGCCGCCCCAGGTTCCCGAGAGGGTGCGCGCCGACCTCCAGCCGGACGGGCTCTCGGTCGGCCTCGCGGACACCGCCGCCCGGGTGCAGACCGGTGCCGGGGACACGCCGGATCGCGTCAAGGCCTTCAAGGGCACCGGCATCCTCGTGCAGGGACAGCCTCCCGGCGGCGGCCTCGGCGGCATCGCTCCCGTGCGGCAGGACCAGGTCGGAAACGTCAGCCTGAACTTCGAGGGGGCGGACATCCGGGACGTGATCCGCAACATCCTCGGCGACATCCTCCTGAAGAACTACGTGATCGACCCCGGCGTGGGCGGAACGGTGACGATCCGCACCTCGACGGGCATCCCGCGCAGCACGCTGCCGTCGACGCTCGAAACGCTGCTGCGGATGAACGGTGCGACGATGGTCTACGACGACGAGGACGACATCTACCGCATCGTCCCGGCCGGCGCTTCCGTTCGCGGCAACGTGACGCCGCTCCTGGGAAATTCCGGCCGGATGCTCCCGCCGGGCTACTCGGTCCTGCTGGTCCCGCTGCGCTTCGTCAGCGTGCGGGAGATGCTGAAGCTGATCGAGCCGTTCGCCAAGGACGCGCAGGCGGTGCGAGCCGACGACCTTCGCAACCTGCTGATCCTCTCGGGCACCGAGCGCGAGCTGAAGCACCTGCTCGACACGGTCGCGCTGTTCGACGTCGACTGGATGGCCGGCATGTCGGCGGGCATCTTCACGCTCCAGAGCGCCGACGTGAAGTCGGTGAGCCAGGAGATCGAGAAGCTCCTCGGCCAGCGCGACCAGAACCCGCTCGGCGGGCTGATCCGCATCGTCCCGATCGAGCGCATGAACGCGCTTCTCGTCGTCACGCCGAACCCGGCGTTGATCGAACGCGTGCGCGAATGGATCGACAAGCTGGACCGCGGCACCGGCGGCGAGGGCGTGCGCTTCTACGTGTACAACCTGCAGAACAGCCGCGCCGAGCGCGTCGGGCCGCTGCTGCAACAGGCGTTCACCGGGCGCTCGTCGCCGGCGTTGTCGACGCAGGCGCCGTCGCTCTCGCCGGGCACGCCCGCGGGCACGATCGTCTCGCCGCCGCCGTTCCAGCCGCAGGCGACGCCGCTCCAGGCGCCGCCCGCCGTCATCGTGCAGCAGGTCCAGCCGCCGCCGCAGCAGCCGAGCGCGCCGGGCGCGCAGCCCGGGCAGCCGGGCGGCATCGTGCGCAACATCCAGGTCGTCGCCGACAAGGACAACAACACGCTGCTGATCGTCGCGACGCCGGGCGAGTGGATGATCATCGAGGCGGCGCTCAGGAAGCTCGACGTGGCCGCGCGCCAGGTGATGATCGAGATGGTGATCGCCGAGGTCTCGCTCGTCGACGACTTCCAGTTCGGCGTCGAGTGGTACTTCAAGAACGGCAGCAACCAGGCGGGCGGCAACTTCCGCCGCGGCACCGTGCCGGGCGACATCTTCGGCGCGATCGCGGGCACCGCGGCCGGCGTCGCCGGTGCCGGCATCGGCGCGCGCGTGCCGGGCTTCAACTACCTGCTGTCGGGCATATTCCCGGGCGGCATCCAGGCGGCGCTGTCGCTGCTCGGCACCGCCAGCACCACCAAGATCGTCGCGAACCCGCACGTCGCCGCGCTGGACAACCAGCGCTCGACGATCAAGGTCGGCGACCGCATCCCGATCTCGCAGCAGACGCTGGTCGGCGGCACCACCAACGCGGTGACGACGACGTCGCAGTACATCGACACGGGCGTCCTCGTGGCGGTGACGCCGCGGATCAACGCGGGCGGCCTCGTCACGATGGACATCCAGGCCGAGGTCAGCAACCCGGGCGACGTCGCCAACGCCGGCGACGCGCCGCCGATCAACACGCGCTCGCTGCAGTCGATCGTCGCGGTCCAGAGCGGCGACACGCTGATCATGGGCGGCCTGATCCGCGACACCAAGCAGCAGGGGTCCGAGGGCATCCCGTGGCTCACCAAGATCCCGGTGATCGGCGGCCTGTTCGGCCAGCAGAACATCAAGGACCAGCGCTCGGAGCTCGTGTTGTTCGTCACGCCGCGCGTCGTCGAGACCCAGCAGGACGTGCGCAACATCCTCGACGACCTCGGCAAGCGCATGGAGCGGCTCCAGGACGTCTTCCCGAAGCGGATCGGCGACCCGGCGGACGTCCCGCCGCCCTCGCGGTTCATGACGTCGCCGCCGCCCCGCCCGGCGATCCAGCCGCGCCAGGTGCCGCCGCCGTTGTCGTCCACGAACGATCCGTCGGTGAACGCCCAGGCGCAGGTCGCTCCGGCGCCGGTGATGCTGCCGATGGGCGCCTCGACGACTCCCGCGCCTTCATCCGTCGTGCAGTTGTCGCCGCCCGTCGTTCCCGCAGGCGCTTCCCCCGAAGGAGGCACGGGTCCTGCTTCCACGGTTCCCACGACGCGTTCGCAGCGGCCGCGCAGGTCCGGCTCCTGAGAAAACATGCACTTTTGGTGTCGGGTTCCGGCGACATTGACGCTGGACGTCGATTTCTTTACGCTTCGCAGCCGATCCGAGCAACGTCCGACGGTGAGCGTCGCTCGAGGAATTGTCCCAGGATCATGCTTTGTCGCTGTTTGGAGACGTTTTGACGAATTTCCTGAAGTTTGGAGTCCGGGCCACCGCCGCCGCCCTGCTGGCATTGCTCGCGGCGGCGTGCGCGGCCCCCGGCGGCATGCCGTCGAGCGAGGGTGAAACGGCGCGCGCGGCCGTCCTCGCCCGTGCGGACGGACGGGGCGCGGCGCTGGTGCACGGGGACATGGACGCCGCCTACGCGTTTTTGACCGAAGGCTCCAAGTCGGTGATTACACTGGAAAATTTCAAGCGCCGCATGACCATGGTCCCGTTCACCGCCTACCGGATCGACGATGCGTCCTGCGCCGCCGAGAGCTGCACCGTGCACGCGAAGCTGACCTACAACCACCGCCTGATCAAGGGCGTGACCACGCCGATCACCGAGACCTGGGTGCGCGAGCGCGGCCAGTTCTATTTCGTCTTTCCCCCCATCTGACGCCATTTGACGACGTTGCAGATTTCCAACAACGGAATGCGGAAGCGAACAATCCGATTGCCAACGAGGATCACGCTGGCATAACATCGCAAGTGCTGTTGGTTCCAAGTGATCACTTAAAGAGCATTAACAGAGGAGTCACCACCCCCTATGAACACCTTCAAGAAGAAGTCGCTCTACCTCGCCGTGGCGGGTGTCAGCGCGCTGGGTGCAGGTTCCGCGAGCGCGGTAACGCTCAACGCGGACGGCCTCGGGCAAGTCCTGCTGTACCCGTACTACACGGTGCGCGAGACGTCTCCGGGCAACGCGTACAACTCGCTGCTGTCGGTCGTCAACTCGACCGCCTCGGCGAAGGCCGTCAAGGTACGTTTCCTGGAAGGCAAGAACAGCCGCGAAGTCCTTGACTTCAACCTGTACCTGTCGGGCCACGATGTCTGGGTGACTGCCGTCATCCCGACCGCGGATGGCGCCGGCATCGTGACGCCGGACAACAGCTGTACCGACCCGGCGGTTTCGCAGGACGAGAACAACCCGTCGCTGTTCGTGAACTTCGCGTACGTCGGCTCGGCTGACGATCCGGCCAACGACGATCTCGACCGCGTCCGCGAGGGCTACGTCGAAATCATCGAGATGGGAACGATGTACGGGTACGGCGAGTTCTACGCGACGCACGTCAGCGGAATTCCGCGCGATTGCGCGGCGCTCCGTGCCGGCGGCGGCGCGATCGCCAACCAGTACACGACGATCCCGTCGGGCGGCCTCTTCGGCTCGATGACCCTGATCAACGTCAACACCGGCGTCGATTTCGGGTACGACCCCGTCGCGCTGTCGCAGTTCTCGGAATCCTCGTTGTGGTTCCCGCCGGGCGACGTCCGCCCGAACCTGAACGACGCTGCGGCGTTCTCGCTGGTCGTCGACGCTTCGGATCAGCAAGCCGCCGCGTACATCACTCAGTGGGGCCCTCCCGGCTCAAACACCGTGGATGCGGTCTCGGCCGTGCTGATGCATGACAATCTGTACAACGAGTTCGTGCTCGACAAGGGCACGGGTTCGAAGACGGATTGGATCATCACGATGCCGACCAAGACCTACTACTACAACAACACGGCGTCGGACAAGGAACTGAAGGTCCTCAAGCTGTTCCAGCGGAACTTCAAGTCGACGGGCGCGTGCGACGACGTCACCATCGTCAAGTACGACCGCGAGGAGCGCACGGTGAAGACGCCGGGCTCGTTCTCGCCGCCGCCGCCCACCATCAAGGACTCGATCTGCTGGGAAGCGAACGTCATCTCGTTCAACGGTGGAGGCCTGTTCGGCTCGAAGAACGTGGCGAACCTGACCACGACGTTCGAGAACGGCTGGGTGTCGATGGCGTTCCCGGTGGTCCAGTCCAGCACGGGCATCGTCTACAGCGCCGACGCGCACCAGCTCAGCCAGTCGTTCGCGCCCACGACGAGGATTGACCTGTTCAACGGCTCGTCCACGTCGGGTGGGTCCGCCACGTACTTCGGCCTGCCGGTCATCGGCTTCGCCGCGTGGACGTTCAGCAACGGTGCGGTGAATGGCCTGCTGTCGAACTACGGCGGTAACTACATCCACAAGTACACGCGCGACGTGTTCTGCGATGGGTGCACCGTCAGCTTTTCTGGACAGTAACAACGCGCGGGAAACTGCGTGACGAAAGGCGGGGCTTCGGCTCCGCCTTTTTTTTGTGTCGACCAAGGCTCTCTACGCCGCTGCGAAGCGACCGTCGCGAGTCGAGGCGGGCGCTCGGGTCCCGACGCCGGCCCTTCGGCATTGGCGCCCAGCGTGGGCGCGTGGAGTGGGTGCGTGGGGGGATCCGGCAGGCGCCGCTCAAGTGCCGCTCGTGCGCCGGTCACCGGAGAGCCGAGCGCACATCGCCGATCCGCGCCACCGCAAACGGGTGTAGTCGCCGGACAACGCTACCGAGCGAATATTCCACTCGCGCGTTGCGGAGCATTGCGCGATAGTTGCGAAGCCCGACCCCCGGGTATCACGGTGCCGTCATGTCCGACAGTAGAGTCCTGGAAGTGCGGTTCGATACGCAGAGCGGCAGCAGCCGCCCGCTTGCGTTGCGCCCGCCTGTAGGACATAACGGAGCTGTGGTCTACCGCTTCGACCGCCCGTCGGCCAAAAACGCAACTTTCGTCAGTCTCCGCAGGGCGGCATGTCATCGTCATGGTGACAAGCCGTCAGGCTGTGGCATATAATGGTCCGATAAATGCTAAGAACACGCCGGGGGATCACTCAGGAGCGTCCCATGTCAGTATCGACTCGAAATCTTTGCCGTGTGGCGCTCGTCGTCTCCGGCCTCATCCTCGGTAGCCAGGCCCACGCCGCAAGCGTGGTCGTTGACGCCGGGGCCGCCTGTACCGCGTTCTCGTGGAACCAGGCGACCAGCACATTGACCTGTCAGGTCACGACCGATTGCGTCATCACCGGAGCGGCCTCTGCCGCACCCGGCAGCAACGTCCTGCTGACCGCGTCGTGCCCGACCAGTACGACGATCACCTGGAGCGGCGGAAGCTGCGCCGGCATTACCGGTGCGACCTGCACGGCGAACGAAGCCGGGACGGGTAGCGTCACCTATACGGCCGACGGCAACAACTCGGCGCCCGACACGCATGCGGTCAACTGGACCAACAGCACGGTCGCGCCGACAGGTTGCTCGCTGTCCGCGAGCCCGTCGTCCGGCGGTCCTGCGGCGCAAAACGTCACGCTGACCGCGGCCTGCTCGTCCGGCACCACGCCGATCGCGCTCGCCTGGTCCGGTGCTTCCGGCACGGGCGGCTGCCCGACGACGATGGGTACCTTGTCGACGACGTGCACGATCAACGCCGTCGCCGCGAACGCCACCTGGAACGTGAACTTCTCGAACTCCGCGAGCAACAACACCAAGAGCGCGAGCTACTCGTACAGCCAGGGCGGCGGTGGATCGTTCGCCGGTTGCGGTGGGGGCGACCTGAAGATCGACAGCCAGTGGGGCAACCTCGTCATCGGGACCGCCGACTGGGGCACCTTCGGCGGCAACATCGTGTCGGTACGCGTGCAGGTTCCCACGAGCTTCCTCGCCGGTGGTGTCCGCACATCGTCATGGGCCGAGTTCCAGGACGGTGGAGCGCCACGCGAGGCGGTGTTCTCGACGGCCGCTTGCGACTTCTCTGACGCGAACGCGTTGAAACTGGGCGGATGGCCGGCACACGTTTTCGGCAACCAGGTGAGCTTCAAGTACAAGCCGCCCGGATCGTCGGGAACCGCCTACACCCTGACGCCCGGCAGCGTGTACTACATCAACATCCGGAACGCGTACACGAGTGGCGGTAATTCATGCACCTCCGGTAGCTGCGGGATGCGCGGCGGTCTTCCGAACTAAGCGTTTCGCCCGCCTGTCATGCGACCGCCCCGCTCGCGCGGGGCGGTTTCTTTTTGGAGACCCC
>JBDTNO010000018.1:0-25999 GCA_039933715.1 Betaproteobacteria bacterium
GTCCAGGGCTTGGTCGTCGAAGCGGCCACGTCGGGTCTCCGTGAGGCGCGAGGGAGCGCCGAGCCCGCACTCTACCAATCCGCCGGCAAGGCGACCTGCGCCCGCGCGCCAGAGACGGCGGTCGCGGCCCGCCTTCGCGTATTGAGCCTTGTTCGCCCCATCCATGTGCTCGTCGGCCAGCGACAGCGTGTGCCCGAGCCGGCCGCCCTCGCGGCACACGGCGGCGTCGGGCGCCACCCGGCGACACGCGGGGACTCGTTCTCGCGCGCTCCGGGACGGCAGGCGGCTGCGAGCCGCTTGCCTGTCTACGCCAGCAGGTAGGCGCGGCTGTCCTCGAGGAAATGCGGGCCGTCGTCGGATCGTATGGCGGTGCCGACCCCATCGGCCGTGAGCACCTCGAGCAGCAGCGCGTCGGAGACGCCGCCGTCGATGATGTGCACCGAGCGAACCCCTGCGCGAACCGCTTCGACCGCGGCCGCGGCGCGCACCGCCATGTCGTCCGCCACCACGCCGTCGGCGAGCAGCGACTCGACCTCGCTCGCCGTCAGGATGTAGGCGAGCGTGCCGCGACGGCCGTTGATGCCCGCGGCGTTGGTCATCAGGATCAGCTTCTCGGCGCCGAGCGCGCGCGCGAGCGCGCTCGCGAGCCGGTCCGAGTCGATATGGTAGGCGGTGCCGTCGTCGGCGACGCCGAGCGGCAGGATCACCGGCACGAACTCGCGCGACAGCAGGAGATGCACGAGCTCGGTGTCGATTCCGGCGACGTCTCCGACGAATCCGAGATCGACCGCTTCCTCGCCCTTTGCCGCCTGCATCGGCACCGCGCGGATGAAGCGCCCGTCCTGCCCGTTGATGCCGACCGCGCGGCCGCCGTGCTGGTTGATGAGGCCGGTCAGCTCCTGGTTGATCTCGTCGAGCGCCATCTCGATGACGTTGAGCGTCTTCGCGTCGGTCACGCGGACCCCGTGGTGGCGGCGCGTCGGCATCCCCATCGTCGCCAGCAATTCGTCGATGCGCCATCCGCCACCGTGGACGACGATCGGCTTCATGCCGACGAGGCGCAGCAGTGCGACATCGCGCGCGAAGTTGGCCTTGAGCCGCGGATCGGCCATCGCACGGCCCCCGAAGCGAACGACGATCGTCCGGTCGTGGTAGGCGCGCAGGTAGGGCAACGCCTCGGCGAGCGTGCGGGCGACGGTGGCGGCGTTGGGCAAGGGGTGCGGGATCCGGGAGTTCCCCCGATGGTACCGAAATGGTCGCCCCCGCGCGATCGGCGGCTCGTCCGTCCGGACGAGGTTCGGGGTCGCGCACCGTTCGCGTAGAATCGCAGCGTCCGGTGGCCGAACGCTTGCCGCGCGACGCCGCCGATGCCACTCGCTCCTGCCCACGTCGTGATCCTTGCCGCCGGCTTCGGCCTCCGGCTCGGGGCGCTCACCGCCGACCGGCCCAAGGCGCTGGTCGAGGTCGGCGGCGCCACGCTGCTCGAGCACGCGCTGCGCTTCGCGATCTCGCTCGGCGCTGGCGACGTCATCGTCGTCGCGGGCTATCGGGCCGATCTCGTCGACGAGCACCTGGCCTCGCTCGCCGTTCCCCAGGTGCGCGTCGTCGCCAATCCGCGCTACGCCGAAGGCAACCTGCATTCGGTCGAGGCGGCGCTCGCCGAGGTGCGCGGGACCTTCCTGCTCTCGAACTGCGACCATCTGTTCCCCGAAGACGCCGCGCCGCGCATCGCCGATGCGGTCGGCGACGAGGTGACGGCGTTCTGCGAGTTCAGGCGCTCGCCCGAACCCGACGAGATGAAGGTCAAGCTCGCGCCGTCCGGCGCGCTCGCGCGCATCGCGAAGACACTGACCGACTTCGACGGCGCCTACATCGGCCTCACGCACGTGCCGGTCGCGCGGCTCGACACCTACCGCTACGCGGTCGACCGCGCGCGCACGCTGCACGGCGACGCCGCGGTCGCCGAGCACGCGCTGCAGGCGCTCGCCGACGAC
Organism: Betaproteobacteria bacterium; assembly: GCA_039933715.1. GTDB lineage: Bacteria > Pseudomonadota > Gammaproteobacteria > Burkholderiales > Casimicrobiaceae > VBCG01. The sequence continues at coordinate 1,995 of JBDTNO010000018.1, forward strand.
ACGATGCGCGTGCGCGTGGCGAGCGCCGATGGCGTCGCATGGAGCGAGGTCGACACGCCGGAGGACATCGTGCGTGCCGAGGAGCGGTTGCGCGAGACAGCGCGGCCGCCTCACGCGCCGCCGCGCGCCGCGTTCCGCGCGCGCGACCGGCGCGATGCGTGACCGAAGGCAAGGGCCGCGCCTCGCATTCGCCTGGCTTCCCCACCACGTAGACCACCTGGCGCCGTGGTGCGCGGCGATGGGCATGCCGCTCGTCGTCGCGAACCACCCGCAGCTCGACACCGCGGCGCTCGCGTACCCGGGCGTGCGCGTCGAGCGCGCGAGCGGCGTCGGGATCGCGGATGTCATCGCGAGCCTGGGTCGGATGGTTCGCGAGCGGGCGCCGCAGGCGGTGTTCTATTCGGAGCTCGCGTCGCGCAAGCTTCTGCGCGCGCTGCTGGGCGGTACGCGCGACGCGCCGCGCGTCGTCTACATACCGCACGGGTTCTCGGAAAAGCGCCAGGACTGGGCGCGCGGCACCGCGTTCCAGGATATCGCGGTGCTCTACGGCCAGCACGCATTCGACCAGCTCGCAGCGTTCGGCGTCGCCGGCTACCTGCACCATTTCATCGTGAGCGGCAACGTCCGGCGCCGCTATCACGCGATGCACGAAGCGACCTTTCGCGTGCGGCTTGCCGCGCTCGGGCTCGAGCCGCGGCCCGACCTTCGCACCGTGCTCTACGCGCCCACCTGGGACGACGCGCTCGGGTCGTCCTCGTTCTTCCCGGCGTTCGCCGCGATGGTCCGCGAGCTACCGACGGGCTGGCGGCTCATCGCCAAGCTGCATCCGCACCTCGACCGGCATGCGGCGACGCTCGACGACCTCGCGCGACAATGCCGCGGGCGCGACGTGCACCTGGTGCGCGGCACGCCGCTCTCGCTGCCGTTCCTCGACCTCGCCGACGCCTACGTCGGAGACATGTCGTCGCTGGCCTACGATTTCCTCGGCAGCGGCCGGCCCATGTTCTTCACCAACGCGGCCGCGGGCACCGCCGCCGATGCGGCGGGCTCGCGCCTGTTCGCCTGCGGGTCCGTGGTCGCGCCCGATCGCTACGGCGAGATCTACCGGATCATCGACGACGCGTGGGCGTCGGACGCCGATCGTTTTGGCGAGGCGCGCGCGGCGCTGGAGCGCTACACGCACGCGCCGGAGCGCACTCTCGAAGATGTCGCCGAGGAAATGGACGACGTCCTGGCGGGGCCGCCGCCGACGTGGATGTACGCGAAGCTCGATCCGCCCCCCGCCGCGCCTCGTTAGGTCCCACCAGGTCCGACACCCTTTCCGACGCCGGCGTCGGCGACGGTTCCGGCGCGCCGCGTTTCGCCGTGCTACTCGCGCGCCTCTTCGCGCTGCTCGAGATCCCAGCGAAGCTCGGTCAGGTCGTCGTCGAGCGCATCGCGCACCGAGACGACACCGAGCGGGCGGCCGAACTCGACCACCGGCAGGTGGCGGAACTTGCCTTCGTGCATGACGCGAAGCGCGCGCACGAACGGCTCGTCGGGATGCAGCGACTGCGGATCGCGCGTCATCACGTCGCCGAGGAGCGTCTTCGCGGGATCGCGCGCCGCCGCGAGCACGCGGAACAGCGCGTCGCGCTCGGTGAAGATTCCGGCGAGGCGCATGCTTTCGACGACCAGCACCGAGCCGACGTTGCGCTCGCGCATCCGTCGCGCCGCGTCGACGACGGTGGCGTCGCGCTCCGCGATGACCAAGGGACGGCCGGCCACGATCGACCGAAGCGATCGCATTTGCATCACGCGCCTCCTGGAAGGTCTTCCGTGCCGCTAGTGAGCGCCGGACCGGCGCGCCCGTCAAGAGGCGCCGGGCGCCCGGGCCGGGGGGACGGGTCGCGGCCGGTCAATAGCCGGCCGGATTCGGGTAGCGAAGCTGGACCGCCGCGATGTCGGCGAGCGTCGCGGCGTCGAGCTCGACGGCGAACGCGTCGAGGTTCTGGTCGAGCTGCGCCACCGACGTGGCGCCGACGATCGTCGCGCCGACATACCAGCGCTTGCGCAACCAGCCCAGCGCGAGCTCGACCTGCGTCAGGCCGTGGCTTCGCGCGACCTCGGCATACGCTTCGCACGCCTCGAGCACGAGTGGCTTGCGGTAACGGCCGCCGACCGTGTCGAAGAGCGTGTATCGCGCGCCCGCCGGCTTCGCGTTGCCGTGGTACTTGCCGGTCAACATGCCGCCGGCGAGCGGGCTGTAGGGCAGCACCGACATGTCCTCGCGGAAGATCGCCTCGGCGAGGTCTCCCTCGACGGCGCGAGACACGAGGTTGCAGCTGTTCTGCACGGTGACCGGGCCCGGGACGCCCAGCTCCCGGGCGACGCGCCGATAGGCGCTGACGCCCCAAGCCGTCTCGTTCGACAGCCCCCAGTGACGGATCCTGCCGGCTTCGATCATCGCCGCCATTCCGAGCACCTGCTCGCGCATCGGCGGGCCGTCGCGCTCCTTCGCCGGGTCGAACTCGGTCGCGCCGAACTGGGGCACGTTTCGCTGCGGCCAGTGGATCTGGTAGAGGTCGATGCGGTCGAGCTTCAGGCGGGCGAGGCTCGTGCCGACCGCCTCGGCGATGGTCCCTCGCGTGATGTCGGTGCGCCCATCGCGGATCCAGTCGCGCCGTCCGGGTCCGGCGATCTTCGATGCGACGACCAGGCCCTCGCGCCCACGCTTCGCGAGCCAGCTTCCGAGGATCGACTCGGTACGGCCCTGGGTCTTCCCGTTCGGGGGCACCGGGTACATTTCGGCCGTGTCGATGAAATTGACGCCGCGCGCGACCGCGCGGTCGAGCTGCGCGTGCGCATCCGACTCGCTGTTCTGCTCGCCCCAGGTCATCGTGCCGAGGCAGGCTTCGGACACCTCGAGGTCGGTGCCGGGCAAGGTTCGCTTCTTCATGCGGAAAGCCTTCGGAACGTGGCGCGAGCCGTCATTCTACGGGGCGGGCGCGCGCCAAACGGCCGGCGCGCGTCCCGCCGCGCATCGGGTGAAACGACGGCGCGCTCAATACGCGGTGAACGACTTCGCCAGCGGCGCGTCGAACTGCACGTCGACCTTCGAGCCGCCGGATTTCGTCTTGTCGATCCGGAGCGTGCCCGCGAGTCGCTTGCCGTCGTTGGCGGTCGCCGCGAGCGCGGCGGGCGCCTCGGTCCCCGAGTACTGGACCCGCTGCCCGTTCAGCGCCACCCAGAAGTTGAGGCGGGGGCCGCCGATGTCGACGGTCATGCCGTCGTCGACGTGGCCGGAGACGCACGACATCTTCGCGCAGGCCTTGATCTTCGCGCCGATGTCGGTCGACGACAGCACGAGTTGCCGGACCATGGTCTTCGGATCCATCGCGTCGGGGCCGACGACGAGCCACGCGTGCTGGATCGTCGCAGTGCGGCTTCCCTGCGTCACCGTCCCCTTCGCGGGCTCGGCGGATGCCGGCAACGCCATGGAGGCGGCGAGCGCCGCGGCGAGCATCGTCGACCTGCGGCGGACAGCAGCGAGTGTGCGGTTCATGGGCAATCTCCGGTCAGAGTTTGGCAAGCGCGGGCCCGCGCGCGGGTCCGGTCCAGGTTTTCGCGAACGCGGCCCGCGCGGCCTTCTCCGCTTTCGCGTTGCCATTCCTGCGATACACCTCGGCGAGTCCGGCCAGCGCCCAGCCGCTGTTGCGCGTACGCATCAGCGATTCGCGGAACGCCTTCTCGGCCTCGTCGAGCTTGCCCTGCCGGAGCAGCACGCCGCCGAGCGATTGCCGCACCGGGTAAACCCAGTGCGGCGGCTCCGTGTAGGGCAGCGTGTCCTGGAGGAAGATCGCCTCGTCGTACGCAGTCGCGGCTCCCGCGAGGTCGCCTTGCGCATCGGCGAGCCGCCCGGCCGCTACGTGGCGCGCGATCTGCATGATCTCCTTCGCCGGCAGCCCCGCTTCGGCGAACGGCTTGAAGTCGGTCGACGATTCGAGCGCCGCCAGCACGTCGATCTCCTTCCGCGCATTCGCCGTGTCCTTCCTGCCGGCGTACGCCACGGCGCGCGCGTACCGAAACATCGCCGTGACGAGGGCGAGGTCGGCGGGCGGCGCGGGCAGCGCGGGCAGCGCGAGTATCGCCTCCGGGTCCGAGAACTGCGCATGCGTCGTGTAGGGCGAAGCCTTGATCGGCTGCATGACCGCGTAGGCCCTGACGATGTCGATCGGGATCGCCGCGTCGAGCTTCTGCGCCGCCTCGATCGCGGTCCTGCCGTCCCCGCCGGCGAGCGCTGACACCATGACGAAATGGATGTTGTGAGGGTAGTACGCCGACTTGTAGAGCGGGTCCGACGGCGAGGTGCGGAAATAGCTCTCGTCGACGGCGATCGCCTTGCGGTTCGCCGCGAGCGACTCGCCGTACATCCCGACGCGGTAGTAGATGTGCGCCGGCATGTGCACGATGTGGCCGGCGCCGGGCATCAGCGCGCCCAGCCGGTTCGCGTACGCCAGCGCGCGCTCGGGCTTCGTCGACGCCTCGACCGCATGGATGTAGAGATGGATCGCTCCCGGATGGGATGGCTGGCGCTTCAGCACCGACTCGAGCGTGTCGAGGATGAAGGCGCCCCTCCCCTTCGGCCTCGCGCCCCCGGCCTCCCAATAGTCCCAGGGTTGCGTATCCATCGCGGCCTCGGCGGCGAGCGTCGCGATCGTCGTGTCGCCCGGGAAACGCGCGGCGACCTCCTGCATCGCGTCCGCGTAGCCGGCGTCCAGCGCCGCGCGTCCGGCCTGCGCATCCGCCGAATACCGGCGCGCGAGCGCGTCGATCAACGCGCGCTCGCGCGGCGTCGCCCGATCCTTCAGCGCGACCGCGCGCGCGAGCGTCGCGAGCGCCGGTTCGTTCGCCTCCGGCGCCATCGGCAGGTTGATGTTGGGCCCGAGGATCAGCGCCTCGCCCCACCAGCACATCGCGCAAGCCGGGTCGATCCTCTGCGCGGCGCGAAACGCGCGCTGCGCCTCGGCGTGGTTGAAGCCGAACGCGAGTCGCATCCCCTGGTCGACATAGGCTTGCGCACGCCCGCTCCGCGTCGACACGCGAAACGCGAGGCTGCCGAGGTTCGCGTAGAGCGGCGGGTCCCCTTCGACCGCCTTCATCGGCGCGGGCTGGAATGGCGTGGTCTCGCTCTTCGCCGCCGCGAGCGCCAGCGTGCGCAGCACCGCGGGCGAGCCGCCCGTCGCCGGGCCGCAGATCGACGCGGGATCGGAAAGCAACGGATCGTGGAAATCGTCCGCGGAATCGGCCGGGCCGGTCGCGAGGAGCGCGGCCGCGGCGAGCACGCCGCCGGCGGCGATCGCGGCCAGCGGACGCGTCGGGAAACGGAGGCCGGGCATCGCGAGCTTCCTCGTCGGCAGCGGGCGGCCGGTTCGATGCGCGGCCTCGAGGGCACCACGGTCGATCGGTCGTTTCGGAATCGCCGGCATTACCGGGCCGCCTTCGCGCGGCGCACGACCGCGGTCCCCGACTTGTCCGGGATGCGGACGATGCTTTCCGGCTTGTCGGCGAAGAACGCGTCGACCGCCTCGCCGATGCCGGGCCACGCGCCGCTCCCGTAATCGTGCAGGACCAGGAAGCCGCCCGGCGCGAGGCGCGGGTAGAAGAACGCGAGCGCGTCGGCGGTCGGCTTGTAGAGGTCGGCATCGAGGTGAACGAGCGCGAACCGCTCGTCGTCCGGCACCGCCGCGGCGGTCGCCGGGAAATGTCCCTGGCAGGCCCGCACGCGCCCGGAAGCGCCGATATGGCGCAGGACAGCCGCGAGCGAGGTGTCGTCGAAGCGGAAACCGCGGCCCGTCGCGCCGGTCTCGTGCGCGAGATCGGAGGCGTCGAAGCCCGCGAACGTGTCGAACAGCCACAGCGTGCGATCCGGAAGGAGCGCATGCAGGAGCTTCGCGGTCGTGCCCTTGTAGACGCCGAGTTCGGCGAGGCTGCCGGGAATCCGCTCCTTCTCGATCAGCCGCACGTTTTCGAGGAACATGACGAGGCGCGCGAGGTCGGCGCGGTCGTTGCCGGGATTCTGCTCGGTCCACAGCGAGCGCCAGCGACCAAAGTCGAGCCCGGTCTTCGCGATCCATTCGGGCAGGTGCTGGACCATGTAGCCGCCCGACGCGTCGGCGAGCGCGACGCCGCCGCGCTTGACGATCGAGCGCAGGTTGCGCTGCAGGAATGCCGGGCGGCGCATCGTTTTCACGACGGTGGCGACGTTCGCATCAGGGCAGTGGCGAAGATGATGCGCTTCACGCGCGATCGGGGTCGCGCATTGTCTCGCCGGCGGGCGCGCGCGTCCACGACGACGCGAGGGACGCGCCTAGGGAAGCTCGGCGGTCGCCAGCGCAGCCCCGGCCGCGTCGATGCCGCGAATGGCCGCGCGAAGGTCGAGCCCGGTCGCTCGCTTCAGCGTTTCGGCGGAGGCCGGCCAGTCGGCCGGATGCAGGGGCGGACCGCCGTCGCGCCACGCGATCGCGACCGTGTTGCCGCTATCGCAGCGCGGCAGCAACACGACGCGGGTTCCGAACGCCGCGCGCAGTCGCGCGACCGACGGCGCGACGCCGCGAGAGCGCGACAGCAGGTTGACGCTGAGCATGCCCCCCGGCGCGAGTCGGTCGCGACACGCCGAGTAGAACGGCGTCCCGTCGAGCGCACCCGCGCGGCCGCGCGCGTCGAACGCGTCGACGAGCACCCAGTCGAACGGAGTGGGAAGCGATGGCACCGCGTCGAGCGCGTCGGCGACGACGATCGCGACGCGCGCGTCGGCGGGCAGCTTGAACGATTGCCGCGCGACGGCGATCACGCGCGCGTCGATCTCGACCGCCGTGAAACGCGCCTGCGGAAAGTGACGCCAGAGGAAGCGAAGCTGCGACGCCGCGCCGAGGCCGACGACCAGCACGGTGCGCGGCCAAGCGGCCCCGGGCCGCAGGACGAGCGGCGCCATCATGTCGCGCGTGTAGGCGAGCTCGAGCGCCCACGGGCGCTGCAGGCGCATCGCGCCCTGGATCCAGCGCGAGCCGAAATGAAGCAGCCGGACGCCCGCGCGCTCGCTGACGATCGGCTCGGACGCCACGTCCCGCGCGTCCGCCGGGAAATGGTCAGACGGCCGACGGCTCGAGGTGCGGCGCGAGAAGCTCGAGCATCTGCGACTTCGAAAGCGCGCCGACCGCGCCCTCGACCGCCTGGCCGTCCTTGAACACGACCAGCGTCGGGATGCTGCGTACGCCGAGCGCGCCGGCCACCTCGCCGTTCTCGTCGATATTCATCTTGACGATCCTCAAGCGGCCGGCGAGCTCGTCCGAGAGCTCCTCGAGCACCGGCGCGACGGAGCGGCAGGGTCCACACCAGGGCGCCCAGAAATCGACGAGGACCGGGAGGTCCGCCTCGAGCACGTCGGTCCGGAAATCGGCATCGGTGGTGTTCTGCATCATCGGCTCCTCGGCGTCCATTTTCCCACAGTCGGGCTGACCGGTCGCCGGTTCAAGGGCGCGAGGTCTCCGCGGTCGTACCTCGAGCCTGTCCCCCCGCCGTGCCGATGCGGAACGAGCGTCGTCGCGCCCGGCAGTCCTACCCGTCAGCCGAGCGTGAGTCGCGCGTGCTCGGCCGGAATCGGGAAGGCGACGCCGGCCCGCTCGACCACCGCGCGGGCTTCGGCCGCCGGATCGATGCCCAGGCGGTCGAGTACCGGACGCAGCGTGCCCGCCTGCGTCCGCGACGTGTGGACCACGCGCAGGCGATCGACGATGGCGGTCCGGTAGTCGGGGTACGGCAGACGTGCGCACCACAGCGCGTCGAGCCCCCATCCCGACACCGATGCGCCGAACGTGTCGCCGCACGCCGCCAGCGCACGCCGCGAGAACACCGGGCACATGACCTCGATGAAGTTCGTGTAGCGCAGCAGCACGCCGGGTACCGGCTGCGTGATCGGATGGTTGACGTAGCCGGCGACCGCGGGCTGCGCGAGGTCGAGGCCGAACCACCCGGCGAGGTCGAACATCGCGGCCCAGGTGCGCGTGTCGGCATCGACGTCGTCGCAGACGAACGCGACGTGCTCGTAGCGTTCGAAGACGTCGCGGCGATTCCGCCATAGCCAGTCGTGCGCCGGCCAGCGCGGACCGCGCATCGCATGGTAGTGGTCGGCCTTTCCCTCGTAGCGCCCCGCGGACTCGCCGTAGTACGAAACCCAGAGGTCGAAGTTGCGAGCGCGCGAATCGTTGAGCCAGCGGCGATGCAGCGAGGCGTCCCCGGCGCGCACGACGATCAGGTTGCGGCGCATGCGCGTCAATCCGCCGTCGCCGCCGGAACGTCCGCCGGCCAATGCAGTCCGCGCCGCAGGGCCTCGTCGGCATTGATGTAGTCCCACTCGCCGAAGCGGCCAAGCGTATGGATGCCGCGCGGGGCGAGCCAGGCCTTCGCCTGCACGACGATCGCGGGGCGCTCGTGGGTCGGCACCGGGTAGCCGAGCGGCAACCTGACCGCCCGCCGCGCAACGATGCGGCGGGGATCCCCGACGAGCCCCGTGCGGCAAAGTCCCTCGGCGACCCGATCGAGCAGCTGGCCTCCCGCGCGGTCGGCGGACGCCTGCGACACCTCGGCCACGATGCCGTGCCGCGCGCGCGACGCGAGCCAGCGCGACGAGTTGCCGTTCAGCACGATCTTGTGGCCGGGAAACCCGGCATCGGCGACGTAGACGCGTTGCCGCGTCGTCGCCGGAGATCCCTCGACCGCGAACATCGCGAGCGTCAGCGGCATCGCTTCGAGGCGCGCGACCGCATGAAGCAACTCGGGGGGAACGCCCGCGATGCGCTCGAGCAGGCCCGGCAGCGGGAGCGTCGAGACGAGATCTCGGTAGCGGAATCGCCGGCCGTCGCGCGCGGTCGCCGTGCGGCTGCGCGGATCGATCGCCGCGATCTCGCATCCGAGCGACAGCCGCGGCAGCCGGCGCGCCAGGGCGGCGAAGATCTCCCCGAAGCCGCCGCGTGCAGGATAGGCGACCACCGTGTCGTCGTGCAACGGCTTCCGCTGGCCGTCGCTCGGGTCGAAGTGCTCGGCGACGCCCGCCGGCGCAGCGACGCGCTCGGCGGTCCACATCGCCGACATGCGCGCCAGGTCGTCGCCCCACAGTTTCCGGTTGTACGGTTTCATGAACGCGGCGGCGATGCCGGTTCCGAACCGCGCGTCAAGGTAGGCGTCGAAATCGGAGGCGTTGTCGGCCGGGCGCGCCGCCGCGAGCCCCGCGCGACAGGATTCGACGAGGCGCGCGTCCGGATGGCGGACGAAATGGCGCTGGAACGGATACGGGATCCAGGCGCCGTCCACCAGGCACCACGCGTCGCGCTTCGCCTCTTCCATCGGCAACGCGTCGAACACGCGTGCGCGCACGTCCGGATGCGGCGTGTGGAACGAGTGCCCGCCGAAATCGAGGATCGCGCCCTCCAGGTCCACGGTGCGTGCGAGACCGCCGACTTCGGTCGCCCCATCGACGACCAGCGCGCGCTCGCAAAGGGCCAGCCCCGCGCCGATTCCCGCGGGACCGGCGCCGACCACCAGCACTTCCACGTCGGTCTGCAATGCTAGGGCCGGTTAGCGCACCCGGGGCACTCGCGCCCATGCCGCGCTGGCCGCAGGGCCAGGCGCGAGTGCGGAAGTGTGCTTTTTGCACCCGACAAGCGAGCAACAACGCCCTGCGGCCAGCGCGGCATGGGCCCTTCGGGTGATCCTTTGGAAACGGCCGTCCTCGTCATTGGCATGGCTTGCGGTGTGCGCCGCGATGGCGGCCGTTTTCAAAAATCACGCGAGGGTCGCGGTAACGCCAACAGGCCCTAGATCCGGAACGGAAAAAGCGGTTGGTCCAGCCGATCCTGGCCGGGGAAAAGCCGCTGGCCGCTCGCCGCATGCACCGGGACGTCCGGCGTCTTCGCCACATGGACCCAGACGTGCACGTGCGGAAACCCGCGCCAATGCCAGATGAACGCGGGACCCTCGAGCCGCCAGCAGTCCCAGGCGGGCGCGCTCATGCGGCCGTCGCGCGCGAACTGGATGGACAGCGCGCGCATCCCGCCCTGGGCCTCGACGCACTCGCGCACCCGCGCGCGATCGCCGACGCGGAATCGCGACAGCAGGACGTCGAGCAGCGCGCCTGCCGCGCTCACGTGCGCGGCGCCGACCTCCGCGAGCGGCAACCCCGGGATCGTCGCGCGAAATCCGAGCGGCGGCTCGTGCGGCAACGCCGGAACGATCGCACGCTGCGCGAGATCGGCCGGGAGGGAACCCAGCCATCGCGACGCCGCGACCGCCTCGTGCCAATGGACGTTCTCCGGATGCCCGGGCCGCTCGACGTAGGTCGTCGGCGCGTGCGCGAAGAACACGGGACCGCCGAACGCCACGCGGGGATCGGAGCCGCCGTCGACGCGCATCGTGACATGGCGCCCGGTGAACACGAACTGGTACGGTCCGACGGCCGGGTCGCCGAACAGCGCGACGCTCTGGTCGGCGCCCCACGGATGCCCGAGGCAATCGTCACGGAGTTGCCGGAGCGCGCGCGGGACCGCGTCCGGCGCAAGCATCGCGCAAAAGATCGCGTGGACGAGCGCCTGCTGCGCCGGCGAGTAGAAGTCGCTGCGGATGGCCGGCCGGGTAACCTGCCAGTGGTTGGCGACGAATGCGCGCAGGAGCCCGCCGCGCTCGTCGACGTGATCGTACGGAAACGCGATCTCCCGCCGCTGGCCTTCGTCGAGTCCTGCAGCGAACGCGTGCACGAGCGCCTCGGCGTCGCCATGGATTTCCCCGGCGTCGGCGTGCCAGGCGTCGGGGGTGTCGTCGTCGAGCGCCCGGAATTCGCCCTGCGCAATCATCGCAAGGCGAACGCGAGTCCCACCGGATGCGTGCGCGGAAACGGGTCGCGCGGAGCCCGCGTGGGAACGACGATGCATGCGGTCATGAGGCTTCCGGGGGATCGGGCGATCGCATGCACACGCCTGCAAGCGCCTGTCGGCGCGACCATGTTAACCGCCGCGGGCCTTCAGCGCGAGAAACTCGCGCCGAGTCTTCGGGCCGTAGGTCAGGAACGACGGATCGGGATGCTCGCGGTAGCTCTCGCGTTCTCGCGCGACCCGGTCGCGCGGAAGGTGGCGGCGCAGCACGTCGTCGGGCACCTTGTAGACGCGCAGCGCATTGCGGCCGAAGACCTTGGCGCGGATCGCGCGCGTGAGTTTCGGATAGCCGTGGCGCTCGGCGAGCGCGTCGGCGATCTGGAACGTGCGGAACGCCTGGATCTGGTCCTGCGGGGAGCCGTACCAGATCGAGTCGGTGCCCCAGAGCACGTTGTCCTCGCCGACATGCTTCAGGAGCTTGCCGATCGCGTGCGCCGCGGAGTCCGGGTCGCGCATCAGGAAGCGCCAGGTCGAGCCGAGCTCCGCGTACACGTTGCCGCCCGGCTTGATGCCGTTCGCGGTGAGGCTCGTCACGAGCGCGTCGATGCCGTCGGCGCGGCGCGGATCGTACGGCCCTTCCGTCTGTCCGGCCACGAATCCCGAGTGATAGACGAGGAACGTGAGGTCGGGATGGCGTTTCGCGGCGCGGCCGATGTCGACGCAGGTCGAGTGCTCGTAGCTCTGCCGGCCGAACGGCAATCCCTTGTGCACGGCGATCGTCCTGATCCCCAGGCGCTGCGCGTTCTCGCACAACTTCGTGCCGACCTCGTCGTCGAGGAAAAACCCACGGCCGTCCGGTCCCCATTGCGTGTAGGTCTTCCACGCCGACACGCGCCAGCGCTCGGCGAGCATGTCCATCGCCTCGACGTCGCCCGGCTGGTTGGGGTTCACCCGGCCGTGCAGGTAGATGCGGTGCATCCCGTCCATGCGCTCGACGATCGCCGCGGTCGCGGCGGCCTCCTCGATCGTCAGCGGCTCGCGCTCGCGCGTCGACGGCACGAACGACAGCACGCAAAGGTCGGTGTCGGAGTCCAGGAACACGTCGCGGATGAATTGCTCGGGCCCGACGCACTTCAGGTATGCGTTGCCGGGCGCGTTCGCGTCGGCGCAATTGCCGGCGCGCGCGAACCCGCGGAAGCCTTCGGCCGCGCCGGACTTCGTCCACGCGCCGGACGGATCGACGAAATGCCCCTGCACGTCGAAAATGAAATCCTGCTTGTCGAGCGTCGAGCGCGCGAGCGCGGAATCGAGCGCCGCTTCGGGATCGATCTCGTAGTAGCCGCCGCGACGGCCCTCCGTCGCGTACGCGGCGTTCATCGCGACGAGCGTGGAGGCCGCGCCGCAGGCGGAGACGAGGAACGCGCGTCGCGTGAGGCCGAGCCGACGCGCATGTTCGCTCGCCGCATCGATCGCCCATGCGCGCGCCCGGCGATGCACGGGATCGAGCGCGATCGGCGCGAACTCGCCGTTGGTCGTCGCATCGAGCTTGATCGGCAGGCGAGTGCCGTCGGGATCCACGGTCGTCATCGGCTTCTCCTCGGGGGCGCGGGAGCGCCGGAAGCATAGCGCCGCCGTGCAATGCGCGATACCGAGCCGGGCCCGCGGGCTCGCGATTCACCGTGCAGATCCTCGACCAGGCGATGTTCACCGCTTGCGATCGGGCCTCCGGGCGTTCGCGGATCGGCTCTCCGGAACTAGCGCCGGCCCGTCGTCAGCGTGCCGCCGCCGCGCGAGAAGCGCGCCGCGACCCACACGGTCCCAATGAATCCCCCGACGGCGACGACGAGCGTCAGCAGGCCGTAAAGGAGGAACTGCCCCCATCCCGGCCGCGTCGGCATCGCGGCTACCGGAATCGCGTTGGTCAATTCGCCGTTGTACGAGAAGAACGGCGCGTCGTTCGACCACCACACCGGCAGGCGCGCGCCCTTCTCGAAAGCGAGCGACGGCACCGCTTGCGCGACGCGCTTGTCGCCCACGACGGCACCGGCCACGTGGAACGGCGAATCCTGCGTCCAGCCGGTGATGTGGCCGGCGATGTACGGATAGCCGTCGTTCGGCCGCCACTCGTCCATCACGAACTCGACCTGCTGGAACGAGTCGCCCCACCATGCGTGGATGAAGCCGAGCACCGCCCCCTGTGCCGCGTAGAAGATCGCGACGAACGTCAATCCGAACACCAGCACGTGCGGCGAGAACCGGAAGCCGGTGCCCATCCCCGCATCGGTGGTGACCGTCGTCTGCTCGGTCGGTTTCCTGTCCGCCATCGCGTGCCTCCCCCGGGGTTGCCCTCTGGTCACTCTACGCCCCTGACGCGCCGCCGGAGGGCCTCCGGCGTTGCGCGAAAGCCGCGCGATCGGCGGTTTTGGTCGCGTTCGCCGTCCGTCCGACTTCGGTTGGACGCTGGTTATGCTAACGTCATAGCGTTTACCCTCCCCGGGCTACGGCATGAAGGCACGCACGCTCGTCACCGATCGCCGCTACTTCGGCCTCGACCCCGTTTCACTCCGCTCGGCCGCCGGTCGCATCGCGGCGCGCGTCGCGGGCCTGCCGCCCGAGCGGGCGCGCGTGCGCGGATCGTTCCTGCGCCAGGATCTGGGCGTGGATACGGTCGACGGGCGCGCGTTGCTCGACGACCTCTGCGCCGAAGGACTGCTCACCCGGCCGCCAGGACCGACGAGCGACTTCCTCGTCACGTCGCGATTCCTCGAATTCGCCACCGCGCGCGTCGTCGAGCCGCTGCCGCGCGCCAAGGCGAAGCTCCTGGTCGCGCGCGCGGGCGAACTCGCCGAGCGCGTCAATCGCGACTGGGCGCGCAATCCGCTCGAGATCGCGATGGTTGTCCCGTACGGCGCGTACTTCGGCCGCGAACAGCGCCTCGAAACGCTGCCGCTCGCACTCGTGGTGCGCGCGCGACCCGGCACGCGCCGCGCCCTGTTCCATCGCCTGTCCAAGGCCGACGGCGCGCGCGCGTTGCGCGAATCGTTCGCCGAGCTGTCGTCGTTCGTCCGCGTCCACCTCGTCACCGGTCTCGAGGCGGTGCCGCGCCCGTTCACGGTCGCCTGGCAGGCCGAGGACGACTGACGCCGCGCGATGCGACGCGCTCTCGCCGCGGCTGCGTTCGCCGTCGCCGCCACGGCGCCCATTGCGACGGCGGCGCCTACGCTCGGCGGTTGCACGCTCTTCCCCGCCGACAACATCTGGAACACGCGCGTCGACGCGCTGCCCGTGCATCCGCTATCGTCGGCGTGGGTCGCGACGATCGGCGCCGGCAAGCCCGTGCATCCCGACTTCGGGACCGTCTACGCCGGCGCGCCGAACGGCATCCCGTTCGTCGTCGTGCCGCAGGGGACGGCGAAGGTCGGCGTCCGCTTCGACTACGACGACGAAAGCGATCCCGGCCCGTATCCGATCCCGCCCGATCCGCCGATCGAGGGTGGGCCCGCGTCGAGCGGCGACCGCCACGTGCTGATCGTCGAGTCCGGAAGCTGCCGCCTCTACGAGCTCTTTGCGGCGGCTCGCAACGCAGACGGCAGCTGGCGCGCGGGATCCGGCGCGATCTTCGACCTCGGAAGCCACGCATTGCGGCCGTCGAGCTGGACCTCCGCCGACGCCGCGGGCCTGCCGATCCTGCCCGGTCTCGTGCGCTACGACGAAGTCGCGACCGGCGAGATCGCGCACGCGCTGCGCTTCACCGCGCCGCAGACGCGCAGCGCATTCGTGTGGCCGGCGCGGCACGAGGCGTCGAGCCTGTCGGCGCCGGGCTATCCGCCGATGGGCCAGCGCTTTCGCCTCAAGGAGCGGGTCGACCTCGCGCGCTTTCCGCCGTCCGTGCATCCGATCCTGCGCGCGCTCAAGGCCTACGGGATGATGCTGGCCGACAACGGATCGTCGTGGTTCCTGTCGGGCGCGCCCGATCCGCGCTGGAGCGACGACGATCTTCACACGCTGCAACAGCTCTTTGGCTCGGACTTCGAGGCGGTCGACGCGGCCGCGCTGATGGTCGATCCGGACTCGGGCGCGACCCAACCGTCCGCAGGCGCCGACGGCCGCACCGCGATCGAGTTCCATCGCGCATCCGTCGACCACTATTTCGTGACGTCGGACCCGGTCGAGGTTTCCGCGCTCGACACCGGTTACTTCGCCGGATGGGCGCGCACCGGCGCGTCGTTCGGCGTGCAACCGGCCGGTGATCGATCGGGCGTGCGCCCCTCGCCGGTGTGCCGTTACTACGGCCGACCCGAAGCCGGTATCGACTCGCATTTCTATTCGGCGTCGCCGGACGAGTGCCAGGCGGTCGCCGACCGGTTCGGGGCCGAATGGCAGCTCGAGTCGCCCGAGGTCTTCGTCGTCGCGCTGCCCGACGCCGCAAGCGGCGCATGCCCCGCCGGTACTTCCCCGATCTACCGGGTGTTCAACGGACGGCGCGACGCGAACCATCGCTACGTGACCTCGCTCGCCACCCGGGGGCAGATGCAGGCGGCCGGCTGGATCGCCGAAGGCTACGGACCCGACGCGGTCGCGATGTGCGCTATCGGCGCAGCGGACTGACGCGCAGCGCCGCCTCGCCCGCGTTCCTCGCGCGACGACGCCCTCTTCGCGGAGCGATCGCGCGCCCGTTCGTCGCGCATGGTCTACAGTAACGGTCCTGCGCCCGCCGTACGTCCCGATGATCCTGCTCGTCGCCGGTCTCGTCCTGTTCCTCGGCATCCATCTCGTGCCCGTGCTCCCCCCGCTGCGCGCGAGCGTCGCCGCGCGGATGTCCGAACGGTCCTACAAGCTCGCGTTCTCGGCGATCTCGGGCATCGGCCTCGTCCTGATCGTCGTCGGCGTCGCGCTCGCGCCGCGCAACGTCCCGCTGTTCGCACCTTCGTCGTTCGCGATCGTGATCGCGCCGCCCGCGATGGCGATCGCGCTGACGCTCCTCGCGGCGGCGAACCTGAAGGGCCACATCCGCCGCTTCGTCCGACACCCGATGCTCGCCGGGGTCATTCTCTGGTCCGCCGTGCACCTCTGCGCGAACGGCGACGTCGCGAGCACCGTGCTGTTCGGCGCGTTCCTCGCCTGGGCGCTCGTCGACCTCGTCTCTGCGATCGCGCGACGCGCGGTCCGCGCTTTCGAGCCGCGCATCCCGCACGACGCGATCGCCGTCGTGGCGGGTTCGGCCGCGGCCTTCGCGATCGCGATCCTGCACCGCGTGCTGTTCGGCGTGCGCGTCGTGCCGTTCGGACTGTGAGCGAAACGCGCGACGGCGAGGCGCCGGCGGCCGCCGACTTCCCGGGCCCGCCGCGCGTGAGGCCGGCGTCGATGCGCCTGCGCGAATACGTGTCGCCGGCGGTCGAGATCGCGCGCCACCCGATGCCGTTCGTCGTCGAGGTGTTCCGCGAGTTCGGCCGCAACCACGGCCTGCTGCTCGCCGGCGCGGTCGCCTACTACATGCTGCTGTCGATCGTCCCGCTCCTCATCCTGCTGGTCGTCGGGATCTCGCACGTCCTCGATCCCGCCGCATTGATGGCGACGCTCGGGCGCTACCTCGACCTCGTCGTGCCGGGGCAGACGCAGCCGGTCGTGCAGGACCTCGCGAACTTCGTGCGCCAGGGCGTCGCGGTGTCCGGCGTCGTCCTGGTCGTGCTGCTGTTCTTCAGCTCGCTCGCGTTCGGCGTGCTCGAGAACGCGTTCGCGGTGATCTTCCACCACCGCAGGAACGAGCGGCATCGCAGCTGGCTCACCTCGGCGCTCATTCCCTACGCGTTCATCGTCGTCGTGGGGATCGGCCTCATCGTCATCACGCTGGTGTCGGGCGCGCTGCAGGCACTCGCCGCCACCGAGCTCAAGGTGTTCGGCGAAATCCGCAGCTTCGACACACTGTCGGTGTGGATGATCTACCTGGTGGGCGTCGCTGGCGAGATCCTGCTCCTCTCCGCGATCTACCTGGTCATGCCGGCCGGTCGGCTGCGGCCCTCGCACGCGCTGATCGGCGGCATCGTCGCGGGCCTCCTGTGGGAGATCACCCGCCACGCGATCGTCTGGTACTTCGCGACGCTGTCGCAGATCATCCTCGTCTACGGATCGTTCGCGACGACGATCGCGCTCCTGCTCTCGTTCGAGATCGCCGCGACCGTGCTGCTGCTCGGCGCCCAGGTGATCGCGATCTACGAGCGCCGGCTGCGGCGCGCGCGGGGAACTGCGGCGACGCAGCCTCTCTGACGCGAAGCCCTTCGATTGCTTTTCCGCGGGACGCCGATATCATCCCGGTGCTCGGAAGTGGTGCGCGCCCGGTCGGGCGCAAAGCCTGCGGTACCGGACGACCCCAGATGCCCCGCTCGCTTCAGGAAACGTCCCGCCGCGGACCGCGCGCGTCCGCCCTCGCCGTCCTGTTCACCGCTCTCGTTGCCGTGGTCGCGCCGCCGGCCGAGTCGGCGGTCTCGCCCTATCCGCCCATCGCGCTCGGCAACGTCCTCGTCGGCGGGCAGCTTCAGGCCGACGTCACGGTGCCG
The DNA here is from genome assembly GCA_039933715.1 of Betaproteobacteria bacterium. Lineage (GTDB taxonomy): Bacteria > Pseudomonadota > Gammaproteobacteria > Burkholderiales > Casimicrobiaceae > VBCG01. The sequence goes on from JBDTNO010000018.1 coordinate 19,450, forward strand.
CTGTCGCTCAAGTTTTCCGACGTGCCGGCGTCGTTCGATGCGACCGTGCTGTTCACGTCCGTTGGGCCTGCAGACGACCTGGTCCTCTCGCTCATCGGGTTGTCGAGCCCGTTGACGGTCGGCGGCATCAAGGCGGTGTTCCCGAACTGGACGGTTACGATCCCGGTCCCGACGACGGCGCTCGACCAGCCGTCCGGCATGTACGCGCTGTCGCCGCTGGGCTGCGACGCGAGCCAGTGCACGTACCGGGCGACGTTCGCCCCGACCACCGCGGGAACGTTCACCGCGCAGCTCGTCGTGGGCGTCGCGAGCGTAACGATCCAGGACGGAGGGCTGCTCGGCGCGATCGTGAACGCGCTGCTGCCGTTCATGCTCGGCGTGATCAACGCGGCGCTCGTCTACGATTTCACCGGCACCGGACTCGCGCAACCGGCCGTGACCGGGGCGAATGCCGTTCCGGGCCCCGGCGGTACATGGCTGGCCGTCGTGGCGGCACTGGTCGCCGCGGCGGGTATGGCGGCGATCGCCCGCCGCCGCGCCTCGCGCATTCGCGCGGACGAGCGCTAGCGCCGGCAGGCTTCGGGCAGATAGCGCGCCGGAATGTCGACCGGCACGCACATCCATTGCACGCGCTGGTCGCGGTCGACCGTCGGCGCGAGCAGGATCGACTTGCCCGCGGCGCCCGGGACCGAGGGCCCGAGCGACACGCGCACGCGACCTCCCGGACCTACCGCGACGTCACCGACATAGGCGCCGTCGTTCTGCGCGAGGAGCATGCCGACATTGCGCGCGTGCGCGAGCGTGCCGGTGCGGTCCCATGCCGACTCGACCGCTTCCTGCACGATGCGCAGCGCCGCGAGCGTGACGTTCACCGCGTCGCGCGCGGCGTGCGCCACGTATTCGGCGCGAATCGGCGGGCCGAGCAACGTCGCGGCGAGCACGATCGCCCCGCCGCCGAGCGCGATCGCCGCGACCGGTGACGTCGGGACGTCGCGCGCGAGCGATGCGACCGCCTTCGACGCGCTCGGGGTTCCGCCCTCGGCGCGCATCACGTCGCGGCGCACGCGGCCCCACAGGAGCGCGTCGGCGGCGAGCGCCGACAGGAAGGCGGGAAACAGCCACACCGAGAACGCGAGCGCGAGCCACCATCCGGCGCCGGTGCCGTCGAGCGATCCGCCGACCGCGGCGAACGCGAACGCGCCGGCGATCGGCAGGAGCGAGAACGCGACGCCCTCGGTCCACAGCTTGCGGTAGAACGCCCACACGGGCGGCGCCAGGAACGCGGGCCAGTGCCAGCCAGGCCGCGCGTGCCCGGCACGCTCGAACGCGAGAAAGCGCGGCACGTAGCGGTCGGCCGCCGGGCCGATCGCGATGCGGAACAGGACGGCGAGCGCGGGCCGCACGACCAGGACCCGGGTGAACGAGGTGTCGCCCGGCAGGCGGATCGTGACGTTCGCGAGGGTCGCGCCGACGGCGCGCGGCGCGGGCACGGGACGGCTGAGACTGTCGCGCGGCGGGGACGCGCCCGGGACATCGGTCATCCCGCGATTGTTGCCTCAGGCGGCGGCGAAGGCAACCGTTTCCTTCGCCCGCGTCGTCGTCAGGAGGCTTCCTCGCTCTCGAACTCGACCGTCTCGGCGGGATCCTCGGCGTACGCGTGGCCGAACGAGATGCGCCCGCGACCCCGCAGCGTGAACTCCTCGCGGCGCAATTCGATCTCCCGCTCGCCGTCGACCGTGCAGTAGGTGCCGTTGGTGCTGTGGTCGATCAGCACGAACTTGTCGCGGCGGCGCTCGATGCGCGCGTGCTGGCGCGAGGCCATCCGGTCGCCGATCACGACGTCGCTCTGCGCGTCGCGGCCGAACGTGTAGAGATTGACCGACGGCCCGAGCTCGGCCTCCTTGCCGCCGTGCCGGACCTTCAGCATCGCCTCCCTGGCGGTGGCGCGCGGCGCCATCGCGGTCAGCTCCTCGCGCGACTCCTGCCAGATCAGCTCGAACACCGCGATGTCGGCCTGCTTGCCACGCACCGTGTGCGTGTCCTGCGTGCGCGTGCGCGAGCGCAGCGACGGCGACAGGATGTTGACGGTGTCGGCGGTGACGAGCGTCTGGCCGGACTTCGCGAGCGACGTCAGCCGCGCGGCGAGGTTGACCGAGTCGCCGAACACGTCCTTGCTGTCGTCGATGACCGGACCGTAATGGAAGCCGGCGTGGATCGCGAGCGGCGCGCCGCGGCTCGTCTTCATTCCCGAGACCTGCGTCTGCATCGTGATCGACGCGTAGGCGGCGTTGGCGGCGTTCGGGAAGATCGCCATCGCCTCGTCGCCGATCGTCTTGACGATCCGGCCGCCGTGCTCCTCGCACACCTGCCGGATCACGTCGAGCGCGTGCGCGATCGTCGCCAGCGCCTCCGCGTCACCAAGTGTCTCGTACAACTTGGTACTGCCGGCGATGTCGGCGAACAGGATCGCGGCCTGTCGCGGTGCGGGGGCGTGGTCCATGCGAATGCGCGCTCGGTCGAGCGCAAGAGTATAGGGGATCAGGCGCCGGCAGCAAGGCCGGGAGGCGCGGCGCCGCGGCCCCGCGCCGGCGTCAATGCGAACTTTCGCGCCCGCCGCGGCCGACAACGGGCTTTGCCGCGCGCGTCCGACGCAGTATCCTCGCCGGGCGCGGGGTCCGCACGACCCGGCAGCGAGGACGGGACAAGCATGGAACGACTGGGACGCTATCAGATACGCGAGATCATCGGCGAAGGCGCGATGGCGCGCGTGTACAAGGGCTACGACCCCGAGATCGACCGGGAAATCGCGATCAAGCTCCTCAAGAGCCAACTCGCGGACGACGACCAGTACCGGATGCGGTTCCTGCGCGAGGCCAAGGGCGCGGGCACGCTCTCGCACCCGAACATCGTCACGATCTTCGACGTCGGCATCGACGGCAAGCACCCGTACATCGCGATGGAGCTGGTCGACGGCATGACGCTGACCGACCTGATCCGCTCCGACCAGCGCATGTCGACGCGCGACGTGGTCGAGATCGGCATCCAGCTCACGCGCGCGCTCGACTACGCGCACAAGAAGGGGATCATCCACCGCGACATCAAGCCGGGCAACATCATGCTGGTGTCGTCGGGCAACCAGGTGAAGGTCACGGACTTCGGCATCTGCCGGATCGACGGCGGCGACCACGAGCTCACCCAGCACACGCAGCTCGGCGACGTGCTCGGGACGCCCAACTACATGTCGCCCGAGCAGGTTCTCGGCCAGAAGGTCGACTCGCGCTCCGACCTCTTCTCGGTCGGCGTCGTCCTCTACAAGCTCGTGACCGGCCAGCTGCCGTTCGAAGGCGACTCGATCATCAGCGTGGCGATGAAGATCACGCAGACCGACCCGCCGACCGTCGACAAGCTGCGCCCCGACGTGCCGCTGTCGCTGCGCCGCGTGATCGAGCGCGCGCTGAAGAAGGCGCCCGAGAAGCGCTTCCAGACCGGCGAGGAGTTCGCGCAGGCGCTGATCGGCGTCGCGCGCGAGCTCAAGGACGATGAAGACAAGAAAGGCAAGCACAAGGGGCTGTCCCTCTCGGTGCGCTGGGCCGGGATCATGGCCGCGATCGTCGCGGTGACGATGACGCTGACCGCGGGGATCCTCTACCAGCGCCAGTACGCGGCGATGCTCGAGCAGGTCAAGGGCTACGGCGGCTCGCTCGCGAAGTTCATGGCGACGCAGAGCGCGGTGCCGCTGCTCGCCGAGGACTACGCGGCGATCGACGTGTTCGTGCAGGAGACGCTCGCCCGGCAGGACTTCCCGTACCTGATCGTCGCCGACGACGAAGGCGTCGTGCGCGGCAGCAACGAACCCAAGCAGGTCGGGCAGAAGTACGCGGCGCCGGCATCGAAGCTCGTGAGCTCGAGCGACGCCGAGGTCGCGGTTCGCACGCACGAACTCGCGAGCGGCAACGTCATCGACTTCGAGGTGCCGATCCTGTTCCAGAAAAAGCCGATCGGCCAGGTGCACCTCGGCATCTACGAGGCGCCGCTCGCCCGAGTCGCGAACCTCGTCTACGTGCTGCTCGCGATCCTGACGCTGGTGACGGTCGCCGCGGTGGCCGCCGGGACCTACCTGCTCGCGAGACGCATCGCCGCGCCGATCCGCGTGCTCCGAAGCTCGCTCGACGAGATCGCGCACGGCCGCTACGACGTGCGCATCGGCGAGACGCGCAAGGACGAGTTCGGCGAGCTCTACGCCTCGTTCGACAAGACCGCCGAGGCCCTGGAGGCCCGACATGACCCTGCGACAGCGTCCGCGCACGCCGCCGCTCCCGCCAGCGAACCGGTCGCCACGGCCCCGGGCTGACGCGATGCGCGCGGCGGCGCTCGCCTTCGCGGCCCTCGTCCTCGCCGCGTGCGCGGAGGCGCCGCAGCGCCCTCCGGTCGCCGCGCGCGTGGCGCCGACGATCTTCGCGCCGGCCGAGACCGGCCCGCTGCTCGCGCGCGACGGCGCGTTCGCCGTGGTCGTCCCGCGCCCGGGCGAGAATTTCGCCTCGCTCGCCGAGCGTTACCTCGGCGACCGCGGTCGCCGCTTCGAGATCGCCGAATTCAACCGGATCGACGAGGCGCGTGCGGGACGGGCGGTTGCGATCCCGCTCGCACCGCTCAATCCCGGCGGCGTCGAGCCCGCGAGCTTCCAGACGGTGCCGATCCTCTGCTACCACCGGTTCGGGCCGCGCGCGAACAACCTCACGGTCACGCCCGCGGCGTTCGAGGCGCAGATGCGCTTCCTGCGCGAGAACGGCTACACGGTCGTGTCGATGCAGCGCCTCGTCGACTTCCTCGACGGCAAGGTCGCCCTGCCGAAGCGATCGGTCGCGATCACGATCGACGACGGCTACCGGTCGACCTACGAGATCGCGTGGCCGATCCTGAAGAAATACGGCTATCCGGCCACCGTCTACCTCTACACCGATTTCGTCGGCGCCGGCGACGCGCTCAACTGGGCGCAGATGAAGGAGATGTCGTCGGCGGGACAGATCGACGTCCAGCCGCATTCCAAGACGCACGCGAACCTGACGATGAAGCTCGCCGACGAGAACGAAGCCCGTTATCGCGAACGGATCCGGCGCGAGGTCGAGGGGCCGATCGACGCGATCCGCGAGCGCCTCGGCGAGTCGACGACCTCGTTCGCGTTCCCGTACGGCGACGTGAACGACATCGTCGTCGAGTACCTCCGCGCGCGGAACGTGAAGCTCGGCGTCACCGTCACGCCGGGCGGCAACCCGTTCTTCGCGCCGCCGGTGATGCTCCGCAGAAGCATGATCTTCGGCAGCGACGACCTCGACGCCTTCAAGGCCAAGCTCGTGACCGCATTGCCGGTCGCGCGCCCGTGACGATGCGCTGCGCGATCCGCAGCTGCGCGGCGGTCGCGTTCGCCGCGCTGGCCGGCGCGTGCGCGCAGGCGCCGACACCGCCCGACGACGACGGTCCGGCGCCGGCCCCGCGCATCATCCGGCAGGAAGGCCCGCGCGAGGATGCGATCCGGCGCCACCGCGAGCTCGCGCGCGAGGCCCGCGCCGCCGGAGACCTCGCCACCGCCGTCGACCACCTGCATGTCGTGGCGATGCTCGCCGACGACGACGCCGCGCGGCGCGAAACCGAGGCGCTGCGCGCCGAGATCCGCCGCGGCGTGCGCGATTCGCTCGAGGCCGGGCGTACCGCGATGCGCGCCGGTGAAAGCGGGCGCGCCGCCACCGCGTTCCTGCGCGTGCTCGCGCTCGACCCGCGCAACGCCGAGGCAGCGCGCTCGCTCCGGGAGATCGACCGCCAGAACATGGCGCGGGCGCAAGCCGGCCGCGCGTCGCGCGTCCGCGTCGAGGATCTGTTTTCCGACGCGCGGGCCGCGAGGACCGCACCGGCCGCGCCGGCCGCGCCCGCGACGCCGGCGATGGCCGCGGCCTCCGCCACCGCGGCGGCAGCGGCAGCGGGCAACGACGCATTCGACGTCGACCAGCGCATGGAAATGTTCCGCGCGGGCGACACCGCCGGTGCGTTGCGCGAGCTGAAGGCCTGGGTCGATGCGCATCCGCGCGACCGCGCGATGCGCCAGAAGATCGGCGCGACGCTCGCCGAGCGCGCGAAGGAGCTCGAGGGGAAGAGCCAGCGCGAACCGGCGCTCGGCCTGTTCGAGCAGGCGCTCGCGCTGCGCGGCGAGCCGCAGCCCGAATGGACCGCGCGCATCGTCGTGCTGACGAAGACGGTGGGCGGCGACTACTACAACGACGGCGTCAAGCTCATGCGCACCGACGTCAACGGCGCGATTCGCGCGTTCGAGACCTCGGTCCGCTACGATCCCCAGAACGCGAGCGCGCAGGCGCGGCTTCGCGACGCGAAGGCCGTGCGCGACAAGTTGTCGCGTATGCCGGCGAAATAGCGAAGGCTAAAGGCGACGGTCGGCGGTCGGCGGTCGGCGGTCGGACGCACGCGCTTGGGCGTCGGCGGACGGACAAGCGGGCGTGGAGCTGGACGGTGGCCAGTGCTCGGGAGTTTCCGACCGCCGGCC
>JBDTNO010000019.1:0-25029 GCA_039933715.1 Betaproteobacteria bacterium
ATCGTCTCGGGCCGCAGCTTCCGTGCGCGCATCCAGCAGGCGTTCGGCCTGTCCCGGCTCGACCCCGCCTGACGCCGGCCCCGTCGACCGGTCGCGCCCCAGGGCGACCCCTCGACGCCCGGTTCCGGCCGTAGGTCGCTCGGGCCGTTGCCGGCGTGCGCGCGCCGGGCGACACTGCGCCCCAGCCCGGCACCGAAGCCCGGGATCGAGGGGAGATTCATGAATGGCAAGCGCATCCTCGTCGTCGTCGTCGCGGCGATCATCTATTTCAGCATCGGCGCGGGCTGGTATTCGACCTTCGCGACTCCCTGGCTCGCGGGCATCGGCAAGACGATGGCCGACCTGCAGGCGATGAACTCGGGAAGCCTGCCCTACGTGGTCGGCTTCGTCGCGGTGCTGGTCGAATGCGCGCTGCTCGCAATGCTGGTGGCGCGCACCGGCTGCACCGGCTGGCTCAACGGCGCGAAGCTCGGCGCCGTGCTCGCGATCGGCATCGTCGGTGCGCAGCTCGCGCTCAACTACGCGTTCGAGGCGCGGTCCGTCACGCTGTGGCTCATCAATGCCGGCTACGCGCTCGTCGGGCTCGTCGTCGCGGGCGCGATCATCGGCGCGGTGACGCCGCCGAAAGCTCCGTGACGACGCGCACGCTGACCGATCGCCTCGCGGCGTGCTACACGGGCGCCGTCCATGACGTGCTGCGCATGATGGGGCACGAGCGCGTCGTTCTGCCGCACGACATCAAGCCGCTCGACCCGACGCGCCGCCTCGCGGGGCCCGTGTGGACCGTGTCCGGGCACATCGACCGGTCGAAGACGCGGCACGACTCGTTGCTCGGCTGGTGCACGCTGCTCGCGCAAGCGCCGGCGGCGCACGTGGTCGTCTGCCAGCCGCACAATCGCGAAGTCGCATTGATGGGAGAGCTGTCGGCGCAGACGCTCGCCGCACGCGGTGTCCTGGGCTACGTCGTCGACGGCGGATCGCGCGACACCGACCTCGTGCTCGCGCAGGGCTTCCCGGTCTGGTGCTCGTTTCTGACCCCCTCGGACATCGTCGCGCGCTGGATTCCCGATGCGTACGGCGCGCCGATCGACATCGGCGGCGTCACGATCTCGACCGGCGACTGGCTTCTCGCCGATCGCGACGGGGTCGTCATCGTGCCCGCGGCGATCGCCGAGGAGGTCGTGCGCCGCACCGAGGAGGTCGTGTCGACCGAGAGCGAGATGCGCAAGGCGCTCGTCGGCGGCATGGATCCGGTGGACGCGTACAACACCTACGGCAAGTTCTGATGGGGGGGCGATGGCGACGCCGCATCACGTCAAACCGCCGGTGAAGGACCTCGCGCGGTCGACCGCGTTCCTTGAGCGGCTCGGCTTCGCGTTCGACCCGCAGTACACCGACCGCAACGCGACCTGCGCTCCCATGCCCGCGCCGCCACAGGACGCGTAGCGATGGCCGACCTGCTGGTCCGGTTGTGGGAATTGCCGCCGCTCGATCCGGCCATCGCGGCGGCGGCCGCGCGCGGCGTCGTCGTGCGGCGCGCGCTCGCGCCGGAGAAGCCGCTCGTGCTCGACTGGACGCGCCGCCACTTCGCGCCCTGGGCGGCCGAAGTCGACGCCGCATTCGCGCGGATGCCGGTGGCTTGCCTTGTCGCGGTGAGGAACGAGACGCTCGTCGGCTTCGCGTGCCACGACGCAATCGCGCCGGACTTCTTCGGCCCGACCGGCGTGATCGAATCGGCGCGCGGCCAGGGCATCGGCCGCGCGCTCGCGCTCGCGGCGATGCATGCGCTCGCGGCACAAGGCTACGCGTACGCGATCGTCGGCGGCGTGGGCCCCGCGGCGTTCTACGAGAAGGCGTTCGGCGCGACCGCGATCGCCGGCTCGACGCCGGGGCTCTATGGCGGAATGCTGAAGACGCCGTCGGTCTGAAGCCGGGCCCGCTGCGCGCGCGATGATCGAGGGCGCGGGTCGGGCTTCAGCCCGACGCCGCGCCTCACTGCGTCGCGACCGCCTTCGCCTCGATGCGCGCGAGGATGCGCCGTCCCCACTGCGCCTCGGGCTTCGATACCAGCCGCTCGGCCAGCACGTGCTTCGCGAGCGACGTGCGTCCCGCACGCCGCGCGGCGTCGATCAGCGTCAGCGTGATGAGATCGCGCTGCGCGTGGCTGCCGCCGAAGCGGTGCGCGATGTCGCGCACCGGCGCGATCAGGTCGACCGCCTCGTCGTAGCGCCCGCGGCCGTACGCGACGACCGCGCGCGCGAGCGGCGCGCCGACGTCGCGCGTCATCGCCGCGTTCGTGTCGCGCCCCTCGGTCGCGACCGCCATCCGCTGCGTCAGCCGCGCGACCGCCGCTTCCCGCCCGGTCGCCGCGAACGCGAGCATCGCGTGCAGGTCGTTGAACGCATAAAAGCCGCCTTCGCCGTCGAGCTTCGCTTCCCATTCATCGGCGACCGCGTCGAAGCGCGTGCCGACGTCGGCGCCGTCGATCCGGAGGCGCCACAGCAGCGCCGACGCGTCGACGAGCGACAGGAGCATCGGCGCCGGGCCCGGATGGACCGCGCCGTCGTACAGCGCGAGCACGCGGTCGTGGTCGGCCCGGTCGAGGTGGAATAGCGCGAGGTGCCAGAAGTTGTGGAACGCGAAGCCGTTGTCGGGCGCCCAGTCGGGCTCGCGCGACGTGAGCCACGCGATGCCCTCGTCGACGCGGCCCTGCATTTCCATCACGTGCGCGGCCGCGTGCACCGCCCACCCGTCGCGGCGCTGGATCGCGAGCGCCGCCCGGGCGGTCTCCTCGGCCTCGCCGTACTGGTTCATCTCCTCGAGGCCGAACGCGTACATGCCGAGAACGTACGAATAGCCGGGCACCTCGTGGCCCCAGTGCGGCAGCACCCGCGCCACGCGGTTGCGGAGGTTGACCGCGTCGCCCCGGTAGAAATCCATCAGGTGCGCGACCTGGAGCGCGAGCGCGTCGCGCGGATGCTCGACGAGCACGGCATCGAGCGCGGCGCAGGCGTCGTGCCACGCGCCGTTCGACAGGTGCTGAGCCGCCGACATCAGCCCGCGCTCGCGCGCATTGGCCTTCGTTCCGTGCCGGCGAGCGTCCGCCAGCGAGTCGGCGACGAGCGGCATGAACTGGCGCTCGGCGAGCGTCGCGAGCACCAGCGCCTTCATCAGGTGCGCGGCGACGAAGTCGGGCGACGCGACGATCGCGCGGTCGAGCGTGACGAGCGGGTCGCCCACAAAGGAGTGGAATTGGACGATCGCCGTCTCGTAGTGCGAGATCGCCTCGACCGATCCCGACGAAAGCGGAACGCCGCGTGCATCCTGCTTCTGTTTCATGTTCGGTTTTCCTGTCCTGGCCGGCGATGGATCCGGGCGCGGCTTGCTGCTCTGCCGTTCGCCCGTCGCCCATCGCCGCGGTGCCCGACCCTTGTCCGGCACCCGAGTTGCCATGTTGCACCCGGCCGCGCGCCGCAGCGCGCGATTTTTCAATACGACGAGCGCGGGAAGTTCGCCGTCGCGGACGCGGCGACCTTGCGCTTGACGACGTGCCACACGCCACCCTGGCCGTCGCCGAGCGCATCACCCGGCTTCGCGTCGGCGGCGAACCGGTACAACGGCTTGCCGTCGAGCGCCCACTGTCGCGACCCGTCGTCACGCACGACGATCGTGTAGCCCCCCTGCGCCTTCTCGGCTTCGGACGCTGCGAAGGGCGGCCACGCCGCCGCGCAACCGCCGTTGCAGGCCGACTTGCCGGCGGCATCCTGGTCGAACGTGTAGAGCGTGCGGCCCGCGCCGTCGGCCAACGCGTCGTTCTTCACGAGCGTGCCCTGGGCCCAGGCATGGTTGACGACGAATGCGAGCGCGAGGCCGCCGAACAGCGGCAGGCCGGCGATGGCGATGAACGTGCGGTTCTTCATGGGGATCTCCGGATCGTGTGGAAGCGCGATGGCCGGGATGCGGCCACGTGTCTCGAGATACGGCGCGGTCGCGCGATCGGAGACAGGGCGGATGCGCGGCACGGCGACGCGAAAATTCGCGTTGCGGCGTGTCGTGGAGCCGCAGCCGGCCCGAAACCGTCGCGGGATCCGGACGCGCGGATCCACCTTCAGCGTGACATCGGTGGCGCGCTGCTCCCGCGTCGGACTGAAGCCCGACCATCGACATCGGATGCAAGGTGCCCGCACGCCACACGGAAGGGTGGTGCCATGTCGGCGACCGCGCGCCCCCGCGCGCTACCAGAGCTTTACGCAGTGCCCGGTGAGGATGAAGCCCTGCGGTTCCGTGCCCGGCGCGGCCGGCTTGTCCTCGATCGACACCGCGAGGCGCGGCACGTTGGACAGCAGCTTCTCCGAAGTCTCGGGCATCTCGAAGCTGTCCTTGCCTTCGCGCGGCACGACGCCGAGCGGGAACGGTTCGGCGCCCCGTGGCAGCGCCCAGAGTTGCAGCACCTTGCCCTCGGGCACCTCAACCGGGCGCAGCACCTTGATCGACATCGTCGTGCCGTGCCGCGTCGAGCTCGCGAGCATCGTCGCCGCGCCCGTGGTGTCGGTGAGGATTCCCACGTAGCTTTCCGGCAGCGTGCCGCGCGCCTGCACGATCGCGTCGATCGGGACGAGCGCGTCGGGCGCGAGCCGCACGAATCCGACCGTCGCGAGCACGCCGAACACGAGACCGGTGAGCGGCAGCGCCCACGCCCACGCGCCGATGCCGCCGCCGCGGGCGGGCTCGGGAGCGGCGCCGGTCCCGCCGGTGCGACGGTCGATGGCATTCCACAATCCCGGCGACGGCGCAACCGCCGGCACCGACTGTGCGAGCCCCCCGGTGCGCGCTTCCCACGCGACCGCTGCGACATCCGCCGCGGGCAACGACGCGCGAAGGCGCTGGAAGCGCCTTCGCACGCGCCCGGTCATCGTGCCGAACACGTACTCGGCGGCGAGCCGGTCGAGGAGCTCGGGCCGGTCGTAGTTCATTTCGCGCGCTCGAGGCAGCGGCGGAGCTTCTCGAGTCCGCGCCGCAGCCAAACCTTGACGCTGCCGATCGGCGATCCGAGGTGTGCGGCCATCTCCGAATGCGAGAGGCCGCGGTAATACGCGAGCGCGAGGCACTGCCGCTGCGAGCCGTCGATCGTCGCGAGGCACGCGCGGATCGCGAGCGCGTCCGCGGCCTGCGTGAGCAGGGCCAGCGCGTCAGGCCGATCGTCCTCGATGTCTGCCATCGCGTCCTCGTCGTCGGTCAGCGAGCTCGCCTCGTGGCGCGACTCGCTCCGCATCGCGTCGAGCGCACGGTTGCGCACGATCGCGGTGAGCCAGGTCATCGGCGCGCCCGCGGTTTCGCGGTAGCTGCCAGCCCGGTGCCAGACGTTGACGAACGCGTCCTGGATCACGTCCTCGGCGCGGCCCCGATCCCGCAATATACGAAGCGCGACGCCCAACAGAGACGGGGCGGTCGCTTCGTAGAGCGTCCGGAACGCGGCACGGTCGCCCAGGGCGACGCGCGCGACCAGCGGGGAGAGATCGGCGGGGGAGGACATGACGCGTCAGGTCACCGGCGGGCTCATTCGCTGCCCGGCTCGAAAAGTTCGACCGGGTTGCCCGACGGGTCCTCCGCGAGGACCTGCCTGCCGCCCGGACCGGAAATCGGCTCGTTGCGGAACCGCGCCCCCGCGCTTCGGATGCCCTCGATCGTGACGTCGAGGTCGTCGACCTCGATCACGATCCGGTTCCATCCGCCCGAAGCCGGCTTCGCACCGTCGGGCATCGGTCTTGCGGCCGACGTGCCAGGACCGGCGAGCCACAGCGTGAGTCCCTGCCGCTCGAGGATCGCGAACGGCGGGCCCCAGCGGTCGACCTCGCGGAATCCGAGGGAGGCATAGAAAGGCAGCACCGCGTCGACGTCGTGAACCAGGTAGCGGACGGTGGGCATGGGGCGGCGCCGGCGTGGTGGGAGTTCCGATTGTAACGGCGGGGGCGACGGAACGCAGGCGAGCGGCGGAACGGCCGACCCCCTACGGCCGGGGGGGCAGGTTCCAGAACCTGGTTCCGCAACCCGCCCCCCCTAGAGCGGCACGTCGAGCAGGCAGCCGAACTCGCGCGGGAAGTCGACGGAGACGCGCGCGTGCACCGCGCCCTGCTGGTCGAAGAAGCGCTGCGCTCCTGCGACCGCGAACACGCCTTCGTGCCAGACGTTCGCATGGATGTAGAGGCCGCGCGTGCCGTCGAAGCGGAACGCGACGAAGTCCTCGGGCCGCACGTCGTCGCCGGGCCGCGCGAGCGGCACGATGAACGGCCGCGCGTCGAGCGGGAAGAAGAGCTGGCCGCCATCGGGATGGTAGTTCGCGTGCCAGAGGAGCATGCGGCGCGGCGCGCGCTCGTGGTCCTCGCGCGCGTCGGCAGGCTCTTCCGCGTACGCGAGCACGTAGTGGCCGCCGACCGCCTCGTTGCGCCCGTACAGCACGTCGCCGCGCCAGTCGCAGCGGAACGTGCCCTCGGTGGTGCCGCCCTGGTCGCCCGAATCGTCGTCGACCGCGCGCCATCCGCGGGCCGGCCAGCGCGTGATCTCGACGGACTCGCGCGCCGGATCGTCGACCATGCGACCGTAGCCCGCGAGCGCCGCGTCGGTCGCCTCGACCACCGGCAACTCGACGCGGCGCATGCCGCGGGGGACAGCGGGGTTCAGGTAGTCGGGGGCCTCGGTCATCGGGACATCGTATTCGCGCGCATGCACGGTATGGACGACCGCTTGCAGGACGCGCGGGCGACGAGCGCCCTGCGACCTCGGACAGGACGGACGAGCGCTCGCGGAACCACGCTCCGCAAGTCGCTCGATCGGATCAGGCGCCCGGTACTTCCTGGCCTTTGCCGCAACAAAGGCGCCCGGCCGCCCGAAGTTTTCCGTGCGGAATGCCGCTGCGGCGAACCGTCGTCTTGTGCAATTCGTGGTGCAGTTCCCGGCGAAAGGTGGCTTTTACGGTTCGCCGCCCACGCTCAATGGCTCGGCCGCCCCACCGCCGCCCCCGAGCTGCCGACCATGAAATCGCAGTCGACGCCCTGGTCCGCCTGCTGCACGCTGTCGCAGTAGAGCTTCACCCAACCGCGATCGGCATGCGGCTTCGGCGCCTTCCACTTCGCGCGCCGGCGCGCGAGCTCCTCATCGGAGACGTGCAGCACCAGGCGGCGCTTGGCGACGTCGAGCTCGATGATGTCGCCGTTCTGGACCAGCGCGAGGGGACCCCCGATCGCCGCCTCGGGCGACGCGTGCAGCACGACCGTGCCGTACGCGGTGCCGGACATGCGCGCGTCCGAGATGCGGATCATGTCGGTGACGCCCTTCTTGAGGAGCTTCGTGGGCAGCGCGAAGTTGCCGACCTCCGGGAAACCCGGGTAACCCTTCGGCCCGCAATTCTGCAGCACGAGGATGTCGTCTTCGCGCACGTCGAGCTTCGGGTCGTCGATGCGCTTGTGCAGGTCGTCGATGTCGCGGAACACGACCGCGCGCGATTTGTGGCGCAACAGCTTCGGCGTGGCCGCGGACGGTTTCAGCACCGCCCCGTTCGGCGCGAGGTTGCCGCGCAGCACCGCGATGCCGCCGAGCGCCTTGAACGGTTTCGCAATCGGCGTGATGACCTTCTCGTTGTAGTTGACCGCGTCCTTGCAGTTGTCCCACAGCGAACGGCCGTTGACGGTCAGCGCCTTTTTATGCAGGAACTTGCCTATTTCGCGGATCACCACCGGCAGCCCGCCCGCGTAATAGAAGTCCTCCATCAGGAATTGACCCGAGGGCATCAGGTTGACGAGGCACGGGATATCGCGCCCGAGCCGGTCCCAGTCGTCGAGCGTCAGCTTGACCCCCATGCGTCCCGCGATCGCGAGCAGGTGCACGACCGCATTGGTCGAGCCGCCGATCGCGCCGTTGACCATGATCGCGTTCTCGAACGCGTCCTTGGTGAGGATCTTCGACATGCGCAGGTCCTCGTGGACCATCTGGACAATGCGGCGGCCGGCCATGCGCGCGAGCACGCGACGGCGCGAATCGACCGCAGGTATCGCCGCGTTGGTCGGCAAGCCCATGCCGAGCGCCTCGACCATCGACGCCATCGTGGAGGCGGTGCCCATCGTCATGCAGTGGCCGGCCGAGCGCGACATGCAGGATTCGACCTCGACCATGTCCTCGGGCTTCATTTCGCCGGTCTTCAGCATCGCGGTGAATTTCCACACGTGCGTGCCCGAGCCGATGTCCTCGCCGCGGTACTTGCCGTTCAGCATCGGGCCGCCCGACACCCCGATCGTCGGCAGATCCACCGAAGCGGCGCCCATCAGCAGTGCTGGCGTCGTCTTGTCGCAGCCCATCAGCAGCACGACGCCGTCGAACGGATTGGCCCGGATCGATTCCTCGACGTCCATCGACACCTGGTTGCGGAAGAGCATCGTCGTCGGGCGCATCAGCGTCTCGCCGAGGCTCATCACCGGGAACTCGATCGGGAAGCCGCCCGCGTCGAGGATGCCGTCGCGCACGTGTCGAGCCAGCTCGCGGAAATGCGCGTTGCAGGGCGTCGCCTGCGACCAGGTGTTGCAGATGCCGATGACCGGACGGCCGTCGAACTGGTCGTGCGGGATGCCCTGGTTCTTCATCCACGAGCGGTGGACGATGGCATCGCGGTCGTCGACGCCGAACCAGTGCTGCGAGCGGAGCTTGCGAGGTTTCGTCGGGACTTTCCTGCTCATCGTCTTCGTTCCGTTTTCAAGGACAACGTTGCCTTCGTCCCGGCGCGGCGCCGTGACAATGGATGGACGCGACCGTAGTCGGCGCGCCGGCACGACCGCGCACGTGACGGGCGCAAGCGCCGTTCACATCACGGCGCCCACATACCACGGCACGAACTCGTTCTGCCCGTAGCCGTGCACCTCGCTCTTGGTGCGCGCGCCCGAGCAGGTGGCGAGCATCAGGTCGAACAGCTTCTGCCCGACCCCATCGACCGTCGCGTTGCCGTCGGCGATTTCGCCCGCGTTGAGGTCGATGTCCTCTTCCTGCTTCACCCAGAGCGGCGTGTTGGTCGAAAGCTTGAGCGACGGCGCCGGTGCGCAGCCGTACGCCGAGCCGCGGCCGGTCGTGAAGCAGATCAGGTTCGCGCCGCCCGCCACCTGGCCGGTCGCGGACACCGGATCGTAGCCGGGCGTGTCCATGTAGACGAATCCCTTCGCGGTGACCGTCTCCGCGTACTCGTAGACGTCGACGAGGTTCGTCGTGCCGCCCTTCGCGACCGCGCCGAGGCTCTTCTCGAGGATCGTCGTCAGGCCGCCGGCCTTGTTGCCCGGTGACGGGTTGTTGTTCATCTCGCCCTCTTCGCGCTCGGTGTAGCTCTCCCACCACTTGATGCGCTCGATCAGCTTCTCGCCGACGGCGCGAGAAACCGCGCGGCGCGTTAGGAGATGCTCGGCGCCGTAGATCTCCGGCGTCTCCGACAGGATCGCGGTGCCGCCGTGGCGCACGAGCAGGTCGACCGCGGCGCCGAGCGCCGGATTCGCGGTGATGCCCGAGTAGCCGTCGGAACCTCCGCACTGGAGCCCGACGACGATGTTCGACGCGGCGACGGTCTCGCGCTTCGCCTCGTTCGCGTGCGGCAGCATCTCGCCGACCAGCTTGACGCCGTGCGCGACCGTCTTCGCGGTGCCGCCGGTGTCCTGGATGCTGAACTGGCGCATCAGCGGGCCTTCCTTGAGCCCCGTCGCGCCCATCAGCGAGCTGATCTGGTTCGCCTCGCAGCCCAGCCCGACGATCAGCACGCCGGCGAAGTTCGCATGGCGCGCATAGCCTGCGAGCGTGCGGCGCAACAGCTTCATGCCGTCGCCCTGCGTGTCCATGCCGCAGCCGGAGCCGTGCGTGAGCGCCACGACGCCGTCGACGTTCGGATAATCGCGCAAGGCGCCGCGCGTCACCTGGTCGGCGATCGCGCGCGAGACCGTCGCCGAGCAGTTCACCGTCGACAGGATGCCGATGTAGTTGCGCGTCGCGACGCGCCCGTCGGCGCGCACGATCCCCTGGAAGGTCGCGGGCCGGTCGACGTACGCGGTCGGCTTGGCGTCGGCGCCGAACGCGTAGTCGCGCGCGAAGGCGCCCATCGCGAGGTTGTGCAGGTGGACGTGCTCGCCCGGCACGATGTCGCGCGACGCAAAGCCGATCACCTGGTTGTAGCGCTTGACCGGTGCCCCCTTCGCGATCGCGCGCGTGGCTACCTTGTGCGCGGGCGGGATCAACCCGCTGATCGTGACGGTCTCGTCGATGAGGCGCGTGCCGCCGACGAGTTGCTGGCGGGCGATGACGACGTCGTCGTCGGGGTGGAGGCGGATGGTGAGCGCGGCGCGCGTGAGCATGGTGGATCCTTTCGGCGTCAGGCGGCGAGCGTCGTGCGGGCGACGGCGCGCTTCTCGATCGCGGCAAAGTCCCATTCGATGCCGAGGCCCGGCTCGTCGGGGGGAACGGCGTAGCCGTCGCGCAGCGTCATGCGCGACGACGTGAGGTCGTCGAGCTGCGGGATGTACTCGACCCAGGCGCCGTTCGGCACCGCGGCGGCAAGCGAGACGTGCAGCTCCATGAGGAAGTGCGGGCAGACCGCGACGTTGCAAGCCTCGGCGAGATGGGCGACCTTGAGCCATGGCGTGATTCCGCCGATGCGCGCGCAGTCGACCTGGACGATCGAGCATGCGTCGCGCTCGAGGTATTCACGGAAATGCTGGATCGAATAGATCGACTCTCCGACGGCGATCGGCATCGGCGCGGCGCGCGCGAGCTCGACGTGGCCCCCCAGGTCCTCGGCGGGCAGCGGCTCCTCGAGCCAGGCGAGGCCGAACGGCGCGAACGCGCGGGCGCGGCGGAGCGCCTCGGACACGGTGAATCCCTGGTTCGCGTCGGTCATCACCTCGAACGCGTCGCCCACGGCGGTACGGACCGCATCGAGCCGCGCGACATCCTCCGAAAGGTGCGGCTTGCCGACCTTCATCTTGGTCCCGCGAAATCCCTTCTCGCGCGCCGCGAGCGCCTCGTCGGCGAGCGCCTCGCGCGACAGGTGCAGCCACCCGCCCTCGGTCGTGTAGCTGGGCACGCGCCGCTGCGCGCCGCCGGCGAGCTTCCACAAAGGAAGGCCGGTGCGGAGGCCGCGCAGGTCCCACAGCGCGGTGTCGACGGCGGCCAGCGCGAGGGACGTGATCGCGCCGACCGCGGTGGCGTGCGTGTGGAAGAACATTCGCTTCCACAGCCGCTCGATCTCGTCGGGGTCCTCGCCGAGCAGGAGCGGCGCGAGATGGTCGCGCAGGAGCGCGACGACCGACGAGCCGCCGGTGCCGATCGTGTACGTGTAGCCGGTGCCGCGCGCGCCGTCGTCGCAGGTGAGCCGCACGATCGGCGTCTCCTGCATGACGAACGACTGGATCGCGTCGGTGCGGACGACCTGGGGCTTGAGGTCGACCTGCAGGATCTCGACGCGCTGGATCTTCGCCATCGCGCTCCTAGCGGTAAATCAGAGTCGGGAGCCACAGCGAGATGATCGGCACGTACGTGATCAGCGCGAGGCTCAGGAGCAAGGGGACGAGCCAAGGGAGGATGGCCATCGTCGTGCGCTCGAGGGACATCCCGGCCACCCTCGCCAGCACGAACAGCACGATCCCCATCGGTGGATGCAACAGCCCGATCATCAGGTTGAGCACGACGATCAGCCCGAAGTGCACCGGATCGATGCCGAGCTGCGTGACGACCGGCATCAGCACCGGGACCGCGATCAGGATCGCCGCGGTCGGCTCGAGGAAGCAACCGATGAAGAGCAGGAGCAGGTTCACGAGGAGCAGGAACACCCACGGCGTGTGCGTGAAGGACAGCACCCACGAGGTGACCGCGTCGGTCACGCGCGTGGCGGTCAGCAGCCAGCCGAAGATCGACGCGGCGGCGACGATGAACAGCACGACCGAGGTCGTCTCGATCGTGTCCATCGAGACCTTGACGAGCATGCGCCACGACAGCGTGCGGTACCACACGAGGCCGAGGAACAGCGCCCAGATCGACGCGGCGACCGCGCCCTCGGTCGGCGTGAAGATGCCCGTCGTCATGCCGCCGATCAGGAGCACCGGCGTCATGATCGGCAGCACCGCCTCGAACTTGAACTTCCAGTCGGCCGCGAACAGCACGACGATCGCGATCGTCGTCGCTACGACCGGGTTGAGCCCTGTGAGGATCAGGGCCCAGACGGCCAGCGGGAACGCGATCACGACGCCGAGCTCGACCGCCGCCCGGCTGACGCGCGGCCACTCGAACTTGATGTCCGCCCCCCAGCTATTCTTGTGCGCGAAGTACCCGACCGTGACCATCATCATCGCGGTCAGCACGAGTCCGGGCAGGATGCCGGCCAGGAACAGCTGGCCGATCGACACGTTCGCGACCATCCCGAAGATCACGAACGGCAGCGACGGCGGGATGATCGGCCCGAGCGTCGCCGACGCGGCGGTGACGCCGACGGCGAACTCCTTGCTGTAGCCGTGGTCGCGCATCGCCTTGATCTCGATCGTGCCGAGGCCGGCGGCGTCCGCGATCGCGGTGCCCGACATGCCGGCGAAGATCACCGACCCGATGATGTTGACGTGCCCGAGGCCGCCCTTCATCCAGCCGACCAGCGCGAGCGCGAAGTTGTAGATCCGGTTGGTGATGCCGGCGTTGTTCATCAGGTTGCCGGCGAAGATGAAGAACGGAACGGCGAGCAGCGGGAAGCTGTCGATGCCGCTGATCATCCGGTGCACGACGACCATCGAAGGCGTGTTGCCGGTCAGCCAGACATAGACCAGCGCCGAGCCGGCCATCGCGATGGCGACCGGGATCCCGGTCACCATCAGCGCGAGGAACGACGTGAGCAGCGCGCTCATGTGCCTCCCGAAGCGCGCATGGCGCGCTCCCCCCGAGGCGCGTGGCGCCGACTCGGGCCGGCCATTCCGCCGCGCAGCGGTCCGGCGGCGCTCACTTGATCGTCTCCTCGATGAGCATCTCGGGCCTCTCGAGCACCGACCAGCCGCGCTTCCAGTTCTCGATCGCGACCTGGACCGCGCGGAACGTCGACGCCGCGAAGCCCAGCGCGCACAGCGCGTAGACGAGGTTCATCGGCAGTTCGATGATCGTCATCTTGAGCGCGGTCATGCGCGTCATCATCTGTAGGGTGAGGACCACCGCGATCGCGAAGAATCCGATGCGCAGGACGTCGATGATCGTCGAAA
Source organism: Betaproteobacteria bacterium (assembly GCA_039933715.1). Classification (GTDB taxonomy): domain Bacteria; phylum Pseudomonadota; class Gammaproteobacteria; order Burkholderiales; family Casimicrobiaceae; genus VBCG01. The sequence continues at coordinate 13,248 of JBDTNO010000019.1, forward strand.
GCGCGCGCCCTGCCTTCGCCGGAATCAGCCGGTACACGAAGTCGACGTGGATGTGCCGCGTGCGGCGCGTCGCGGCCGCGATGCCGATGAACACGGTGCAGATCAGCAGGTAGCGAGAGATCTCCTCCGTCCAGGCGGCCGAATCGTTGAGCGCGTACCGCGTGAAGAACTGGTAGAAGACGCAAAGACCCAGCAGCGAGAAAAACGCGAGCGAGGCCCAGTCCTCGGCGATGTAGTGGCCGAGGTCGACCGGCGCGTCCTCGATGTGAAAATGCCCCTCGGCATCGAGGATGTGCTCACCCGTCGCCGGCGTGGTGTTCGGCTCGGTCATGCGCCGTCCCTTCGCTCGCGCGGGGACGGCTCCGCGCCGCCCCCGCCGCGCCGCATCATTTGATCGCGACGATCTTGTCGTAGTCGGCCTTGGTGAAGCCGAGCGACTCGGGCGTCGTGCTCTTCAGCACGGCGTCGACGAAGCTCTTCCGGTTGACGCTGACGACCTGCAGGCCCTTCTTCTTGAACTCGTCGGCCAGTTCGGACTCGCGCTTCTTGATCTGCGCCGTTGCCCGCACGGCCGCCTCGCGCGTGACCTCGGTGAAGATCTGCTTCTCCTGGTCGGTCAGCTTGCTCCAGACGTGCGGCGCGACCTGCGTCGTCAGGCCGTCGACGATGTGGCCGGTCATCATGATCGCCTTCTGCACTTCGTAGAACTTCTTCGCCTCGATCGTCGTCAGCGGGTTCTCCTGCGCGTCGACCGTGCCGGTCTGCAGCGCGAGGTACACCTCGGCGAACGCGATCGGCGTCGGGTTGGCGCCGCAGGCCCTCGGCGTCGCCATGTAGGTCGGCACATCGGGCACGCGGATCTTGAGGCCTTTCATGCCGGCGCAGTCGGTGAACGGCTTCTGCGCGGTGACGTGGCGCGCGCCGTAGTACGTGTACGCGGTGATCTGGATGCCGGTCTTGTTGCGGAACTCGTTGACCATCTCGGCGAACACCGGGCTCTTCGAGTAAGCGATCAGGTGGTCAGCGTCGCGGAAGATGAACGGGTAGTAGGCGATGCCGAGGCGCGGATAGCTGCGCGCGGCGAACGACGGACCGCTGATGATCATGTCGACGGTGCCGAGCGCCATCCCCTGGTTGATGTCGGTCTCCTTGCCGAGCGAGGATGCCGGGAACACCTCGATGTCGAACTTGCCGTTCGTGCGCTTCTTGATCTCGGCGGCCGCCCAGACCGACTCGGTGTGGTAAGGCTCGCTCGTCTCGTACACGTGCGCCCATTTGAGCTTCTGCTGGGCCGACGCAGGGCCGCCTGCGACGAGCGCAGCGGTCGCGAGCAGCGCGAACGTCAATCGTGAAATCAGACGCATGATTGCCTCCTGGTGGTTGAGGCCGGCTTTCGGACCGGTCCGTTTTGAAGTACGCGGGCTGCGCGCCGTTCGCGCGCGGCGGGTTTCGAACGTTCAGGCGCAGACCACCTGCACCTTCGTGCTTCGATTCTTGTCCGCGGCGGCGGCGAAAGCCGCGACCGCGTCCTTCAGCGGGTACTGGCCCGAGAGGAGCGGCCGGACGTCGACGCGACGCGTCGACAGGTAGTCGACCGCCCAGTCGAACTCGATCCCCCAGCGGAATGCACCGCGCAGATCGATCTCCTTGGTCATCACTTCGTTGACGACGAACGGCAGCGGCTCGTGCGGCAACGTGCCGACTTGGACGACGACGCCACCGCGCTTCACCGCGGCGACGCAGCTCTTCAGCGCGTTGAAGTTGCCAGACACTTCATAGCAGACATCGAACTGCGGCGCGGCGAGCTTCGCGGCGTCACGATCGGCGCGCAGCGTCTCATCGGCGCCGACCCGCATCGCCTGCTCGAGCGGACGGTCAAGCACGTCGCTCACGGTGATCCGGCGCGCGCCGGCGAGCCGCGCGGACAGCACGGTCACGCAGCCGATCGTTCCTGCGCCGGTGACGAGCACCGACTTGCCCTTCAGGTCGCCGCCGCGATTCACCGCGTGCAGTCCCACCGCGAGCGGTTCGGCGAACGCGAGCTCGCCGAGCGTGATGTCGCCGCCGACCGGGTAGCACTGGCGCTCGCCCATCACGAACAATTCCTGGAACATGCCCTGCACGTGCGGGAAGAGGCTGGCACTTCCGAGAAAGCGCATGTTCGCGCAGAGCTGCTCGCGACCCTCGCGGCACGCTTCGCAGCGCCCGCAGGCGTGCGACGGCGAAACCGCGACCTTGTCGCCCTTCCTGACGCGCGTCACGCCGGGCCCGACCGCTTCGACGACGGCCGACGCCTCGTGGCCGGGAATCAGCGGCTCGCGCACGACGAAGCTGCCGTTGCGCCCTTCGAAGTAGTAATGGAGGTCGGAGCCGCAGATGCCGCCCGCGCCGAGGCGCAGCAGCACCTCGCCGGGCCCCGGCGCGGGCGCGGCGAACGACTCGATCCGGAGGTCTTCCTTCGCGTGAATCCGGCAGGCCAGCATGAATCCTCCGCTCGGCGAAAAGCGCAAACCCGCTTTTCGCCGGTTGCAGTTCACGCGGAAATCGCTGGCGAAGCCAGTCGATTCCCGCCGACATCGTCAACGAAAACCCTTGGTGCGAACGCGCGCGCATTCTACTGGAGCGTGTCCCATCCCTTGCTGAAGCGCTTGTACGCCTGGTTCAGGTGCCGCTGCATGGCCGCGCGCGCCCCGGCCGGGTCGTGGCCGGCGATCGCGCGCAGCACCGAGCGGTGCTCCGACATGGCCGCGCTCCACAGTTCCGGTGAATCGTAATGGTGCTCGAGCTGCTTGTAGAGCGGCCCGACGCGCTCGTCCCACAACATCCGAACGACCTGCACGAGCGCGCCGTTGCCGGTCGCCTCGGCGATCCGCAGGTGGAACATCCGGTCGCCGCCGAGCGGTTGCTTCCCGTCGCGGCGCTCGCGGTCCATCTCGTCGAGCGCCGCCTCGATCGCGACGACCTGCGCCTTGCGCGCCGATTTCGCGGCGAGCGCCGCGCACTCGCTTTCGATCACGTAACGCGCGCGCAAAAGCTCGAATGGACCGGAGGCGGCCTCGTTCGCCCCGGAGACGTCGCCCGCGCCGCCGGGCGCCAACACGTAGATCCCGGATCCGATCCGCACCTCGACGAGGCCCTCGACCTCGAGTGCGATCAACGCTTCGCGCACCGATGGGCGCGAGACGCCGAGTTGCTTCGCGAGGTCGCGCTCGGGTGGCAGGCGCGCGCCGGCCGAGAACTCGCCCGAACGGATCAGTCCCCGGATCTGGTCCGCGATCTGCCGGTAAAGGCGGCGGGGCTCGATGCTCTGGAACGGCATGCCGGGAGGCCGGGCGCGGCAGTCGACGGCCGCCTCGATCGTGAATCGGACGAGGCTAACCCGGCCGCAAGAAGTGGTCAACTGGTATTACCAATTTCACGACCCTGGCCGCACCGGCTGATTGAACGGCGGGGAGGAACTTGTATACTAGTGTGGAAATGCCCACGATGGGTTCCTTCGCTTCCACCCTTCTCCCGCCCGAGCCCGCCGCGACTTCCGGACGCCGCGGCGCGTCCGGAGCCGCCTACGCGTGGCTGAGACGCGAGATCCTTGCCGGCCGGATGCGGCCGGGCCAGGCGCTGTCCGAAAACGAGGTAGCCGCGCGGCTCGGCGTCAGCCGCACGCCCGTGCGCGAGGCCTTCATCCGGCTTGAGAGTGAAGGCTTACTTCTGGTCCGGCCGCAAGTCGGCACGACGGTGGCGCCGATCGATGTGGACGCCGTGGCCGACGGGCAGTTCCTGCGCGAGGCGATCGAATGCCGCACGACGCGGCTGGCCGCCGGGCGCGTGCGACCCACCGACGCGCGCGAGCTCAAGGCACTGCTGCGCGATCAGGCGCGCGCGGTTGCGCGCAACGACCAGGCGGGGTTCCTGTCGCTCGACGACCGCATGCACCAGCATATCGTCGCGATGGCTGGCCGGCCGAATGTCTGGCGCGCCGTCGAGGAGGTAAAGGCGCAGCTCGATCGCGTCCGCGTGCTGTCTCTCGAAGACCCGAGCTGGCTCGCCGCAATCCTCGCGCAGCACGAGGCGATCGTCACCCACGTGCTTGCCGGCGACGGCGTCGCCGCGGCGGCGGCGATGGAGACGCACCTGCGCAGCGTGTTCGGCTCGATCGATGCGATCGCGAGCCGCGACCCCGGTTACTTCCGCGGAGGCGCGCCGGCCAGCCGGTCCGGTGCCCCGCTCTCACGACCCCAACCACCGGCCCGGAGGAGTTCATGAAACCCGTCATCCACGCGCTGTCGGTCGCGCTCGCGCTCGCGACGGCCGCGATCGCGCCGATGTCCGCGGCGCAGACCGTGCTGAACGTCAACACCGCGCTCACGACCGACGACCCGATGTACGCCGGGCTCGAGCGCATGAAGGCCGCCATCGAGCAGAAGAGCGCCGGCAAGCTGCAGATCCGCATCTTCCCCGGCTCGCAACTCGGCAAGGACGAGGACGTGCTCGAGCAGGCGCGCGCGGGTGCCAACGTCGCGGTGCTCGTCGACGGCGGACGGCTCGCGCCGTTCGTGAAGGACTTCGGCATCCTCGGCGCGCCCTACCTCGTCGACAATTTCGACCAGATCCTGCGGCTCGAGCAGAGCCCGCTGTTCAAGGGCTGGGTCGACAAGCTGCGTGGCGCGGCGCAGCTGCAGGTGCTGTCGTTCGACTGGTTCCAGGGCCACCGCCACGTGCTGACCAACATGCCGGTCAAGACGCCCGCCGACCTCAAGGGCGTTCGCATGCGCACGCCCGGCGCGCCGGTGTGGCTCGAGACCGTTCGCGCGATGGGCGCGACGCCGACCGGCATGCCGTGGTCCGAGGTGTACTCCGCGCTGCAGACCAAGGTGATCGACGGCGCCGAGGCGCAGCACCCGGCCGTCTATGGCGCGAAGCTCTACGAGGTCGTCAAGTACGTCACCAAGACCGAGCACATCTACCTGATCACCGGCATCGTCACGAGCCGCGCGTGGTTCGACAAGCTGCCCGCGGACCAGCAGAAGATCCTGGCCGACGAGGCGTTCGCCGCCGGCAAATGGGCGTCGGAGGCGACGATCGCCTCGCTCGCCGACTACGAGAAGAAGATGCGCGACAAGGGCATGATGGTCGTCGAGATCGACAAGGCGCCGTTCAAGGCCGCGACCGCGGGCGTCTACCAGACGCTCGGGTACACCGACCTGCGCAAGGAAGTCGACAAGGCGCTCGGCAAGTAGCGGGGACGACGGGGCGGCTCGCGCCGCCGCGCCTTCGTCTGGAGGGTTCGATGAAGTACCTGATCGCGGCGCTTCGACGCGCCGAGGACTGGCTCGCGCGCGCCTGCCTCGCGGGCTGCGCCGCGCTGGTGTTCGTCGCGGCGGTGTCGCGGGCGTTCGGGGCGCCGATCCTGTGGGCGATCGACGTCGCGATGCTGCTGTTCATCTGGTGCTCGTTCCTCGGCGCCGACGCGGCGCTGCGGGCGAAGCAGCACATCATCATCGACATCGTCGTGCGGAAGTTCCCGCAGCCGCTCCAGCGGGCGCTCCTGATCGCGCACTGGACGGTGATCGTGCTGTTCCTCGGCGCTCTGGTCGTGCTGGGAGCCGAGCTCACGCTGCTGAACGTCGAGCGGCCGATGGGCGACACCGAGATCTCCTACGCGTACGTCACGGCCGCGGTGCCGATCGGCGCGCTCCTCATGGCGTTCACCGCGATCCGCCAGCTGGTCGATTACTGGCGCAACCCGAAGCTCGCGTTCGGCGCGACCGACAGCCCGCTATGACCATCGTTTTGTCGCTGCTGTTCCTGGCGCTGATGTTCCTCGGCATGCCGGTCGCGTTCGCCGTCGGCGTGGCTAGCCTCGTGTTCTACCTCGTGAACGACACGATCCCGGCGCAGATCGGCGTCCAGCGGATCGCGACGTCGACGCAGTCGTTCCCGCTGCTCGCCGTGCCGCTGTTCGTGCTCGCCGGCAACCTGATGAACTCGTCGGGCATCACCGACCGGATCATCGCGCTCGCCAAGGCGCTGACCGGTTGGATCACCGGCGGACTCGCGCAGGTCGCGATCGTCGTGTCCGCGCTGATGGGCGGCGTCTCGGGATCCGCGGTCGCGGACGCCGCGATGGAGGCGCGCATCCTCGGGCCCGCGATGCTGCGCAACGGCTTCTCGCGCGGCTTCAGCTCGGCGGTGATCTCGGTCGGGTCGCTGATCACGGCGACGATCCCGCCGTCGATCGGCCTGATCCTGTACGGCTTCCTGGGCAACGTCTCGATCGGCCGGCTCTTCCTCGGCGGCGTCGTCCCCGGGATCCTGATGACGGTGGTTCTGATGGGGACGACCTACGGCATCGCGAAGCGGCGCGGCTACGGCACCGACATGTCCGGCTTCCCGGGTTGGGGCGAGTTGTTGCGCGAGGCCAACCGCAGCAAGTGGGCGCTGCTGTTCCCGGTGTTCCTCGTCATCGGCATCCGCTTCGGCATCTTCACGCCCTCCGAGGTCGGCGCGTTCGCCGTCGTCTATGCGATCGTCGTCGGCGTCGTCGCCTACCGCGAGCTCGACTGGAAGCGCTTCAACGAGGCGCTGCGCCACAGCGTCCACGACATCGGCATGATCATGCTGATCATCATGTTCTCGGCGATGATCGGCTACGTGATCGCGCTCGAGCGGGTGCCGCAGAACGCGGCCGAGTGGATCGTCGGGGTCACGCAGAATCGGCTCGCGCTCATGTCGATCCTCGTGCTGTTCATCCTCGTGCTCGGCATGTTCCTCGAAAGCACGGTGATCGTGCTGCTGCTGACGCCGATCCTCGTGCCGATCGTCACGAAGGCCGGCATCGACCCGGTGCATTTCGGCCTGGTGATGATGACGGCCACGACGCTCGGCGGCATGACGCCGCCGGTCGGCGTTGCGATGTATGTCGTCTGCGGAATGCTCAACACGCCGATGGACGAGTACGCACGCGAGGCGCTCCCGCTGATCGGCGCGGTCATCGTCCTCATTTACGTGATGGCGTTCTTCCCCTCGATCGTCCTGTTCCTGCCCAACGCGCTGATGTAGCGCGTCGCGGCGCGACGTCCATTGGCCCGCCCGCGCGGCGTAGAATGCGCGGCGCGGGCCGCCCACGCTCACGACCTCGCCCCATGCCCGCCACGACGATTTCCCGGATCCGCGCGACGCCCGTCACCGTCCCGCTCGAAGCGCCGCTGCGCCACAGCAACGGCGCGCACTGGGGGCGTTTCGTGCGCACGATCGTCGAAGTCGAGACGGCGGACGGCTACGTGGGCCTGGGCGAGATGGGCGGCGGCGGCGAAGACGCGACGCGCGCGTTCGCCGCGCTCGAGAGCTATCTCGCCGGCCACGACGTGTTCGCGCTGGAGGCGATGCGCCTCAAGATCTGCAACCCGACGGCGAGCCTCTACAACAACCGCACGCAGCTCCACGCGGCGATCGAGTTCGCCTGCCTCGACATCATCGGCAAGAAGCTCGGCGTTCCGGTGCACGCCCTCCTCGGCGGCAAGCTGGCCGACCGCGTCGCGTTCGCGAGCTACCTGTTCTTCCGCTACGCGGATCCTTCGACCGGCAAGGGCGAGGTGCGCACGGTCGAGCAGCTCGTCGCCCATGCGAAGGCGCTGAAGGCGAAGCACGGCTTTACCTCGCACAAGCTCAAGGGCGGCGTGTTCCCGCCGAAGCACGAGCTCGCGGGCTACCGCGCCGTGGCCGCCGCGATGCCCGGCGAAGGCCTCCGCTACGATCCCAACGGCGCGCTCTCGTTCGACGACGCCGTGCATTTCGGCCAGGCGATCGAGGATTTGCGCAACGACTATTTCGAGGACCCCGTCTACGGGATCGCCCCGATGAAGGCGTTGCGCGACTTCGTGCGCATTCCGCTCGCCACCAACACGGTCGTCGTCAACTTCGAGCAGCTCGCGGCCAACGCGATGGCGCGCGCGGTCGACGTCGTGCTGCTCGACACGACGTTCTGGGGCGGCATCCGGCCGTGCATCAAGGCGGCCGGCGTGTGCGAGACGCTGGGAATCCAGGTCGCCGTGCACAGCTCGGGCGAGCTCGGCATCCAGCTCGCGACGATGCTGCATCTGGGCGCCGTGCTGCCGAACCTCGGCTTCGCGGCCGACGCGCATTACCACCATCTGGTCGACGACGTCATCGTTGGCGGCCCGATGCGCTACGAGGGCGGCACGATCCGCGTCCCCGACGCGCCGGGCCTCGGCGTCGAACTCGACCGCGAGAAGCTCGCGCGCTACCACGAGCTTTTCCGTGAGCGCGGCGGCTATCCCTACGATCGCGATCCGGGCCGACCCGGCTGGTTCGCGCACGTGCCGAATCGCGAATGGGCGGACCCGGCCGACGCGCGCGTTCCCTCGCTCGGCGGCTGAACGCCGGACCCTCCACGCGACACCACGGAGCGAAACGAGATGACAGGAAGACTCGCAGGCAAGACGGCGTTCGTCACCGCTGCCGGCCAGGGCATCGGGCACGCGAGCGCGATCGCGATGGCGCGCGAAGGCGCGAGGGTCTACGCGACCGACGTGAACCCCGGGCTCGTCGACGCGATGAAGGGGACGCCGAACATCGTCGCGAGCGTGCTCGACGTGCTCGACGACGGCGCCGTCGCGCGCACGATCAAGGGCCTCCCGCCGCTCGACGTGATGTTCAACTGCGCCGGCTACGTCCATCACGGCACGATCCTCGACTGCGCGCCGAAGGACTGGGAATTCTCGTTCAACCTCAACGTGCGCGCGATGTACGTGTCGATCCAGGCGGCGCTGCCGGCGATGCTCGAGCACTACACTGCGACCGGCCGGTGGTCGAGCATCGTCAACATGGCGAGCGTTTCCGGCTCGATCAAGGGCATCCCCAATCGCTTCGCCTACGGCGCGTCGAAGGCCGCGGTGATCGGCCTCACCAAGTCGGTGGCCGCCGACTTCGTGCAGAAGGGCGTTCGCTGCAACTGCATCGCGCCGGGGACCGTCGACACGCCGTCGCTCGGCGAGCGCATCGGCGCGTTCGCCGACCCGGTCGAGGCGCGCAAGATGTTCATCGCGCGCCAGCCGATGGGACGCCTCGCCAGGGCCGAGGAGATCGCGCCGATCGTCGTGTTCCTCGCGTCCGACGAGAGCGCGTTCGCCACCGGGAACGTGTATCCGATCGACGGGGGGATGACCATCTGACGAGGCGGCGGCCGGCGGTCGGGAACGCTCGCTTCGCGCCACCGCGTTCCCTCCCGATTCCGCACTCCCGACTTCCCGCAACCGACGATCTTCGGACCGCCGACCCCCGCTCGTCCCCTCATCCACGGAGCTCACCCATGAAACTCGTACGCTACGGTCCCGCCGGCAAGGAAAAGCCCGGCCTCATCGACGCCGACGGCAAGCTGCGCGACCTGTCGCGCAGGATCAAGGACGTCGACGCCGCCGCCCTCTCGGACGCGTCGCTCGCGGTGCTGCGCAAGCTCGACACGAATCGCCTGCCGCTCGTGAAGGGCCGGCCGCGCCTTGGCGCGTGCGTCACCGGCACGCGCAAGTTCGTCGCGATCGGATTGAACTACGTCGACCATGCGAAGGAGACCGGCTCGCCGATCCCCGAGCATCCGATCGTGTTCTACAAGACGCCGGACTGCATCCAGGGGCCGAACGACCCGGTGATGCAACCGAAGAACTCGACGCAGCTCGACTACGAGGTCGAGCTCGGGATCGTGATCGGCCGGCGCGCGCGCAACGTCGACGAGAAGAGCGCGCTGAAGCACGTCGCCGGCTACTGCCTGATGAACGACGTGTCGGAGCGCGAGTTCCAGATCAAGAAGGGCGGCGGCCAGTGGAGCAAGGGCAAGGGTTGCGACACGTTCGGCCCGATCGGCCCGTGGATGGTGACGCGCGACGAGATCCGGGATCCGCAGAAGCTCGGCATGTGGCTCGACGTCAACGGCGTACGCCGGCAGACCGGCAACACCAGCACGATGATCTTCAACGTCGCGAAGCTGGTGTCCGACACGTCGCAGTACATGACCCTCGAGCCGGGCGATCTCATCACGACCGGCACGCCGCCGGGCGTCGCCCTCGGCATGAAGCCGCCGCAGTGGCTGAAGCCCGGCGACACCGTCGAGCTCGGCATCGACGGGCTCGGCACGCAGAAGCAGAAGGTCGTTCCCTACCGCGCACGGCGCTAGCGTCGACAGCGCGCGGCGGACACCGCGCGTCCGCCGCGCGCCCATCGCGTTCGCCGCGTCGGCGCGTGGTGCGTGCGCCGGCGCTCGGCGCAGGGCGCGGGACGCGCGCGATATACTCGTGCGCGATGGCCCTCCTCCCGCCGCTCGACGACGCCTCGCTCGGCCCCGACGCGCGCGCCGTCTTCGACGACATCCGGAAGTCGCGCGGCACCGACTACGTGAACGACTTCTGGCGCGTGCTCGCGCACGACCCGCCGACGCTCGCGCGCATGTGGTCGGCCGCGAAGGCGGTGATGGCGCAAGGCGCGCTCGATCCGCTCGTGAAGGAGCTCGTCTACATCGCGGTTTCGGTGACCAACAACTGCGAGTACTGCATCCATTCGCATACGGCCGCCGCGCGCGGCAAGGGCATGAGCGAAGCGCAATTCTGCGAACTGATGGCGGTCGTCGCGCTCGCGAACGAGACCAACCGCCTCGCGAACGGCTACCGGATCGACGTCGACGAGCGTTACCGCTCGCCGCTCGCATGAGCGCGGTCGAAGATCCGGTGCGCGAGCCCGATCGCGCCGATCCGCTGTTCCCGGACATCGAGCCGCATGCGTCCGGGCGGCTGTCGGTCGATGGACGGCACACGCTTTACTGGGAGGAATGCGGCAATCCGGAAGGTGTCCCGATCGTGTTTCTGCACGGCGGGCCCGGCGGCGGATGCCTCCCGCACCACCGGCGCTTCTTCGACCCGTCGTTCTGGCGCGTCGTGCTCGTGGACCAGCGCGGCGCCGGGCGCTCGACTCCGACCGCCGAGATCGGCGACAACACGACCTGGCATCTCGTCGCGGACCTCGAGCGGCTCCGCTCGCACCGCGGCATCGAGCGCTGGGCGCTGTTCGGCGGATCGTGGGGCTCGACGCTCGCGCTCGCGTACGCGGAATCGTTCCCCGAGCGCTCGACCGGTCTCGTGCTGCGCGGCATCTTCCTCGCGTCGCCCGCGGAGATCGACTGGTTCATGCACGGGATGGGCAAGGTGTTCCCAGAAGCGTGGGAGCGCTTCTCGACGTTTCTCCCGCAAGACGAGCGCAACGACCTCCTCGCGGGCTACCACCGCCGCCTCGTCGATCCCGATCCCTCGGTGCACGGTCCCGCGGCCGCCGCATGGGACGCGTACGAGAGCGACTGCTCGACGCTGCTGCCGCGCCCCGACGGTCCTCCGGCCTACGAAAGCGATGCGATCGCGCTGGCGATCGCGCGCATCGAGGCGCACTACTTCGTGCACAACGGCTTCCTCGCCGAGGGCGAGCTCCTCGGCAACCTGCACCGGATCGAGCACCTGCCCTGCACGATCGTCCAGGGCCGCTACGACGTCGTGTGTCCGCCGGTGACCGCGCATGCGCTCGCGAAAGCGTGGCCCGGCGCCGAGCTCGTCGTCGTTCCCGATGCCGGGCACTCGGTGCGCGAGCCGGGCGTCGCGCGCGAGCTCGCGGCCGCCGTCGAGCGCCTGAAGCGGCGGCTCGCGGCGCCCTGACGCGCGAGCGCGCATGGGCTCGCGACGGCGCCTGGAAGCGACGTGAGCGCCGAAGGGCCGCCCCGAGGCGCTCGCCC
>JBDTNO010000020.1:0-24856 GCA_039933715.1 Betaproteobacteria bacterium
CGAAGTCGGGGGTTCGAGAAGTTCCTGAATGCGAGTCCGCGCGCGCCGTGAGGTTACGCAGAGCTTCCCTAGGATCCGCTCGGGCGAAACTGCATCGTCGAGCCGTCGCGGCCGGTCAGCGTCAGCACCGCGCCGTCGAAGCGCCACCGCGCGACCTGTGCGAGATCCGCGGCGAACGTCGCGTCGAGCGATCCGCGCGGGCACATCATCTTGGTCGACGCGATCGGCGTCAACGCGAGCGCATCGCCATCGCGCCTCCATTGCGCCGACCCGCGATTGCAATCGAGACGGATCGCCGCGCGCCCCGACGGATCGAAACTGACCGTGTAGCGCGTCACGTCGGCGGGCGCGCTGCGGCGTGCGCCGGCTGCATCGGTGCCGAGCCACGCGAGCGTCGTGCCGACCGGAAACGGCGCGTCCGGCGCGGCAGGACCGGCGCAGGCGCTCGCGGCGAGCAGCGAAGCGGCGAGGAAGGCTCCGCGTCGCAGGTTGATCGCCAACCTCCGGACGTCTCCCGCGAGGACGGCGCTCACGGGACCCACCGGCGCCACGCCCAGCCCACCAACGCGGCCAGCGCCGCCAGCGCCACGATCCCCCACACGAGGAACGGCAGGTCGGAGGGCCGCCGCGCCTCGGGCAGGAGGTCGGGCTCGCGCAGGTTCGATGGAAACGGACGCGCCGGGACCGGCACGATCTGCACGTCCTGCGGGTCGCGCGGAACCTTGCCGTGGTATTCGGCGGGGGAGGCGACCGGCCACGACCCGAACGCTCGCGACGACGGCAGCTGCGGCACGTGGACGAGGACGAGCGCCTCGAGATCCCGCGCGAGCAGGCGCTCGATCTCGGCGGCCTTTGGCGATGCACCGGAGGACGCGAGCCGCAGCAGCTCGGCACCCGCCGTCTCGAAGGCGACCGCCGGGAAGAGGCGCGTGCGGTCCTGCGTCAGGTACTCGTACGCGATGCGCGCCTGCGACACCGACCGCTCCTTCGCGAGCGTCCACGGCACCGCGAGCCACGCGAGCGCGATCGACGCGATGCCTGGGTCGTTCGAGGGCAGCGCCAAGCCGAGCGCGCGCAGCGTGTCCACGCTGATGCCGCCGCAATTCATCGTCGAGTGCTGGTACGGAAGCTGGTGGCGCCAGAACTGGGGGTAGACGCGGTTGAACGCTCCCTGCACGCGTGCGGCCGCCGCTTCGTCGGCGAGGACTGCGACCATCAGCGCCGAGGGCCGGTACCAGGCCTGGCCGCTGTTGAGGTCGGCCAGGTAGTTGTCGAGCGGGACGGGCGCGGCGAGGATGCCCTTCTCGCTGACGACGTCGAGCGAATAGAAGTTGTCGACGAGGAAGTCCGCGAGGCCGCCGTCGGCGCCGACGCGGCCGGTTGCGATCGCGAAATGGCCGGCCCATGCCTCGTCGTCGTCGCCCTGGGCGCCGTTGAGCACGACGACGATCGCGGGCTTGCCCGCCCAGGTGCGGGCGGCATCGTCGCGCGCCCACAGCACGCGCGTCGAGAACGGCTTGCGCGCGCCTCCGTCGTCCGCGCGCACGAGGTCGCGCAGCGCCATCGCGGCGGGCCGATCCGCTGGCAAGGGCGCGAGCGCCGCCGCGGCGTCGAGGCGGAAATCCTCGGGCCACAGCGTGCGCGCCTCGAACGCGGCGCCGCGCCATTCGCCGCGCAGCGCGACCGGGCGCTCCGCGAAATACGCGTCGGAAGTCGCGTCGAACCACGAGCGGTTGAGCGCGAGCTTCGGCGCGAGGGTCAGCCGAGCGACGCGATTGTCGATCGCCACGCTCTTGAAATCCTTCGCGATGCGTGCGTTGCGCAGGCGCTCGGGCGCCGCGATCCACACGAGCGGCGGTCGCGCACCCGGTGTCGACGAGGCGTCCGCCGTCGCCGACCACGCACGCACGTCGTCCGGCGCGATCACGCCGCGCGCGAAGCCCGCGACCGGAACGCCCTCGCGCGGGACCGCGATCCACTCCTTCGCGAAATAGAGCTTCGGCGACGGGTCGAGCGGAGAGCCGTCGCCGCTCGTGACGACGAAATCGTCCGGCGCGTAGAGGCCGAGCGGACCGCCGGGCGCGGGACCTTCGGGCGCATCGCCACGCCGTACGTCGGGCGCTGCGGTGGCGGAGACGGGAACGAAAGCCATGACGAGGCAGAGCGCGCAGGCGCGCGCGAACTCGATGATGCCCGATTCGATCGCCACGCGCCGAGGATACCCGCGGACGCGTCGCCGCGCCGCATCGGAGACGCGCTTTTCGCGCGCGCCGGGGTCGCCCACGCGGGGCGCGGGGCTGCGCGACGAGTTCGCGCGCCGTGACCCGGTACGGTTTGCCGAACGGAACGCTCCGCGGTCGGCGGCGTCTCACTTTGACGGCGTCACGCGCCATGATGCAGACTCGCCGGTCGGCGTTCGGCTCCCGGCCGCCTCGAGACGACGCCACGGAACCGAACCGGGAAAGTGTCCATGTCGAACGGTGGGATCGTCAAGCGCCTGAATGCGGATCCCATGGCCGAGCGCCGTGCGCTGGCCGCGGGCCTTCGACGCACGCCCGCGTCGATCGCGCCGAAATACTTCTACGACCGGCTGGGATGCGCGCTCTACGGCGCGATCTGCGAATTGCCCGAGTACTATCCGACGCGCACCGAGCGCGCGATCTTCTCCGACCACCGTCAGGACATCGCGACGGCCATCGGTACCGGCGGCCAGTTCGTCGACCTTGGCGCCGGCGACTGCTGCAAGGCGGAAAGCTGGCTGCCGTTCCTGATGCCGGCGCGGTATCTCGCCGTCGATATCGCCGAGGACGCTCTCGCGCGATCGCTCGCGCGGCTCGCGCCGGAATTCCCCGAAGTCGAAATCGCTGGAATCGTCGTCGACTTCACCGCCGGTCTCGATCTCGAGCGCGACCTCGACGATCGTCCCGCGACGTTCTTCTACCCGGGATCGTCGATCGGCAACTTCACGCCGGACGAGGCGCGCGATTTCCTCGCGCGCATCCACGCGCACTGCGCGAGCCGCCCGGGGAGCGGCCTCCTGATCGGCGTCGACACCCGCAAGGACGTCGCGAAGCTCGTGAAGGCTTACGCGGATCCGACCGGCGTGACCGCGGCGTTCAACCGCAACGTGTTGAATCACGTCAACCGCGTGATCGGCACCGACTTCCAGCCGGAGGCGTGGGGGCACGTCGGGCTCTACGACGTCACCCTCGGGCGCGTGGAGATGCACCTCGAGGCGCTCGGCCCGCAGGACGTGACGATCGACGGCGCGGTGCGGCGCTTCGACGCGGGCGAACGCATCCACACCGAAAACGCGTACAAGTACACGCCGGATGCGTTCGACGGTTTGCTGCGGGCCGCCGGATTCCGGCACGCGACGCGTTGGCTCGACGACGCGCAGGCGTTCGCCGTCTTCCACGCGCGGTGACGTCGACCGGCTAGGCGGCGGCGTCGCGCGCGAGCCGCAAGCCGGAGAACTGCCAGCGCGCGTCGGGCGGGAAGAAGTTGCGATAGGTTGCGCGAAGGTGCGTGGCGGGCGTGGCGCAGGAGCCGCCGCGCAGCACGGTCTGGCCGCTCATGAACTTGCCGTTGTATTCGCCGATCGCGCCCTTGGCCGGCGCGTAGCCAGGGTAAGGCGCGTAGTCGCTGCGGGTCCATTCCCAGACGTCGCCCCAGAGCTGGGCCGGCGTTCCGGGCGGCGTCCCGCCGGCGAGCGGCATCGGGTGCAGCGCGCCGCTCTCTAGAAGGTTGCCCGCGACCGGCACGTCGCGCGCCGCGAGCTCCCACTCGAACTCGCTCGGCAGGCGCGCTCCGGCCCAGCGCGCGTACGCGTCGGCTTCATAGAAGGACAGGTGGCACATCGGCGTGTGCGCATCGATCGGGACGCGGCCGTGCAGCGTGAACGTCGTCCACGCATCGCCTTCGCGCAGCCAGTACATCGGCGCGGCCCAGCCGCGCGCGCCGGCCGTGTCGAAGCCGGCCGAAAGCCACAGCTCGGGGCGCCGGTAACCGTCCTCTTCGACGAATGCGGCGAACTCGCCGTGCGTAACCGGCCGCGACGCGAGCTCGAACGGCGCGAGGAACACGCGATGGCGCGGCGTCTCGTTGTCGAACGCGAATCCGTCGCCGGCATGGCCGAACGACTCGAGGCCGCCCGCGTAGGCGACCCAGCGCACCGGGCTCGGGCGCACGGGCGCCAGCGGCCAGCCCGCGCGGTAGACCGGCGCGGTCGGGTTGCGCGACAGGAGATGCTTGAGATCGGCGAGGATCAGCTCCTGGTGCTGCTGCTCGTGGTGAAGGCCGAGGTCGATTCGTGCGACCGTCGCGGGATCCGGATTGGCGGCGACGAGCCTCCTCATCGCGCCGTCGACATGCGCGCGATAGCGCCGAACGGTCGCGAGGTCGGGTCGCGAGAGGAGCCCGCGCTCGGGGCGCGGATGACGGTCGCCGATGCCGACATAGTACGAATTGAAGAGCGTGCGGAAGGCCGGGTCGAACGGCGCGAATCCGTCGCGCGGCTCGAGCACGAACGTCTCGAAGAACCAGCTCGTGTGCGCGAGATGCCACTTGACCGGGCTCGCGTCGGGCATCGACTGGAGCGCGCAATCCTCGGCGGAGAGCGGCGCTGCGAGCGCATCGGTTCGCGCCCGGATCGCTTCGTAGCGACGGGCGAGCTCGGACGAAAGTCCGAGGAGAGCGGGCGCATCTCGGCGGGTCGGGCGCATCGGGGATCGGGCAAGCGTCGAACTCAGGGCAAGCGTCGAACTCAGGGCAAGCGTCGAACTCAGGGCAAGCGTCGAGCCTATCTCATCGGTGGCGCAGCGCACCGTCGGACGCCCTCGCGCCGCCCTGACGGACATTCACCGAGGCCCTCGCGCGGCGCCGGTCACGACGTTCGTGCACGCAACGAAGGCCTCAGGGGAATCCGGCGAGCGCGTTCTGGCACACGGCGGACTCGAAGTCGGCGTTGCACGCGTCGCGCACCGCGCCGCACACCGCGCCCGACATGCCGGCCGTGACGCCTTTCACGAGGTCCTGCATCGCCTTTCCCAGCGAGTCGGCGAGCGTGGGGTTCGACCCGGCATCCTGCGCCGCGGCGGGATTCGCGGAACGCGGATCGGCGGTGCCGCCGAATTGCAGCATGCACGACGCGTACGCGCGCTCGATGCGCGCTTCGCGCGAAGCCTGGCGCTGCCAGACGACCGCCGCGACGATCGCGACGACGAGGACGGCGATCCAGGCGAGCTTGCGGGCCACGCGTCAGCGCACGACGATGCGCGGCGCGCCAGCGACCACCGCGCCGATGTCGGCGGCATCGTCGAAGCCTTCGCGCCGGAACAGGGCGAGGATCGCGTCGGACTCGCTCGCCGCGCACGCGACCAGCAGCCCGCCGGACGTCTGCGGATCGGTGACCAGCGTGCGCGCGAGCTCGACGTCGGACAGGTCCAGGGCGACGTCGCTGCCGTAGCCCGCCCAGTTGCGGGCGGAGGCGCCGGTGCGAAAGCCCGCGCGGGCGAGGTCGGCCGCTCCGGGGAGGAGCGGCACGCGCGCGAGGTCGACGATCGCGCCGACGCCCGATGCGCGGCACATTTCGAGCAGGTGGCCGGCGAGCCCGAAGCCGGTGACGTCGGTGAGGGCATGCACGCCGGGCATCGCGCCGAGCGCGATGCCCGGCGTGTTGAGCTTCGTGGCGCTCGCGAGCAAGGCCGCGTAGCCTGCTTCGTCGAGCTTCTCCTTCTTCAATGCCGCGCTGAAGATGCCGACGCCCAGCGGCTTGCCGAGCACCAGGCGGTCGCCCGGACGCGCGCCGCCGTTGCGCTTCAGGTTCGCCGGGTCGACGAGGCCGATCGCGACGAGCCCGTAGATCGGCTCGACCGAATCGATCGTGTGACCGCCGGCGACCGGGATGCCGGCCTTCGCGCAGACGTCCTCCCCGCCCTGCAGGATGCGCCGGATCGTGTCGACCGGCAGCTTGTCGATCGGCATGCCGACGAGCGCCAGCGCGAAGAGCGGCGTTCCGCCCATCGCGTAGACGTCGGAGATCGCGTTGGCCGCAGCGATCGAACCGAAGTCGTAGGGGTCGTCGACGATGGGCATGAAGAAGTCGGTCGTCGCGACGATCGCCTGGCGGTCGTTGATCCGATAGACGGCCGCGTCGTCGGAGGTCTCGGTGCCCACGAGGAGGCCGCCGGGAAGCATCGACGGTCCGGCCTTCGAGAGGATCGCCTGCAGGACCCCGGGCGCGATCTTGCAACCGCAGCCGCCGCCGTGGCTGAAAGCGGTCAAGCGAAGCGGGACGGGATCGGGCGCGTTCATCGTTGGATGGGAGACGATCGAGGTGAATCGCACAAGAGAGCCGATGATTCTAGCGCGCGGTCGTCGGGGGCCCCGGCAACGACGTTGTTCCACGAGCCGGACCCGGCACGCGCGCACGGAAACCCCTGTGCCCAACGGGGTTTTCTTTGCGGCGCAGCAATGTGGCGTCGACCCGACATCCCGGAGGCCAGCGCCATGCGTTTCATAGGCGGCGCGCCGCGAAGGGCGTAGCATGCGGCCAGCATTCGCGGTGCCCGCGCGAACCGGAGACTCCCGGTGCGCGCAGGAGAGGCCCGGACGTCACGGACCCCGGCGCCGTGGACGCGCTTCGAGGAGAACGCTTGAAACCGACGGATATCGCGCATCCGGACTACTTCCACAAGGTTGTCGATTGCCAATGGGCGTGCCCCGCGCATACGCCCGTTCCCGAGTACATCAGGCTGATCGCGCAGGGGCGTTACGACGACGCCTACCTGATCAACTGGAAGTCGAACGTTTTCCCGGGCATCCTCGGCCGGACCTGCGACCGGCCGTGCGAGCCCGCGTGCCGCCGCGTGCGCGTCGAAGAAGGCTCGCCCGAGCACCGCAAGGCGAACGCGAAGCCCGAGGCGGTCGCGATCTGCCGGCTGAAGCGCGCGGCCGCCGACTACAAGGGCGACATCCGGCCGCGGCTCCCGGCGCGCGCCGAGCGGGGCAACGGCAAGCGCGTGGCGCTCGTCGGCGCGGGGCCCGCGTCGCTGACCGTGGCGCGCGACCTCGCGCCGCTCGGCTACGAGTGCGTCGTGTTCGACGCCGATGCGCAGGCCGGCGGCATGATGCGCTCGCAGATCCCGAAGTTCCGGCTGCCCGACCGCGTGATCGACGAGGAGTGCGGCTACATCCTCGATCTCGGCATCGACTTCCGCGGCGGCACGCGCGTCGACTCGATGAAGGCGCTGCTCGCGGAAGGCTGGGACGCGGTGTTCGTCGGCAGCGGCGCGCCGCGCGGGCGCGACCTCGACGTCCCGGGTCGCAGGGAAGCGGCGAAGAACGTCCATATCGGCATCGACTGGCTGTCGTCGGTGTCGTTCGGCCACGTGACGTCGATCGGCAAGCGCGTCGTGGTGTTGGGCGGCGGCAACACGGCGATGGACTGCTGCCGCAGCGCGCGCCGGCTCGGCGGAGAGCAGGTGGACGTCGTCGTGCGCTCCGGCTTCGACGCGATGAAGGCGTCGCCGTGGGAGAAGGAGGACGCGCAGCACGAGGGCATCCCGATCCACAACTTCCTCGTGCCCAAGGCTTTCCTGCACGAGGAAGGCAAGCTCGTGGGCATCACGTTCGACAAGGTCGCAGCGCGCGTCGACGAGCAGGGCCGCCGCGAGCTCGTGCCGACCGGCGAGCCGGAAGTGCGCTTCGACTGCGACGACGTGCTGGTCGCCGTCGGGCAGGAGAACGCGTTCCCGTGGATCGAGCGGGGGCTCGGCATCGATTTCGACCGCTCGGGGATGCCGGTCGTCGACAAGCAAACGATGGCGTCGACGCGGCCGGACGTGTTTTTCGGCGGCGATTCTGCGTTCGGCCCGAAGAACATCATCTGGGCGGTCGCGCACGGCCACGACGCGGCGATCTCGATCGACAAGCATTGCCGCGGCGAGGACGTCGCGAAGCGCCCGCCGCCGACGTTCCTGCTCGTCTCGCAGAAGATGGGCATCCACGAGTGGAGCTACGACAACGCGATCACCAGCGACAAGCGCCACCGCGTGCCGCTCAAGGACACGGTGATCGCGCTGAAGGACATCCGGCAGGAGGTCGAGCTCGGCTTCGACGTACGGCTCGCGTTCGCCGAGGCGCAGCGCTGCCTCAACTGCGACGTGCAGACGGTGTTCACCGACCGGCTGTGCATCGAGTGCGACGCGTGCGTCGACATCTGCCCGATGGACTGCATCACCTTCACCGCCGACGGCGACGAAGCCGACCTGCGCACGCGGCTGCGCGCGCCGGCGCTGCACCTCGCGCAGGATCTCTACGTGTCCGGCACGCTTCCGAGCAAGCGCGTGATGGCGAAGGACGAGGACGTCTGCTTGCATTGCGGCCTGTGCGCCGAGCGCTGCCCGACCGGCGCGTGGGACATGCAGAAGTCCTTCATCGAGCCGACGCATTGCGGCGAGACGCCCAGGGTGCAACTGCCGAGGCGCGCACCCGCCGAGGTCGCTGCCGCGGCGGCGGAGTAGCGATGCGGGGGCTCGCGCGCACCAACGACTTCGTCGTCAAGTTCGCCAACGTCAACGGCTCGGGATCGGCGTCGGCGAACGGGCTCTTCGCGAAGGCGATCCTGCGCATGGGCGTGCCGGTCGCGGCGCGCAACATCTTCCCGTCGAACATCCAGGGGATGCCGACCTGGTACGAGGTGCGCATCGTCGAGGCCGGCTGGCGCGGCCGGCGCGGCGGCGTCGACCTGATGGTCGCGATGAATCCGGAGACGTGGAAGTCCGATCTCGCCGAGATCGAGCCGGGCGGCTATCTGCTGTACGACGCGACCAAGCCGCTCGCCGCGGACCGGACGCGCGCCGATGTCACTGCGATCGGCGTGCCGCTGACCGCGCTGTGCCACGAGGCGTTCAGCGACGCGCGCCAGCGGCAGCTCTTCAAGAACATCGTCTACCTCGGCAGCCTCGCATCCCTGCTCCACATCGACCCCGCCGTCGTCGAGGCGATGCTGGTCGAGCAGTACAAGGGCAAGGCGCCGCTGCTCGACGCGAACCGGCAGGCGTTCCGGCTCGGCTTCGACTGGACGCGCGACAACGTCGCGCCGATCGGGCTCAAGGTCGAGCGGCGCAACGCGGTCGGCGATCGCATCTTCGTCGACGGCAACGCGGCCGCGGCACTCGGCGCCGTGTACGGCGGCGCGACCGTGTGCGCCTGGTATCCGATCACGCCGTCGTCGTCGCTCGCCGAGGCGTTCCAGAAATACTGCCGCAAATTTCGCGTCGACAAGGCGACCGGCAAGCACCGCTACGCGATCGTCCAGGCCGAGGACGAGCTCGCGTCGATCGGCATCGTCGTGGGCGCGGGCTGGAACGGCGCGCGCGCGTTCACCGCGACCGCGGGCCCCGGCATTTCGCTGATGCAGGAGTTCATCGGGCTCGCGTATTTCGCCGAGATCCCGGCCGTGCTGTTCGACGTGCAGCGCGGCAGCCCGTCGACCGGAATGCCGACCAAGACGCAGCAGGCGGACGTCCTGTCGGCCGCGTACGCGTCGCACGGCGACACCAAGCACCCGCTGCTCTTTCCCGAGGACCCGACCGAATCGTTCGAGATGAGCGCGCTCGCGTTCGACCTGGCGGACCGGCTGCAAACGCCGGTGTTCGTCATGCTCGACCTCGACATCGGCATGCAGGACTGGCTTACCGCGCCGTTCCGCTGGGACGATGCGCGCGTGCTCGATCGCGGCAAGCTGATGAGCGCCGAGGAGCTCGAGTCGGGCCGCGATTTCGGACGCTACCTCGACGTCGACGGCGACGGAATCCCGTACCGGACGCTGCCGGGCACGCATCCGCGGCGCGGCGCGTACTTCACGCGCGGCACGTCGAAGGACCGCTACGCGCGCTACACCGAGGACGGCGCGGCGTACGTCGACAACATGCAGCGCCTCCTGCGCAAGTTCGAGGGCGCGAAGGCGCTCGTGCCCGGGCCGGTGATCGAGCGCGCCGCGCAACCGACGCGCGCGGCGATCCTCTGGTACGGCTCGACCGGGGCGCCGATGGCCGAGTCGCTCGCCACGCTCGAAGGGCAGGGGCTCCATCTCGACCGGCTGCGCGTCCGCGCGTTCCCGTTCGCCGACGCGATCCCCGAGTTCGTCGCAGCGCACGACCATGTGTTCGTCGTCGAGCAGAACCGCGACGCGCAACTGCGCGCGCTCCTCGTCAACGAGTGCGGCATCGCGCCGGACAAGCTGATTCCGGTGCTGCACTACGACGGCAACCCGTTGACCGCGCGCTTCATCACGAGCGAGATCGGCGAGAAGGCGAGGGCATTGGGCCTCGTGCGCGGCCGCCCCGCGATCGCGGCGGATTGACCATGGAGCCGGAGGTCGGCGGTCGGCGGCCGAAGTGCGACCACGCGACATCCGACCGTTGACGCAGGCACCCCGACCGTTCCCAATCACCTCTCCGACCGCCGACCGCCGATCGCCACCTTCCGCCTCCCCCATGACCTACCTCGCCAAGCCGAAAATCCACCATCCGTCGCTGCCGGTCAACGCGCTCGGCTTCACGCGCCGCGACTACGAAGGGCCGGTGTCGACGCTGTGCGCCGGCTGCGGGCACGATTCGATCTCGGCGGCGATCATCCAGGCGTTCTTCGACCTCGCGGTGCCGCCGCACCGCGTCGCGAAGCTGTCGGGCATCGGATGCTCGTCGAAGACGCCGAGCTACTTCCTCGGCCAGTCCCACGGCTTCAACACCGTGCACGGCCGGATGCCGTCGGTGCTCACCGGCGCGAACCTCGCGAATCGCGAGCTCCTCTACCTCGGCGTCTCCGGCGACGGCGACTCGGCGTCGATCGGGCTCGGGCAATTCGCGCACGTGATGCGCCGCAATGTCGACATGACCTACATCGTCGAGAACAACGGCGTGTACGGGCTCACCAAGGGACAGTTCTCGGCGACCGCCGACAAGGGGAGCCGCAGCAAGCGCGGCGCCGCCAACGACGACGAGCCGATCGACCTCGTGATGCTCGCGCTGACGCTCGGCGCGAGTTATATCGCGCGCGGATTCTCCGGCGACAAGGAGCAGCTCGTGCCGCTGATCGTCGGCGCGATCCGCCACAAGGGCGCCGCGCTCCTCGACGTCGTGTCGCCATGCGTCGCGTTCAACAACCACCCCGGTTCCACGAAGAGCTACGACTACGTTCGCGAGCACAACGATGCAGTGAACCGGCTCGACTTCATGCCCGACCGCGCACCGATCGTGACGAAGCAGCAACCCGGCGAGACGCGCGACATCGTGCTCCACGATGGCGGCGCGATGCGCCTCAAGCGGCTGGATGCCGACTACGATCCGAGCGACAAGGTCGGGGCGATGACCTACCTCGAGTCGCACCGTGCGAAGGGCGTCGTCGTGACCGGACTTCTCTACGTGTCGGAAAACGCGAGCGACATGCACGACGCGCAGGAGACCGTCGACATGCCGCTGAACCAGCTCGCCGACGCGGACCTCGTTCCCGGTGCCGCCGCGCTCGACGGCGTCAACGCTTCGCTGCGGTAGGTGTCAAAGACGAAATTCCGCTCGTCGCCCGAATTTCGTCTCTGACCCCACGCGGCTACACGACGCGCAGGAGACCGTCGACATGCCGCTGAACCAGCTCGCCGACGCGGACCTCGTGCCCGGTGCCGCCGCGCTCGACGGCGTCAACGCGTCGCTACGGTAGGGGTCAGAGACGAAAATCCGCTCGTCGCCCGGATTTCGTCTCTGACCCCTACGCCGCCCCGGTCAGCCGGAACGCCGCCACCGGCTTGTCGTAGCCTTTCAGGACCAGCGCCGGAACCGGCTCGACCGCATAGTCGCCGGCGAGGCCCGCATGGGCGCGGCGGTCGATCAGGATCTGGCCGCCGGCGGCTTCCGAGCAAAGCCGCGCGGCGAGGTTGACGACGCCGCCGATCGCGGTGTAGTCGAAGCGGCCCGCATAGCCCATCGCGCCGAGCGTCGCGTAGCCGAGCGCGATCCCGATGCCCAAACCGAGCTCGTGGCCGAGGGTGCGCCAGCGCCTGTGCAGCGGCACGAAGCGCTCCTGCATCGCGAGCGCCATGCGCGCGGCGCGCGGGCAGGCATCGGCGACCTGGATGGGGTCGTTGAAGAAAATCAGGATGCCGTCGCCGGTGAAGTGCGGCACCGTCCCCTCGTGCGCGGTGATGAGTTCGCCCATCGCAGCGTGAAATTCCGCCAGCACGGCGATCACCTCTTCCGGCTCCGCGCTGTCGGTGAAGGCGGTGAAGCCGCGCAGGTCGATGAACACGCAACAGACGTCGCGACGGTGCGGCGCGAGCAGCGACGCCTCGCCGGCCGACATGATCGCGTCCGCGACCGGCCCTGAGAAAAACTGCCGAAGCCGCGCGAGACTCGCGATCTCCGCGACCGCCGCCTGCACGCGGGACTCGAGCGTCGCGTTCCACTCTCGCAACGCGACCGACTGGCGCCGCACCTCGTCCTGCAGCGCCTTGACGCGCAGCAACGAGCGCACGCGGGCCAGGAGCTCGGCCTGGTGGATCGGCTTCGACAGGAAGTCGTCGGCGCCGGCCTCGATCCCCTTGATGCGCTCCTCGTGCGGATCGAGCGACGTGACCAGCACCACGGGCAGGAGCGCGGTATCCGGGTCGGCGCGGATGCGCCGGCACACGTCGTAGCCGGAGATGCCCGGCATCATCACGTCGAGCAGCACGAGATCGGGCGTCTCGACGGCGAGCTTCTCGAGGGCTTCCTCGCCCGAACGTGCGGTGATCGCGATGAAGCCCCTGGCGCCCAGCACGTCCGCCAGCAGCTTGACGTTCTGCGGCGTGTCGTCGACGACGAGGATTTTCGCGGCGGTCGCGGTGCTCGTCCGGTCGTCGGGATCGGGCATGGTCATGCCTGGCGCGGCGCGACCGCCGCCGCGACCGCGTCGAGGAATTCGCGGAGGTTGAGCGGCTTGCCCACGTAGCCGTCGAAGCCCGCGTCGGTGATGTTGCGCCGGTCGGACGCCATCACCGACGCGGTCACCGCGATCACCGGGATCGAAGCGGTCTTCGGGTCCGCGCGCAACTGCCGCAGCGCCTCGATGCCGCTGATGCCGGGAAGCTGGATGTCCATCAGCACCAGCGTCGGAACGTGCTCGGCCGCAAGGCGCACGCCGTCCTCGCCCGTCACCGCCTCGAGCGTCCGGTAGCCCTTCACCATGAGCACGTCGCGGACGAGCTTCATGTTCTTCTCGTTGTCCTCGACGATGAGGATGAGCGGGGAGGTCATCGCGCGACGGGAATCGTGAAGGTGAACGTCGAGCCCTTGCCCGGCTCGCTCTCGAGGCGGATGGTACCCCCGTGCAGCTCGACGAAGCGCTTCGTCAGCGCGAGTCCGAGGCCGGTGCCTTCCTGTTTGTTCGTGTAGTTGCGGCCCACCTGCCGGAACTCCTCGAAGACGGCTTCATGGTCGGCTCCCGCGATGCCGATGCCGGTGTCGCGCACCGCGACCTCCAGCATCGCGCCCGACCGCCGCGCCACGACGTTCACGCGGCCGCCGTCGGGCGTGAACTTGACCGCGTTGGAAAGCAGGTTCAGCAGGATCTGCTTGAACTTGCGTTCGTCCGCGTCGATCTCCCCTATTCCGTCCGCCACCTCGATCGAAAGCCCGATGCCGTGTCGCTGCGCGCGCTCGCGCACCAGCGTCATGGCGTTGCCGATCGCCAGCGGCACGTCGAAGCGAGAAGGCTCGAGCTCCATGCGGCCGGCCTCGACCTTCGAAAGGTCGAGGATGTCGTTGATGAGCTGCAGCAGGTGCCGCCCCGACTCGTGAATGTCCTTCAGGTAGTCGTCCTGCTTGTCGTTGAGATCGCCGAACATGCGCTCGCGCAGCACCTCGGAGAACCCGATGATCGCGTTGAGCGGCGTGCGCAGCTCGTGCGACATGTTGGCGAGGAACTCGCTCTTGTGCTGGCTCGCGATCTCGAGCTGGCGGCTCTTCTGCTGGATCTCGCGGAACAGCCGCGCGTTCTGGATCGCGATCACCGCCTGGTCGGCGAAGGTCCGCAGCAGCGCGAGGTCCTTCTCGGCCATCGGATGCGGCGGCTGCCGCAGCACCGCGATCGAGCCCACGCCGCGGTCTTCCCACAGCATCGGCGCCCACGCGCACGAGAAGTTGCCGATGCGGTCCAGCACGCCGCGGACGGCGGCCGGCAGGTCCGCCATCGCCAGCGCGTCGGGGATGTGGAGCGTCCGGCGTTCGCGGATCGTGATTCCGGTCGCGGTTTCGTCGAGCGGCTTCGGAAAGCTCTCGACCACCGCGGCGAGCGCGTCGCCGCGCCAGGCGACCGCGTGCACGAGCTCGTCGTCGCCGACGAGGAAGATGCCGAGCTGCCCGGTCGAGAACAGGCGCTGGCAGCTGTCGAGAATCTTGTCGAACACCGGCGCCGAATCCGACACCGAGCTGCTGATCACGCGCAGCACTTCGGCAGTGGCGGTCTGCTGTTCGAGCGCCTCGCGCGTCTCGTTGAACAGGCGCGAGTTCTGCAGCGCGACCACCGCCTGCTCGGTGAAGGTCTTCAGGAGCGCGAGTTCCTTGTCGGCGAACGCCCCCTTGAAGCCCCGCCCCAGCCAAAGCGCGCCGATCGCCCGATCGCCGAGCATCATCGGCGCGACGAGGAACGATTGGTCGCCGAGCAGTCGGCTGCCCTCCCGAAGCACGGCCGGTACGTCAGCGGCGTCGAGATCGGGATACATGAGCGTTCGCCGGTCGAGGATCGCGAGGCCCGCGCCGACGTCGCGCGCAAGCGGCCTCGGGAACACCCGCTTCAAGTCATCGACGCCGGGTCCGACGTGCGCGTCGATGTGGAGTTGGCCGTCGTCGTGCAGCAGCGTCACGCCCACGTTGCGCGCGCCGAACAGGCGCTGGCAGTTTCCGAGGATGACGTCGAACACCGGCCCAACGTCCGCGATCGAGCTCGAGATCGCCGAGAGCACTTCGCCCGAGGCGCGCTGCTGGTCGAGCGCGTCCCTGGTCTCGTTGAACAGGCGCGCGTTCTGGATCGCGATGACCGCCTGCTCGGCGAAAGTCTTGAGCAGCGCGACCTGTTTTTCGCCGAAACGTCCCTTGTAGCGCCGGCCGACCCACAGCGCGCCGAGCGCGCGCCCCTCGGACAACATCGGCGCGAACAGGATCGAGCCGACGCCGATCGCGTGCGTCCCGCGGCGTGCACGCTCGGGAAGGTCGGGGACGTCGGTGTCGTCGATCTCGACGACGCGCCGGTCAAGGATCGCGATCCCCGACGAGCTGCCGCGGTCTAGCGGCATAGGGAACACCGACGAGGAAAGCTCCTCGAACCCTTCGCCCTTGTAGGCGCCGAGGTCGAGCATGCCGTCGGGCCGCACCATCACGGCGCCGACGTTGTGGCCGTCGAAGAGCCGCTGGCAGCTCGCGAGGATCACTTCGAACACCGGCTTGGTGTCGGCGATCGAGCTCGATATCGCCGACAGCACCTCGCCGGAAGCCCGCTGCTGCTCGAGGGCCTCCTTCGTCTCGTTGAACAGGCGCACGTTGTCGATCGCGATCGCGGCCTGCGAGGCGAAGGTCTCGAGCAGCGCGACCTGGTCGGGCGAGAACGGGCGCGGCTCGCGGCGCCAGATCAGGATCGCGCCGTAGGCGCCGCCCTCGCGCATCAGCGGGACCGCCATCAGCGCGCGGAAGCCGAATCGCTTCTGGAATGGACGCGCCGCCGGGAATTCGCTGTCGATCAGCGGCAGCACATCGTCGTACTGCAGCGTCCTGCGGTCGACCACGGCCCGGCCCACGACGAACTCGCGCGTAATCGGCACGAGCAGGTCGCGCATGGCGACCGGGTCGTCGAACGCCAGGCCCGACTGCGCATTGACGGCGTAGACCGCGGCTGGACGAAGCACGTTGCCGTCGATGAGGAGCACCTGGGCGATCGGCGCATCGCACAGGTGAGCAGCGCGCTCGGCCACCGTATCGAGCACCGGCTGCACGTCGGTCGGCGACGCCGAAATCACCCGCAGGATCTCGCTGATCGCGGTTTGCTGGTCGAGCGCCTCCTTGGTCTGGTTGAACAGGCGCACGTTGTCGATCGCGATCGCGGCCTGCGAGGCGAAGGTCTCGAGCAGCGCGACCTGGTCGGGCGAGAAGAGTCCGGGGACCGGCCGCCATACGAACAGCGCGCCATACGCGGTGTTCTCCCGCATCAGAGGAACCGACAGCACGGCGCGGAAGCCGAACTTCAGCGCGTTCTCGCGCGCGACCGGAAACTCGGTGTCGAGCATCGGCAGGAGATCGGCGTGGTGGACGGTCCGGCCTTCGAGGACGGTGCGGCCGGTCACCATGCCGCGGTCGAGCGCGACCGAGTACCCGTGCGGGATCGCCGTCACGTCGCCGCGCGAATAGCCGGACATCGCGTTCAGCCGGTCGTCGACACGGAGCATCACGTGCGCGCTGGGCGCATCGCACAGGATCGCGGCGCGCTTCGCGACCGCATCCATCACCGGCACGACGTCGGTCGGCGACGCGGAGATCACCCGCAGGATCTCGCTGATCGCGGTCTGCTGGTCGAGCGCCTCCTTGGTCTGGTTGAACAGGCGCACGTTGTCGATCGCGATCGCGGCCTGCGAGGCGAAGGTCTCGACCAGCGCGATCTGGTCGGGCGTGAACGGCCGAGGCACGTGCCGGTACAGCAGGATCGAGCCGTACGCTCCGGCGTCGCGCATCAGCGGCACCGCCAGCACCGCGCGGATGCCGAGGCGCCTCGCGTTCACGGCGGCACCCGGATACTCGGTCTCGAGCAGCGGCACCACGTCGTCATGGTGGATCGTGCGGTGCTCGACGGCAGCGCGTCCGCTGATCGAGGTGCGCGTCAGCGGAATGGACGACGCTTCTGCGGGCGGGCTGCCGTCGGCGGCGTAATTGACGATCGAGCGCATCACGTCGCCGTCGCTCAGCAGGATCAGCGCGTACTCGGCCTCGCACAGCCGCGCGGCGCGCGAGGCGACCGCTTCGAGGACCGGCTTGACGTCCGTCGGCGACGCCGAGATCACGCGCAGGATCTCGCTGGTCGCGGTCTGCTGCTGGAGCGTGGTCTTGAGCTCGGCCGTCCGCTCGTCGACCTTGCGCTCGAGGCCCGCGTACGACTCGCGCAGCCGCGCCGTCATCCGGTTGAACTGGCCGGCGAGCATCTCGAGCTCGTCGCCGGTCCGCACGTGGATCGCGTGATCGAGCCGGCCGTCGCCGATCAGTTCGGCGCCCTCCTGCAACGTCCGGATCGGCCGTGCCAGGCCGCGCGCGAGGAAGAGCGCCACGAGCGCCGAGATCACGAGGCCGCCGACGAGCAGGATGCCGATGATCAGGATCGACGCATTGAGGCGCGCGAACACCTCGGACGTCGGCTGTTCGACGAACACCTTCCAGCCGAGCGGATCGACGTTGGCATGCGCGGTGAGGATCTCATCGCCGACGGCATCGCGTGTGATCACGACGGCGTCGTCGCTCGCGCCGCCGGCGAGCGCGGCCTTGACGTGCGCGAGGCCGGAGAGATCGGTCTTGCGGAGCACGAGCCCGATGTCGGGATCGGCGATCAGGTACCCCGTCGAGTCGACGACGTAGGCCTTGCCTTTCTCGCCGACCCGGATGCGCGTGATGACGTCCCACATGAACTTGAGGTTGACGTCGGCGACCGTCACCGGGCCGCGGTCGCTGCCGGATCGCACCGCGATCTGCATGTAGGGCTCGGTCTCCTTGCGGAAGTAGACAGGCCCGTACCAGGGACGGCTGCCGGTCGGCTCGCGAAACGCGGGGTCGCTCGAGCGGTCGCGCAGGCAGTCGCCCGCGGCATCCATCGACAGGCGCGACGCCTGGACTTTCTCGCAGCCGTCCGCGCCGATGTACGCGATGTCGGTAACGTCCGGAACCTGCTTCAGCAACTTCAGGAACTCGAGGCGTCGCTGCTCGGTGCCCTCGGCGCCCAGTTGGGGCAGGGCGGCGCCGCGGAGCTGGCTTTGAACCTGCACGATGTAGGTCTGGATGCGGTTCGCCGCGCCGATCGCCTTTTCGCGCTGGAGCGCGTGCAGCGCGTCGAGGGTCGCGCGATAGCTGAAGTAGAGCGAGATCGACGACGGGATCAGGAGAGCGCCGGTGACGAGCGCGAGGATCAGCACGAAATACTTGCGGAACAGGCGGCGGCTCGCCGCGCGTGCCGGAACGGGCGTGCCGGACGCCGCGCCGGGCGCCACGGGTCCCGTCGCTTCGCCGGAGTTGGCCGGAACGTCCATCGTGCCGGCTACGCCGCGATCATCGGATCACCTCGTCGGCGCGCGCGACGTCCGTGGCGGGGACCGTCAAGCCGATCGCGGCGGCGGCCTTGAGGCTGACCGTCGTGTAGATGCGCATCGGGTGCTCGACCGGCAGCAGCGACGGATCCGCGCCGTCGAGAATGCGCGCGACCTGTCCCCCGACGCGCGCGTACGCCTCGTTCAGGTCGGCCCCGTAGCTCGCGAGCGCGCCGCTGCGCGCGATTTCGGCCCATCCCGAGATCATCGGAATCCGCCTGCGTACCGCGAAGGCCGCCATCTCCGGCGCCAGGCGCGTCATCGTCGCGTCGGGAAAGACGACAAGGCCCCGCAGCGGCTTTTGCGCCAAGCATCGGCCGCGCCTCCCCGGCTTGCGTTCCGATCGTGCGGATGTCGAGGACCAGCGTGCGAGGCTCGGCGTACCCGTGCTCGGCGAGCGACGCGCGGGCCGACTCGAGGACGCCTTCGCGAGCACCGGTCCAGACCGAGGCGACGCGCCGGACGCGCGATTGCGCGCGCCCGTACGGGGCCAGGGCGGCGAGCCCCGCCGCCGCGGCTGCGCGCAGGAGCGTCCTGTGCTTCACCGGATCACCTCGTCAGCATGCGAACGATTCGCCGTCGGCCCAGGCCTCGCGCGACGCGGAAAAGCGACGCCCAAGGGGTCGTCTACGCCGGAACGGCCATCGCCGGTGTGGGGCATGATGGCAGATCGCACGCGAGCGTGGAGAGACCGTACAGGCTTCCGCTCCGTCGCGGGCGTCGCGATGTGCCCACGTCTCAGCCATTGAACGCAGGGGCAGGATGCGTCGCGATCCAGTGCCGCGCGATGTCGATGCGCCGCGCGAACCAGACGCCGTCGCGCGCTCGCGCATGGTCGATGAAGCGCGCGAGCGCGGCGAGCCGTCCTGGCCGCCCGACGATCCGCGCATGCAGGCCCACCGACATCATCTTCGGCCGGTCGAGCCCCGCCGGATCGCCTTCGTCGTAGAGCGTGTCGAATGCATCGCGCAGGTAGGCGTGGAACTGGTCGCCGCTGTTGAAGCCTTGCGGCGTCGCAAAGCGCATGTCGTTGGTGTCCAGCGCATACGGCACGACGAGGTGCGCCACGCGCCCGCGCGAGCATTCGACGTTCGTCCAGTACGGCAGGTCGTCCGCGTAGCTGTCGGCGTCGTAGACGAAGCCGCCGTGCTCGACGACGAGGCGGCGCGTGTTGGGGCTGTCGCGCCCGGTGTACCACCCGTCGGGCGGCTTGCCGGTGAGCCGCACGATCGCCTCGACCGCGCGGGCGACGTGATCGCGCTCGGTCGCCTCGTCGACCTGCTGGTAGCTGATCCAGCGCCAGCCGTGGCTCGCGATCTCGTGCCCGTCGCGAAGACAGGCGTCGACCAGCGCCGGATGGCGCAGCATCGCCATGCCCACGCCGAACACCGTCAGGGGGACGCCACGCTCGCGGAAGAGCCGCAGGATGCGCCACGCCCCGGCGCGGGTCCCGTATTCGTAGAGGGACTCGACGCTCATGTGCCGAGCCGCGAACGCCTGGGCGCCGACGATGTCCGAGAGGAACGTCTCCGAGGCGGGGTCGCCGTGCAGCACCGCGTTCTCGCCGCCTTCCTCGTGGTTCAGCACGAATTGGACAGCGATGCGTGCGCCGCCGGGCCAGCGGGCGTGCGGCACGTCCTCGCCATGGCCGACGAGGTCGCGCGGGTATTCGGGCGGCAACAGGGTGGCCATCGTGGATCGGGTCGGCCGGCAGCATACCGCGGAGCGCTTCTTGCTTGATGGCCTGACAAGGTGGGGACGGCCGTAACGGTTGGCTTTCGCAACTCCCCATCGGCCGGCATCCGGCTATCCGTCGCCCGGTTACCCTCCCGCGACCATGCTAACGTCATAAAGCGGCGGGTTGGCAGCTGCTCGCGGAACCGTAAACGTTGACCGCTCGACCCATCCACCGATTGCTCGTCGCCCTCGCCCTTGCCGCGACCGCGATGGCGCCACCTGCCTACGGCGAGGAGGCGCCCGACCATGCCGTCCTCGACGCCGACGCGCCGCTGGCCGAGCGCGTTCCCAAATTCCTGTTCACGTTCGACGAGCCCGTGCGCTGGTCCGGAACGATCGGCTGGAAGTACAACCCGACGGGCGCCCCGGTCGCGTTCGCGGACACGGCCTCGACGGTCGCGCGCCTCCAGGCCGGGCTCAACCATTGGAAATCGGTTTGCGGCGTCGCCACGAGTTACCAGGGCACGACGACAACCGCACCGAACGACACGCCGGGCAACCAGCCCGACCTCCAGAACGTCGTCGGATGGGCACCGCTGCAAGGATCGACCGCCGGCATCACGTGGACCTGGTACCAGTCGCAGGGAGGGATGCCGAGCCTCATCGATGGCGACATCATCCTGTCGCCGTCGCTCGTCACGACCAACGGCTCGATGGACCGCGTCGCCGTGCACGAATGGGGTCATCTCCTCGGGCTCGCGCACTCCGGCATGAACGGCGCCGTGATGTCGGGCCCGCAGTACTCGAGCTACAACAACCTCGCCGCGCTCACCGACGACGACGTCCGGGGTTGCCGCTGCCTGTACGGGGCCGCGGCCGGCCAGTCCGCCGGCCTCCTTTGCACGTTGCCGCGCGAGGTCGCGTTCGGAAGCGTGCCGGCAGGCTCGTCCGCGCCGCGCTCGCTCACGTTGCAGAACAACGGGGACGCGTCGCTCACGCTGCAAGCCATGTCGTTCACTTCGGGTGCCTTCGGCGCGAGCGGTTGCGCGGCCGGCACCGTGCTCGCGCCCACGCAGGCTTGCGTGCTGTCGCTCGCGTTCACGCCGGCGACGTCCGGCGACTTCGCGGCGACGCTGTCGATCCCGGTCGCGGGCGAGGCGCAGCCCTACCGCATCGCGCTCTCCGGGACCGGCACGGCACCCACGGGTCCGGCGCCTTCGCTCGCTCCCTCGAGCGCGGCGTTCGCGAGCCAGGCCGTCGGCACGACCAGCATGGCGAAGACGCTCACGCTCACCAACGCGGGAGGCGGGCTGCTGAACGTCACCGGGTTCACGCCGGCTGGATCGCATCCGGGGGACTTCAACCGTGCGGGCACCTGCGCGCTCGGCACCTCGCTGGGGGCGGGAGTCTCCTGCACGATCCAGCTTGCGTTCACGCCGTCGGCGTCCGGTTCACGCAGCGCGACGCTGGCGGTCGCCGTCAGCAGCGGCAGCGTGCCGGTGATCGTGCTCTCCGGCAGCGGCGCGCCGCCTGCCGTCCCCCCCGCGCTCGGCGTCAGCTCCGCCTCGCTCGCGTTCGCCGACCAGCAGGCCGGGACGCCCAGCGCGTCGCAGAGCGTCATCGTCACCAACACCGGCGGCGGCACGCTGACGCTTGCGTCGATCGGCGTCGCCGGTGCGGCGGCGGCGGATTTCTCGCGCACCGGCAACTGCAACGCCGGCAGCGCGCTCTCCGTGGCGCAATCGTGCACGGCGAGCATCCGGTTCGTCCCGACGTCGGCGGGCGCGAAGGCGGCGTCGCTCGACATCGCGACCAACGCGGGAATGGCGTCGATCGCGCTCGCGGGAAATGCGATCGCGCCGCCGAGCGCTCCGATCGCGTCGTTCGGCCCTGCGTCGATCGATTTCGGCGAGCTTGCGGTCGGAACGCCCGGCGACATCCGGTTCGCGACGATCTCGAACGTGGGATCGGCGCCGCTCGTGCTCGCGGGCGTGGCGCTCACCGGGGGCCATTCCGGCGATTTCCCGATCGTCTCGAGCTGCCCGGCAGGCACCACGCTCCAGCCGGCGCAGTCGTGCGCGATCGCGCTGCGCTTCCTGCCGCAGGCGGGCGGCGCGCGCAGCGCCAGCCTGCGGGTTTCGCACAACGCGGCCGGCAGCCCGTCGACGGTCGCGCTCGCCGGTACCGGAAACGCTCCCGCGACGCCGTCGACGGTCGTCGAGTACTACCACGCCGACTACGACCACTATTTCATCACGATCGCACCCGAAGAAATCGCCGCGCTCGACACCGGCGTGTTCGGCGGATGGTCGCGAACCGGCCTCGCATTCAACGCGCACGGGACCGCGCAGCCGGGCTTCGCGCCGATCTGCCGCTTCTACCTTCCGCCCGGATGGGGCGACTCGCATTTCTACTCGGCGAGCCCGGCCGAGTGTACGGTCGTGCAACAGCAGCATCCGGCGTTCATCCTCGAATCGACCTCGGTGATGCACCTCGCGATTCCCGACCCGGTCGCGGGGTCATGCCCACCGGGCGCCGATCCGGTCTACCGGGTCTGGAACCATCGCCCCGACACCAACCATCGCTACACGTCGCTCCGCGCGGTGCGCGATGCGATGGTCGCCGCGGGCTACGTCGCGGAAGGCAGCGGGCCGGACATCGTCACGTTTTGCGCGCCCCGTTGAATATTCGCGTTGTCGGCGCAACGCCGACCCCCAATGTCCGGTCTTGGGGCGAACCGGGCGCGTAATGACCACGTAAGCCTACGGCGAGGTCCCGCAGGAATTTCGCGGCGCCGTGTTACCTTTTTAGATTCCTGAACGTTGGATGTCGGCGCGCCCGCCAAACGCAGGCCCGCCAGCGAAGGACGACCGGCACCCCGGCCATGAACCGCACATCGTCCCACCTCCCTGTTCCCTGTTTCCATGCTTCGCTTCGCGGAGCGTGGCGGCGCGCATGCGTCGGCGCCGTCGCGTTGCTGTTGCTTGCCGCGAGCGCATCGCCGGCGACCGCGCAAAGCGACTTCGTTCTGATGCCCAAGTCCGGCGAGACCAAGTTCCGCTTCTCGTTCGACCCGGTCGCCGCGTGGCCGGCGACGATGTTCTGGAGCTACAACCCGTCCGGCGCGCCGCCGCAGTTCACGACGTCCGTCGTCGCGAACGCGATGCAGACGGCGATCGGAAAATGGGGCGCGGTGTGCAACATCCAGGCCGCCTACGCCGGTGTCACGACCGTCGCTCCGGAGAATTCGATCCTCGACCAGGAGAACGGGCCGCAGCCCGACCAGGTCAACGTGCTCGGCTGGCGCCCGACGCCCTCCGGAATCGCCGGCTACACGGTCGGTTACGCGTCGTACGCTGCCGAAGGCATGCCGCCGATCATCGACGCCGACGTCGTCGTCGACCCTTCGAAGCTTCCGGCGGAGCCGCAGCTCGAGCGCCTGTTGCTGCATGAGTTCGGCCACGTGCTCGGCGTCAACCATTCGCAGTTCGACGGGGCGATGATGTCGGGCCCGCCGTATTCGAATTACAACGCGCTCGACGAGATCACCACCGACGACATCCGCGGCTGCCGCTGCCTCTACGGCCCGCCGCCGGGACAGTCGTCCGGGCTCCTGTGCTCGATGCCGCCGATCATCGACTTCGGCCAAATCACCGCAGGAGGCTCGGCGCAACAGTCGATCCAGCTCGCCAACAACGGTACTGCGTCGATCTCGATTTCCGGCGTGACGACGGGAGCCGCATTCCAGGTGTCCGGCTGCGCCGCGGGCACCACGATCTCGCCGAGCTCGTCGTGCACGATGCAGGTCACGTTCAATCCCGGCGTCGCCGGGGACTTCGGCAACCAGATCGCGATCGCGGTCAACGAGCCCGAGCCCTATCGCATCCGGCTGGTGGCGACCGCGAGCGGCGGCGCATCGAGCGCGTTCACGCCCGACCTCACGCAGGTCGACTTCGGGCCTGCCCCCATCGGAGCGCCGGCGACGACCCAGCGGGTGAAATTCCGCAACACCACCGGGGCGTCCGTGACGATCGGATCGATCCTGTTCGAGGGCCCGCAGGCCAACGAGTTCGTGCGCTCCGGCCAGTGCAAGCCCAACCAGGTCGTCGCCCCCAACGAAAACTGCCCGGTGGATGTCGGCTTCACGGCATCCGCCGCGGGATTGCGTTCAGCGCAGCTCGTCGTGGTCGCGAACGACGGACGACGCTCGTCCATCGCGGTCAAGGGCACGGGCAATTCGACGCCGGGCACGCCCGAGCCGGGCGCCGCGCAGCCGGTCACGGTGGTCGAGTTCTACCGCGCGGTGTCCGACCACTATTTCATCACCGTCGCGCCCGACGAGATCTCGGCGCTCGACACGGGCCTCTTCCCGGGCTGGACGCGCACGGGGCTCACGTTCAAGGCGCACGCGGTGTCGCAACCGGGCTTTTCTCCGATCTGCCGGTTCTACCTGCCGCCGCCCGCCGACTCGCACTTCTATTCCGCGAGCCCGCAGGAGTGCGCGGCGGTGCAACAGCAGAACCCGTCGTTCATCCTCGAGTCGACCGCGGTCATGCACCTCGCGGTGCCGAATCCGATCTCGGGTGTGTGCCCGGCGGGCACGGCGCCGATCTACCGCGCGTGGAACCACCGTCCGGACACCAACCACCGCTACACGGCGAGCATCGCCGTGCGTGATTCGATGGTGGCGCTCGGCTATATCGCCGAAGGCTCCGGGCCGAACGTGGTGACGTTCTGCGGGCCGCAGTGACGAGCGCGGCGCGCTAGGGCCTGTTAGCGCACCCGGGGCACTCGCGCCCATGCCGCGCTGGC
>JBDTNO010000021.1:0-24668 GCA_039933715.1 Betaproteobacteria bacterium
GCTCGCCCAGCACCATCTCGACGACGTTCATCACCTTGTCGTCGGTGACGCGCATCCCCTGTCGAAATTCGCTCGCGATGCCCATCGTCTTCAGGAGGTCTCCGATCTGCGGGCCGCCGCCATGCACGATCACGGGGTTCATGCCCACGAGCTTCAGCATCACGACGTCGCGCGCGAAGCCGGCCTTCAACCTCGCCTCGGTCATCGCGTTGCCGCCGTACTTGACGACGATCGTCCGGTCGTGGAACCGCCGGATGTACGGCAGCGCCTCGGCGAGGATCTGCGCCTTCTGCGCGGCGGATACGGCGTCGAGCGGCATGGGGAGGAGGAGGCGGGAGCGGCGATTGTACCGGAACCAGGGGCGCGCCCGGATGCGTTCGGGGGCCGCGCTCGGCGGGCGAGTGAGCGCTGACGAAGACCGCGCAGGACGCGCGAAGTTTGCTATCGTGGACAGCCATGCCGAGCCCGCTTCCGGATGCCGTGCCGCTCGCCCAGGTCCGTCGCGCGCTCGTCACGAAGCTTCGCCACCACGGCGACGTGCTGCTGGCCTCGCCGGTGTTCGCGACGCTGAATGCGGTCGCGCCGCACGCCGAGGTCGACGCGCTCGTCTACCGCGACACCGCGCCGATGCTGGAGGGTCATCCGGCGATCGCGCGCCTGTTCACGATCGACCGCACCTGGAAGCGCCAGGGCGCGCTGCGCCAGCTGTCGTCCGAACGCGCGCTGGCGCGCGAGCTCGCCGGCCGGCGCTACGATCTCCTCGTCCACCTCACCGAGCACCCGCGCGGCATCGCACTCGCGCGTCGCCTGAAGCCGCGCTTCGCGGTGACGACCGAGCGCGTGCTGGAGCGCGGCGCGGCGTGGCTGTGGAAGCGCCACTACACGCACTTCTACCGGCTGCCGCGGACCACGGAGCGGGCGATGGTCGAGCAGAACCTCGACGCGCTCCGGCGGCTCGGCATCGAGCCGCCCGACTCGACGCGCGCGCTCGTGATGGTGCCGGGCGCGGAGGCCGAGGCGCGCGCGGACGCGCTGCTGCGCGAGCACGCGCTCGCGCGCGGCGGATTCGTCCACGCGCATCCGGGCTCGCGCTGGTTCTTCAAGTGCTGGCCGGCCGATCGCGTCGCGGCGCTGTGCGAGCGCATCGTCGCCGACGGGCTCCCGATCGTGCTCACCGGCGCGCCCGACGAGCGCGAGCGCGCGATGCTCGACGCGATCGTCGCGCAGCTTTCGCCCGCGTGCGCCGCGCGCGTCGTCGACCTGGGCGGCAAACTGTCGTTGCGCGAGCTGGCCGCGTTGACGGCGCGCGCGCGGCTGTTCGTCGGCGTCGATTCCGCGCCGATGCACATCGCCGCGGCGATGCAGACGCCGACGGTCGCGTTGTTCGGACCCTCGTCCGAGATCGCGTGGGGGCCGTGGCGCGTGCCGCACCGCGTCGTCGTCACCTCGCACCCGTGCCGGCCCTGCGGCCTCGACGGCTGCGGCGGCAGCAAGGTGTCCGAATGCCTGACGACGCTCCCGGTCGAGCGCGTCCACGCGGCATGCGTCGAGCTCCTGGGGGAGACGTCGCGATGAGCGAAGCGGCACGATGAGGCTCGCGGTCATCCGCCAGCGCTACACGCCGTACGGCGGTGCCGAACGCTTCGTCGAGGGCGCGCTGGAGGCGCTGCTCGAGCGCGGCGTCGCGATCTCCCTGTACACGCGCGAGTGGCCCGAGACGCGCCTGGCGCTGATCGAACCGACGATCGTCGACCCGTTCCACGTCGGCCGTCTGTGGCGCGACGCGAGCTTCGCGCGCGAGGTCTGCCGCGCGATCGGCAGCACGCGCGCCGACCTCGTGCAGTCGCACGAGCGCATCGCCTGCTGCGACGTCTACCGCGCCGGCGACGGCTTGCACGCCGTCTACATCGACGAGCGCCTGAAGGCCGCGGGGCCGCTCGAGCGGCTCGCGATCCGCGCGAGCCCCTACCATCGCTACGTGCTCGACGCCGAGCGGAAGCTCTTCGCGAGCCCGTGGCTCGCCGCGGTGATCTGCAACTCGGAGATGGTGCGCGACGAGATCCGCGAGCGCTTCGACTATCCCGAAGCGAAGCTGCACGTGATCCGCAACGCGGTCGACGGGGCGGCGTTTCATCCCGGACTTCGCGCCGACCGCGAGCGCGTGTGCGCGGTGCACCGGATCCCGCCCGACGCGACGATCTTCCTGCTCGTCGGATCCGGCTACGAGCGCAAGGGCGTCGCGACGGCGATCCGCGCGCTCGCCGAACTTCCTTCGTCCACGCACCTGCTCGTCGTCGGGCGCGACGCGCACCCGCAGCGCTACGCGCGTCTCGCGCGGTCGCTCGGGCTGTCCGGACGCGTACACATCGCCGGACCGCAGACCGATCCGCGCCCGTTCTTCGGCGCGGCCGACGTGTTCGTGTTGCCCACGCTCTACGATCCCTGCCCGAACGCGGCGCTCGAGGCGATGGCGTGCGGGATCCCGGTCGTCACGAGCACGAAGGCCGGCGTGGCCGAGCTCCTGTCCGCGCACGACGCGGGGCGCGCCTGCCCGTCGCGCGACGTCGCCGGTTTCGCCGCGCACATGCGCTCGCTCCTCGACCCCGCGCTGCGCGAGCGCATGGGCGAGAACGCGCGGCGCGCGGTCGCGCCGCTCACGCCCGAAGCGATGACCCTCGAGCTCGTGCTGTTGTACCGCGAGCTGCTCGCCGCCAGTGCCGCGCATCGCCGCGCCGCGGCGCCGCCACCGACGCACGCCACTCCGGATTCCGCGCGGCGCGACGCGTCGCCGCCGCCTTCGGGCGGGTGATGCGGGTTCGCCGCGCTATACTCGGCGTCCGCTCGCGGCGGCGCGCACGCGCCGCCAAGAAGCTCCCGTCCGCACGCCGCCCCGCTCCTTCCCGATGACGGGACCCACCCTCTACCGCCGCCTGCTCGGGTACGTGCGCCCGTACTGGTGGATGTTCGCGCTCTCGGTGGTCGGAATGGTGGCGGTCGCGGCCGGCGACATCCTGATGGCGTGGCTCGTGATCCCGATCGTGCAGAACTTCCAGTCTCCCGACGCCGAGCGCACGCGCTGGCTGCCGCTCGCGGTCGTCGCGGTGTTCGCGCTCCGCGGCGCCGGATCGTACGTGTCCGAATACGGGATGGCGTACACCGGCCACCGCGTCGTCTACGATCTGCGCCGCCGGCTGATCGACAAGCTGCTGGCGCTGCCCACGCCGTTCTACGACCAGACCGCCGCGGGCGTCGTGCAGTCGAAGGTCACGTTCGACGCGCACCAGCTCGCTTCGGCCGCGTCGGGCACGATCACGACCGCGGTGCGGAGCTCGCTCACGATCGCCGCGAGCTTCGGCTGGCTGATGTACCTCAACTGGCGGCTCACGCTGCTCACGTTCATCGTGCTGCCGGTCGTGGGCGTGACGATCCGCTACTTCAGCCGCCGCCTGCGCCGCATCGCGCGCGATATCCAGACGCGCACCGGCAGCATGACGCACGTGCTGGAGGAATTGATCGGCGGCCACCGGATCGTGCGCGTGTTCGGCGGCGAGAGCTACGAGCGCGAGCGCGCGGCGCGAGCCGCCAATGCGCTGCGCGTGTCGATGACCAAGCAGTCGGCCGCGAGCGCGGCCAGCTCGCCGCTCACGCAGGGACTCGCGGCGGTGGCGGTCGGCCTCATCATCTGGGCCGCGCTCG
Organism: Betaproteobacteria bacterium; assembly: GCA_039933715.1. Lineage (GTDB taxonomy): Bacteria > Pseudomonadota > Gammaproteobacteria > Burkholderiales > Casimicrobiaceae > VBCG01. The sequence continues at coordinate 3,697 of JBDTNO010000021.1, forward strand.
AGCAGAGCCAGGATGGCCGGCTCGACCTGCCGACGTTCACCTCCTACGTCGTCGCGCTGATCACGCTGCTCGACCGCCTGAAGGCGCTGTCGGGCGTCAACGCTTCGATCCAGCGCGGGCTCGCCGCGGCGGAGAGCATCTTCGGCCTCCTCGACCGCGAAGACGAGCCCGACCACGGCGCGGTCGCGCTCGGCCATGCGCGAGGCGAGCTCTCGTTCGAGCGCGTCTCGCTGCGCTACCCGGGCACCGGACGCGACGCGCTGTCCGACGTCACGCTCGCGATCGCGCCCGGCGAGACCGTCGCGCTCGTCGGCGCGTCGGGCAGCGGCAAGTCGTCGCTCGTCAACCTGATCCCGCGCTTCTACGGCCCGTCGTCGGGGCGCCTTTTCGTCGACGGGCAGGACATCACGACGCTCACGCTCGCGAGCCTGCGCAGGCAGATCGCGATGGTGTCGCAGGACGTGCTGCTGTTCGACGACACGATCCGCGCGAACATCGCGTACGGCGCGATGTCGGGCGCCGACCAGGGCGCGGTCGAGAGCGCCGCGGCCGCGGCCCACGCGCTCGACTTCATCCGCGCGCTGCCGCAGGGATTCGAGACGCCGGTCGGCGAGCAAGGCATCCGGCTGTCGGGCGGCCAGCGCCAGCGCATCGCGATCGCGCGCGCGATTCTCAAGGACGCGCCGTTCCTGATCCTCGACGAGGCGACGAGCGCGCTCGACAGCGAGTCCGAGCGCCACGTGCAGGCCGCGCTCGAGACGTTGATGCGCGGGCGCACGACGATCGTCGTCGCGCATCGCCTCTCGACGATCGAGCACGCCAATCGCATCCTCGTGCTCGACCGCGGCCGCATCGTCGAGGAAGGCACGCACGCAGCGCTGATCGCCCGGGACGGGCCGTACGCGCGGCTGCACCGGATCCAGTTCGCCAGCGCCGGCGAACGCTAGGGATCGCACGCGCGATGCGGGCGCTGTCGATCGCGCACACCGAGGCGTCGATGGGCTGGGGCGGCCAGGAGATTCGCATCCTCACCGAGGCACGCGGCATGCAGGAGCGCGGCCATCGCGTCGTGTTGTACGCGCCCCCCGGAGCACGCATCGCCGAGGAAGCGGCCGGCTATGGCGTCCCGCGTCTCGAGCTGCCGATCGGCCGCAAGCGTCCGGCCGGGGTCGCAGCCCTCGTGCGCGCGTTCCGCGCCGCGCGGCACGACGTGGTCAACACGCACAGCTCGACCGACAGCTGGCTCGCCGCGCTCGCCTGCCGTTTCGTCCGCGACCCGCCCGCGATCCTTCGCACGCGACACGTCTTCGTGCCGGTGCCAAACGACCCTGCGACGCGCTGGCTCTATCGCAAGGCGACCGCCCGCGTCGTGACGACCGGCGAGGCGCTGGCGCAGCAACTCGTGCGCGACAACGGCCTCGACCCGGCGTGCGTCGAGTCGATCCCGACCGGCATCGACGCCTCGCGCTACGGCGCGATCGGACGCGAGGAGGCGCGGCGCACGCTTGGCTTGCCGGCCGATGCGCCGATCGTCGGCATCGTCGCGACGTTGCGGAGCTGGAAAGGCCATCGCCACCTGCTCGACGCGCTCCCGCTGGTTTCCGAGTCGCGCACGCTGCTCGTCATCGTCGGAGACGGCCCGCAGCGGGAAGCGCTCGTCGCGCGGGTGTCCGCGCTCGGGCTCGGCGATCGCGTCCGATTCGCCGGCCAGCAGACGGACGTCGCGCCCTGGCTTGCGGCCTTCGACGTATTCGCGCTGCCGTCGACCGCCAACGAGGGCGTTCCCCAGGCGCTGCTCCAGGCGATGTTCGCCGGGATTCCCTGCGTGACGACCGCGGCCGGCGCGATTCCCGAGATCGCGCGCGGCGGCGAGACCGCGCTGGTCGTTCCCGCAGGCGATCCGCGGGCGCTCGCAGCCGCGATCGACCGCCTTTTCGCCGACTCCGCGTTGCGCGAGCACCTCGCCGCGGCCGCGCGCGCGTACGTCGCGCCGCGCTTCGGCCTCGCGACGATGCTCGACCGGATGGAAGCGGCGTTTCACCGCGCGATCGAGGACGCGCGCCGATGAGCGGCGTAACGACCCGATCGCGCCTCGGCGGCCGCATCGCGACGGTCGCGCGCGCGCTCGCCGACCGCCCCGCGCGGCGCATCGAGCCGATCGAGCCGCGCCGCATCCTGATCGCGCACCACCTGTTGCTCGGCGACACGCTGATGCTGAGCGCGCTGGTGGCGAAGCTCCGCGCCAACCATCCCGCCGCCGACATCGCGATGACCGTGCCGCGCGCGGCCGCGCCGCTCTACGCGACGCGGCCGTGGGGCGTTCGCGCGCTCGCCTGGGACCCGCGCGACGTTCCGGCCTCGCTTTTCGACGAACCGCCGTTCGACCTCGCGTTCGTCCCGGGCGACAACCGCTACGCGTGGCTCGCCGCCGCGATGCGCTCGCGCTGGATCGTCGCGTTCGACGGCGACACACCGGCGCACAAGAGCTGGCCGATCGACCGCCTCGTCCCGTACCCGGACGTGCCGGGCTCGTGGGGCGACATGGTCGCGCGGCTCGCCGAGGGCCCGCCGGCGCCCCAGTACGCGCCGGCGCAATGGCCTTCCGCGCCGGCCGCGCCGTTCGAGCATCCGCGCGACGCGTTCGCGGTGCTGCACGTCGGCGCATCGACGCCCTTGAAGCTCTGGACGCCGGATCGCTGGCGCGCGATCGCGATGCGCGTCGCCGCTCGCGGCATCGAGCCGGTGTGGTCGGCGGGACGCGGCGAGGAAGCGATCGTCGCGGCCTGCGACCCCGACCGCAGATACCGCTCGACCGCGGAAACGCTCGACCTTCCGCAAATGCGCGCGCTCCTCGATCGCGCGCGCCTGCTGGTCTCGCCGGACACCGGCATCGCGCACCTCGCGCGCATCGCCGGCACACCGTCGGTCACGCTCTACGGTCCGGGCTCGGCGACGATCACCGGAGCAGGCCGCTTCTACGCGGCGATCCCGTGGCGGGCGGTCGCCGTCGATCCGTTCCCGTGCCGCGACCAGCGCGTGCTGTTCCGCCGCGAGATCGCATGGGTGCGCCGCTGCGGGCGCGGGATCGCCGAATGCCCGCATCCGCGCTGCATGGACGCGATCGACGTCGACGCGGTCTCCGCCGCCATCGGCGAGGTGCTCGCGCGACCCGATCCGCGCACCATGCCCTCGCGATGAGCGTGCGGCGCGCCTTGCGCTCGTGGGGCGACCGTTTCGGCGGCGAGCCGTACGAGCGAGCGCTCGCGCGCGGCGCGCGCGAGCGCCGCGGCCGGATCGTCTACTTCTGGAACCGCGGGCTCGGCGACATCGCGCTCGGCCTCGTGCCGATGTTCGCGCGCGCCGCGGCGAAGCTCCCGGATGCGGCGATCGAGGTCGTCACGCGCGCCGATCTCGCCGAGCCGTTCCGCCTCACCGCCGCCCGCGCGATCCATGTGGTTCCGGGGCTCCAGCGCGGCGAGCGCATCGGCGCGGCGACCGCGTGCGCGCGCCTCGCCGCCGATCCGCGCGACGGTGCGCTGGCGATCGACGCTCCCGACCCGACCCGCTGGCTCGCCGTCGCGCGTCGTCCCGCGCCGCCGCGCTTCCGCTGGTCGGCCGCGTTCGACGCGCTCGCCGCGCCGCTCGTCGCCCACGATGACGGGCGACCATGGATCGCCGTGCATGCGAGCACCGAGACCGCGCAGCATTACCGCACCGTCAAGGACTGGCCCGCCGACGCGTGGCGCGCGCTGTTCGCCGAAATGGCCCGCCGGCGCGACGTGCGCTTCGTGCTGCTCGGGCACGCGCGCGCCCCCGATCTCGCCGCCGACAACGTGATCGATCTGCGCGGCCGCACCGGATTCCTGCAGATGCTCGCGCTGGTGCGCGCGCGCTGCACGGCGCTGGTCGCCCCCGACGGCGGCGTGCTCAACGCCGTCTACCTGCTCGACGCTTCGTTCCCGATCACCGTCGTCTCGCTGTGGTCGGACCCGCGGCAGGGACTGCTCAAGTCGCGCGCCGCGTCGCCCAATCCGCACCTCGTGCACGTTCCGTTCGTCGGCGCCGGCGACGACGTGCGCACGATCGCGCCGGCCGACGTGCTGGCCGCGCTCGAGGTCGCCCTCGCGATGCCCGGGGAGCGGCGGTGACCGCGACCGCGAGGCTTCAGGACGCGCTCGCGATCCTCTGCGCGACCTACCTCGTGCTCGTGCAGACGAACCTCGCGCTGGCGCTGCGCTCGATGGTGTTCGGCCTCATCGCGCTCGTCGCGCTCGTCCTCGTGCTGCGCCCCGATGCGCGCGGCGAGGCCGCGCTGTCGCGCCCCGCGTGCGCGCTCGCACTCGCCTTCGTGGCCTGGGCGGGGTGGTCGATGGCGTCGCTCGCGTGGTCGAGCGCGCCGCTGTATTCAGCCGGCGAGCTGAAGACCGACGTGCTCGAGCTCGGCGTGGCGGCCGGGGCGGTGCTGCTGTCCATGCGCGAGACCCTGGTGTTCCGGCGCTATGTCGCGACGATCCTCGCCGCGTTCGCCGTGCTCGCGCTCGGCACGGTCGTGCTGTCCCTGGCGCCCGGTCCCTGGGACGACAAGCTGATGCACCATGGCGTCGGCACCTGGTCGACGCACCTCGTGCTCGTCGCGCCGCTGGTCCTGCTCGTCCGCGCGTCGCCACGCGTGGGCTGGGGCGACGGTCCCGTCGCGACCGGGGTCGCCGTCGCGCTCCTCGTGCTGCTGCTCGCGAGCGCGCGCGCGACCGAGAACCGGATGGTGTGGCTCGCGCTCCTCGCCGCGCTCGCCGTCCTCGGCATCGGCGGCGCGCTGCGCTGGCCGCGGCCGTGGCGCGAGCGGGGCGGCATGCGCGCGCTCGCGATCGTCCTGCTCGCGCTGGTGCTCGCGTCGGCGTTCGCCGAGGTGGCGCTGCGCAAGGCCGAGGCGACGCAATCGCCGCCCGCGTCGATCGAGCGCTCGGTCGCCGACGATCCGCGGCTCCTGATCTGGCCGCTCGTGCGCGATCGCATCGCCGAGCACCCGTGGATCGGGCACGGCTTCGGCAAGGAGATCCTCGGCAGCGAACTCTCGCGCGCTCTCGGCGACGCGACGCTGACGCACGCGCACAACGCGTTCGCGAGCGTGTGGCTGCAAACGGGCGCGATCGGACTCGCGCTGTTCGTCGCCGTCCTCGCCGCCGCCGCGTGGCGCTTCGCGGGCTACGCGCGATCGCGCGACGACGCGCTCGCGCTCGTGGGCATCGTGGGCCTCGCGATCCTCGCCGGAGTCGTCGTGAAGAACCTGACCGACGATTTCTTCGTGCGCACCAACGCCCGCTTCCTCTGGGCGGTCGTCGCGCTGCTGGTGGCGTTCGGGGAGAGGCGTTTGGGGGGGGTCAGAGACGATACTCGCGGAACACGCTGCGCCTGACCAACTGGCGCGTCGGCGAGTATCGTCTCTGACCCCCTAGCGCCGCGGGGCCTCCCGGCGAGTATCGTCTCTGACCCCCTACCGCCGTCGCGGCGCGCGCAACGGCAGCGGCGCGCGCGCCGCCTCGTCGGCCGCGGTCGCCGTCGGCAACGGCTTGACCGGTGCGCCCGCCGGAGGCGCGTACTCGGGAATCCAGCTTTGCAACCGTGCGCGCACCTCGGCGTCCGTCGCGGCGCGGTCGCGCTCGCACTGCGCGATCATCTGGCCGACCGCGTCGCGATTCGCCTGGCGCACGCCGGCGATGAAAAGCTTGGGGTGCGGCGTCGGACGCGTGGCCTCCTCGGACGCGAGCGGCTCCTCGAAGAGCTTCTCGCCGGGGCGAAGGCCCGTGAACACGATCGGGATTCGGTCGGGGTCGGCGCCGGAGAGCCGGATCATGTCGCGCGCGAGGTCGAGGATCCGCACCGGGTCGCCCATGTCGAGCACGAGGATCTCGCCGTTCTTCCCCATGAGCCCCGCCTGGAGGAGCAGTTGCGTCGCCTCAGACAGCGACATGAAGAAGCGTGTGATGTCGGGGTGCGTGACCGTGACCGGCCCGCCGCGCGCGATCTGCTCGCGGAAGCGCGGGATCACGCTGCCGGCGCTGCCGAACACGTTGCCGAACCGCACGACGACGAACGCGGTGCCGCCCTGCAGCGTCTCGCAGGCGATCTCCGCGAGGCGCTTCGAAGCGCCCATCACCGACGTCGGGTTGACCGCCTTGTCGGTCGACACCAGCACGAACTTCTCGACCTTCGCGGCGACCGCGGCGCGCGCGATCACCCAGGTGCCGTACGCGTTGTTGCGCACCGCCTGCCAGGCGTTGGTCTCCTCCATCAGCGGCACGTGCTTGTACGCGGCCGCGTGGAAGACGACGTCGGGTTTCTCGCGCGCGAGCACGTCCTCGATCAGCACCGCGTGCTTGACGTCGCCGACGACGCTGCCCATCTGGAGCTGCGTGAACTCGTCGGCGAGCGACGTGCGGATCTCGTAGAGCGCCGCCTCGGAGATGTCGAACAGCACGAGGCGCGCGGGACGGAACTTCGCGATCTGGCGGCACAGCTCGGCGCCGATCGACCCGCCGGCGCCGGTCACCATCACGACGCGGTTGCCGAGCCATTCGGCGAGACCCGCGCTGTCGAGCACGACCGGGTCGCGGCCGAGGAGGTCGTCGAGCTCGATGTTGCGGATCGTCGTCAGCGCGTGGCTGCCGCTGATCAGCTCCTCGTACGAGGGCACGGTGAGCGCCTCGAGCCCGTGCTCGGCGCACAGCTCGGCGGCGCGGCGCCGCACCGCATGGTGCGCCGAAGGCAGCGCGATGATCACCTTGCGCACGCCGTACCGGCGCGCCCACGAAGCGAGCTCGGAGATCGGCCCCAGCACCGCGACGTTGCGGATGTGGCCGCGATGCTTGCGCAAGTCGTCGTCGAGCAGCCCGACGACGCGCCACTGGCGGCTTCGCGCGAGCTCCTTGGTCAAGCGCGCGCCCGCCTCGCCCGCGCCGACGACGAGCACCGGCTCGCCGAGCGCCGCGAGCGGGCTGTAGAGACGGTGCTCCTTCCAGATCCGGTACGCGAAGCGATTGCCGGCCATCAGGAAGATCAGCACGAGCGGGTAGAGGATCAGCACGCTGCGCGGCACCGACGCCTGCAACTGCAACATCACGATCACGAGCGGGATCAGGATCGCGCCCAGGCCGGCCGACAGCACGATGCGCTGCAGGTCGAGGATCGACGCGAAGCGCCAGAGCCCGCGGTAGAGGCCGAAGCCGAGGAAGATCGCCGCCTGCAGCGGCAGGATCCACGCGAGCGACCAGCCGAGGTCCGCGAGGTGCGACTCGGGCACGTCGAAGTTGAAGCGCACGCCGTACAGGAGCGCCCACGCGATGCCGGCCGCGCAGACGTCGTGGACGAAGGCGAAGGCGCCCCGCCAGTTGATGTTCAAGGGTTGGTCACGCACGTTGCCGCCCATGATAATCAATGCCGGCGAACAGGAGGGCGATTGCCGCGATCCACGCGGCCAGCGCGTGCGGTCCGGCCCCGGGCCGCCAGGCGAGGCACAGCACCGCCGTGACCCCGCAGCCGAGCATCAGCGCGCCGTAGGCCGCCAAGGTCCCGCGATGCCCGGCGCCGAGGCGGACCAGCCGCTGGTAGTAATGCGACCGGTGCGGCTCCCAGACGCGCTCGTGCCGCAGCGCGCGGCGCGCGAGCGTCACGCCCGCGTCGGCGACGAAGGGCAGGAAGACGAGCAGCGGGAACCACGCGGGCCAGGTGCCAGCGAGCACGCCGGCGACGCTCGCGGCCGCCGCGAGGAAGCCGAGCGGCACCGAGCCCGCGTCGCCGAGGAACACGCGCGCCCGTGGCAGGTTGCGCCAGAGGAATGGCAGCGTCGCGACCGCCAGCATGAGGAGCGGCCGGAACGCCTCGGTCCGGTCGAGCGCGGCGCCCGCGGCGAGCGCAGAGAATCCGATCACCGTCATCGCTCCGGCGAGGCCGTCGCTGCCGTCCATGAAGTTGTAGAAATTCGCCGCGGCGACCAGCACGAAGGCGATCGCCGCGAACTGGACCGCGTGCCCGGCGTCGAGCGGCACGAGCGTCGCGGCGACGCCGCATGCGCAGGCCGCCTGCATGGCGAGCCGCCATCCGGCGGCGACACCGCGGAAATCGTCGAGCAACGAGATGGCGAACAACGCGACGATCGCCACACGCAGCGTGGCGTAGGAGCTCTCGCTGAATCCCGGCGGCAGCGACGTGACGAGCCACGCCGTGGCGACGAACCAGCCCGCCCAGATCGCCCAGCCTCCGGCGCGCGGGACCGGCGCGTCGTGCAGCGAGCGCTCGTTGGGAAGGTCGCGCGGGGCGATCCGCGGGTAGCGCGCGACGATCGCGAGCACGGCGGCGGCGCAGAAGGCCGCGATCATCGCGCCGATCATGCGTTCCCGGGCGTCGGGGGGTTCCGCGCTGAGGCGAAAACTGCTTTCCGCGGCCCGGGATCGGGGCTCGCGGGCCGGGAGGACGCCTCGCGGCAAGCCACGTTGGCCGGATGCGCCGGCGCCCCGGCTCGGGAAAGGCAAAAATTCATGTTTAACATCATACAATTAGAACGCGATAGTCGTTCGGCTTCGCCACCGGACGCGCGCCGGCACCCGAGCGGCTTTGTTGCTCCGGCACAACAGGCCCGAGGGGCGCGTGAGCGCGCGGCGCGGCTTCGCTTCCAACGATTTGGGCCGTTTGGCACAATGGCTTCAACTTCTCGACAGACCTGAGAAGGTTCCGATGGCCGGAAGCGCTGCGTCCCGGCTGACTTTTCCGATAGAGGAGAGACTTCATGAATAAGAAGCTTGTCGCTCTCGCTGTCGCGGGTGTGCTTTCGGCCCCGCTGGCCGCGCAGGCGCAGACCGCGAACGTCACGTTGTACGGTCGCTTGAATCTCGATGTCGAAGTCGTCCAAACGCGTCTCGCGGACGGTTCGAAGCCGAACATCTACCGTGTCAGCTCCAACTCGTCGCGCCTGGGCGTCCGCGGCACCGAGTCGCTCGGTGGCGGCCTCAACGCGATCTTCCAGCTCGAGTCGTCGGTCAGCGGCGATGCGGGCGGCGGCACGCTGGGCGGTCGCGAAACCTTCGTCGGCCTGCAAGGCGGCTGGGGTACGGTGAAGGTCGGTAACTTCCTCGCCCCGTACGACGACATCCATCCGATCTTCGGCAACGTGCCCACGCTGACGACGTCGATCTTCTCGACGGCCGCCATCTGGGGCCAGGGTCCGGCCTCCAAGGCCCAGGGCGGCTTCGACGCGCGCCTCGGGAACTCGGTGCGCTACGACTCGCCGAACATGTCGGGCTTCACGGGCAGCTTCCAGGCCTCGACGAGCGAAAACGCGGTCCATGGCATGGTGTACAGCATGGGCGGCTACTACAACAACGGCCCGATCCAGGCCGGCCTCGCGTACGAGCGCAACGAGAAGGTTCGTGGCGCCGGCCTGAAGGACGACGCGATCTCGCTCGCCGGCGGCTACAACTTCGGCGTGGTACGCATCGCGGGTGTCTACGAGCGCCTCAAGTACGACGGTGGTGGCGGCTCGCTGAAGCGTGACTTCTACGCGGTGTCGGCGACGGCCAACCTCGGCCCGGGCCAGCTGTACGCGTTCTGGGGCCATGCGAACGACGGCAAGGGTGGCGCCGCCGACGGCACGCAGGTGGGCGGTCTTGTCCGCGGTTCGGACACGGGCGCGGATCAGTACGAGATCACCTACACGTACCCGCTGTCGAAGCGCACGCTGACCTATGTCGGCTACGTCCGGATCGACAACGATGCGAACTCGCGCTACACGTTCAACATCAACCCGATCAACCAGTCGGCAGTGACCGGCGGGCTGGCGAGCGAAGGCAAGCCGCAAGGCATCGGCGCGGGCATCGTCCACTTCTTCTAAGAAGCGGCGATTCTTCCGGGCGCGGTTCGGCCCGGACGAAACGGCAGCAACGGACGGGCGCCTTCGGGCGCCCGTTCTTCATTCCTCGGTGCCGCGCGCGAGCCAAGGCGCCTCGCGTACGGTCCGGGCCGTGCGCTACCATCGCGGCATGGTCGCCCCTTCGCTTCCTTCGATCGAATCGCTGATCACCGGCTTCGACCGCGCGCTGCGCACGCTTTCGGGTATCGCGCTGCCTGCACGGCCGCGCCCCGGCGCGGAATTGCCGACGCCGGAGCTCGACATGGCCGAGCGTCGCCACGCCGCCGGGCTCATGCGCGTCAACCATACCGGCGAGGTCTGCGCGCAGGCGCTGTATGCCGCGCAGGCGCTCGTCGCGCGCGATCCCGACGTGAGAGCGCGATTCGCCGCCGCGGCGCGCGACGAGGAAGACCATCTCGCATGGACGGCGGCGCGCCTCGCCGAGCTCGACGACCGCACGTCGCTCCTCAATCCGATCTGGTACGCCGGGTCGTTCGCGATCGGCGCGGCGGCCGGGCTCGCGGGCGATCGCGTCAACCTGGGCTTCGTCGTCGAGACCGAGCGCCAGGTCGAGGAGCACCTGACCGGGCACATCGACGCGCTGCCGGCGGCCGACACGAAGAGCCGCGCGATCGTCGCCCGCATGCGCGACGACGAGGCGCGGCATGGCGCGATGGCGCAGGAGGCGGGCGGCGCTTCGCTGCCGCGCCCGGTGCGCGAAGCGATGCGGCTCGCGGCGAGCGTGATGAAGGCGGTGGCGTACCGGATCTGAGAAGCGGCGACAGGCGACAGGAATTCACGTTGCGCCGTAGCACGGGGTTCCTGCCGCCCCGTCGCCCTGTCGCCGCCTTCCTGTCATTCGAGCAGCAACCCGCCCTTCACGCGATCCCTCCACGACCGTAGCGCTTTCAAGCGCGCCTGTCGGATCGCGCCTTCGATCCTGTCGGGCTGAACCGCGCGCGCGATCGCGCCCGCGTCGACGCCGCGAACGATCGCGAGAGCGCGCGCGAGCCACTCGCCAGGACGATCCCGGTCGCTCTCGCGTCCCGTGCGCGAGTTGCGATCGGCCGCGCAGGCCGCGCGCAGCGCGTCGAGGCGTGAGGGGCGTCGCAGCGCGTCGATCGCCGTCAGGAGGTCGAGCAGCGTCGCCGGCCGCAGCGCCTCGGCATGCGCGACGTCGAGATGGTAACGCGCGGTCAGGCGCGCGACGTCGCGACAGTCGGCGGGAACGCGCAGGCGCTCGGAGAGCCGCTCGACCATCCGCGCGCTGCGCGCCTCGTGCGCGACGTGGCGCGGCCACGCGTCGCGCGGCGTCGATCCCTTGCCGAGGTCGTGACCCAGCACCGCGTACCGCACCGCAAGGTCGTCACCGCGCGCCGCGGCGTAGTCGAGCGCGAGCGCGACGTGCACGCCCGCGTCGAGCTCCGGATGGTGCGCTGGCGGTTGCGGAACGCCGTAGAGCGCGTCGACTTCGGGCAGCAGCGCCGCGAGCGCGCCGCACTGGCGCAACACCGCGAGCATCCGTGACGGCTGCGCCTCCATCAGCCCGCGCGCGAGCTCCTGCCAGACGCGTTCGGACGCGAGCGTCGCGAGCTCTCCCGATCGCACGATCGCGCGCATCATCCCTTCGGTCTCCGGGGCGACCGCGAACCCGAACCGCGCCGCGAAGCGCGCGACGCGCAGCACGCGGAGCGGGTCCTCGGCGAACGCGGAAGACACGTGGCGCAGGACACCCGCGGCGAGGTCGCGCTCGCCGCCGTGCGGATCGACGAGCGCGCCGCGCTCGTCGCGCGCCATCGCGTTGATCGTGAGGTCGCGTCGCGCCAGGTCCTGCTCGAGCGTCACGTCGGGCGACGCGAAGAATTCGAAGCCGCGGTAGCCGGTCCCATGCTTGCGCTCGGTGCGCGCGAGCGCGTATTCCTCGCGCGTCTCCGGGTGCAGGAACACCGGGAAGTCGCGGCCGACCGGCCGGAATCCCGACGCGATCATCGTCTCGGGCGTCGCGCCGACGACGACCCAGTCGCGGTCCGCCTGCGCGCGGCCGAGCAACTCGTCGCGCACCGAGCCGCCGACGCGGTAGGTGTGGACCGGCTGCGGGAGCGGTCGCGCCATCGCGTTGCAGCTACGTGACGGCGGCTCGGGCTAGTGCCCGACCGAGGCGCGCATCGCCTCGTACCGATCGCGCAGCGCGTCCGGCGCGAGCCAGTGCGGCGCCAGCGCCTCGATCGACGACGGCTCGAGCCCGAATTCGGCCGGGAACGCGCATTCGCACACGCTGTCGCGCGTCATCGAGAGAAGATCGTCGCGGCTCATGAGCCTGCCGGGAAGTTGCTCGAGCACGAAAGCCTGGAGCTTCGCGAGCGCGCCGCCGAGCGGAACGATCGGGCGCACCGCGCCGGCCGTCTCGGATGCGTAGCGCACGATCTCGCGCAGCGTGTAGACCTTCGGGCCGCACAGCTCGTAGCGCTGCCGCGCGGTACGGGGCCGCGCGAGCGCGCGCTCGAACGCGGTGACGACGTCGCCGACCCAGACCGGCTGGAACTTCGCGTCCGCCGCGGGCAGCGCGATGACTGGCAGCGCGTGCGCGAGGCGCGCGAAGAGGGTCAGGAAATGGTCGCCCTGTCCGAAGATCACGCTGGGGCGAAACACGGTCCAGCCGAGATCCGACGCTTCGACGATCGCCTGCGCCTCGCCCTTGGACGCGAGGTAGCGCGACGGGCCGGCGGGATCGGCATTGAGCGCGCTCATCTGCAGCAGGCGCGGCACGCCGGCGGCGCCGCAGGCGGCGACGAGGTTCCGCGCGAGCTCGACGTGCACGCGCGCGAACGGTTCGCGGCCCGACTCGTTCAGGATGCCGACGAGGTTGACGACCGCGTCGGCGCCGCGCACGAGCGCGTGGAGCCGCACCGGATCGTGAATGTCCGCCTCGACCACGTCGATGGTGGGCAGCAGGATCAGGTGGCGCGAGCGCTCGCGGCTGCGCGTCGGCACGACGACCTCGTGGCCCGCGGCGACGAGCCGCGCGACGAGCGCGCTGCCGACGAAGCCGCTGCCGCCGAGGACGACGATCCGCGGGCCCATCGTCATTCCTTCGCGGCGACCGGTATCGGTGCCGCTGACGCGAGCGGGCCGGCCGGGCGCGGCGCGATCGTGCCGAGCCGCTGGCGGACCTCGACCGAGGCGTCGCCGAACGCGCGCGCGTAATAGACCGAGTTGGCCAGCACCTTCTTCACGTAGTCGCGCGTCTCGTTGAACGGGATCGTCTCGACCCAGATCGCGCCGTCGAGCGCCGCCGCGGACGGCCGCCATGCCTGCGCGCGGCCGGGTCCTGCATTATAAGCAGCGGCGGCGAGCGCGACCGAGCCGTCGAGGCGGTCGAGCCAATACTTGAAATAGAACGCGCCGAACTGCGTGTTGACGTCGAGGTCGTTGATGCGCGCGGCCGTGTAGTCGGTGCGTCCGGACTGCTTGGCGACCCAGCGCGCGGTCGCGGGCATCAACTGCATCAGCCCGATCGCGCCGGCCGACGACACGATCTCCGGCACGAAGCGCGACTCCTGCCGCGCGATGCCGCGCAACAGCGCCTCGTCGACCGCGTTGTCGCGCGCGGCGGCCTCGAACTGCTTGCGCCAGGGCATCGGATAGCGGAGCGCGTAGTCGTGGTGCTCGCGCGTGCGGTTCGCCGTGTTGATCGCGCGGTCGTGCATGCCGCGGGCCGCCGCGTAGATCGCCGCCTGGTTGAGCGCGTCGTCCTCGAAGGCGCGCACGATCGCGAGCCATTCGCGCTGCGAGTCGGCGCGAAGATCGAGCTGCGCGAGCTTGACCGCGCGCTGGACGTCCTCGCGCGCGCCGAAGCTCGCCTGCCATGCCGGATCCGCGGCGACCGGCGCGCTTTGCGGGTCGACGCAGGTGCCGAGGGCCTCGGCCGCGAGGAGCCCGTGGTAGTCGTGCTCGACGGCGAGCGTCTCGTAAATCGCGCGCGCCTCGCCCGTCCGGGCGGTCGCGGCGAGCGCCCGGGCGCGCCAATAGCGCCAGACGGCGTCGGCGGCCGAGGCGCGCGGCAACGCGTCGATCGCGGCAAGGACATCGCGCCAGGATTGCGCGCGAAGCGCCGCGCGCACGCGCCACGCGCGCGCATCGGCCGGGATCGTGTCGGGGATCGGGTCGCGCCACGCGTCGTTGGCCCACGGCATCAGCTGGCGCGCGGCGTGGTAGGCGAGGCGCGCGTTGCCCCATGCGCGCTCCGGCGCGGTGAAGCGGTCGCGCCATTTGAGCCAGCCGGCGCGTGCGGCGTCGGGATCGCTGCGCGAAGCGCGCTCGAGCGCGTACAGCGCGAGCTCGCGCCCGTCGCGTGATTTCCAGCGAAACGCGCCCATCGCGAGCTCCGCGGCCGGCTTCGCGTCGACGCGCGCGAAATCGCGCGCGTCGATGCGATCGGCCGAGGGCAGGTCGCCGGCGATCTGCTGCGCGAGCCGCACGTTGCCGGATTCGAGCGCGAGGCGGTAGCGCGCCCAGCGATCGTCGACGCCGAGGATGCCGCGCGCGAAGAGCCCCGCGAAAACCGCCTCGCATGCGTCGGGCGTCGCCTGGCCGGTGAACCACAGCGCCTTGGCGGAAACGAGCGCGGAGTCCCCTTCGCGCTGCCGCGCCGCCTGTCGCGCGTAGCAGGCCAGCTCGACATCGTCGTCCGCCGTCGCTGCATGGAATTCGGCGAAGCGCGTCCAGTCGCCTTTGCGACCGAGTGCCTTCAGCCCTTCGACGGTGGCGCGCTCCGCCAGCGGCGTACCCGCGTAACGTTTCGCGAACGCGCGGACCGCGCCCGGCTCCGCGGCGTCGATGCCGAGCTTCAGCTGCCACCACGCGACGTAGGACTCGAGGACATGCCCCTTCGCGCGCGGTGCCAGCGCGTCGAGGCGCGAGCGGTCGCCGCGCTCGTACGCGGCCTTGGCCGCGAGCACGTCGGCGTCGGTGGCCTGCGCCGCGACCGAGGCGGCGTGGAGGAAGAGGAAGGCGGCGGCGAGCCGCCGGAGCGACGGCAGGATGCGGGGCACGATCGTCCGATTGTCGGGCTTCGGGGCGCCGGCGACAACCGGCGCCCTGTCGGTCCGACATCGTCGCGGGCCGAGGGTTCGACGGACCGGGCGCCTGTTGCTAGAATTCGCGCGCCCGACAGCCGCGCCGCGGCCGACGGAAGGGGACGCAATCCCGATGGCACAGCGCAAGAGCGCCACACCGCTGGTGGGCGTCGTGATGGGCAGCGACAGCGACTGGGACACGCTCCGTCACGCCGCCGCGCAACTCGACGCGTTCGGCGTTCCCTACGAGGCGCGCGTCCTTTCCGCGCACCGGATGCCCGACGACATGTTCGAGTATGCGGAGGACGCGTTGACGCGCGGCTTGCGCTGCATCGTCGCGGGCGCCGGAGGCGCCGCGCACCTGCCGGGGATGCTCGCCTCGAAGACGACGGTGCCGGTTCTCGGCGTCCCGGTGCCGTCCAAGTACCTGCGCGGCGAGGATTCGCTCTATTCGATCGTCCAGATGCCCAAGGGCATCCCGGTCGCGACGTTCGCGATCGGCGAGGCCGGCGCCGCGAACGCGGGCCTCTTCGCGGTGGCGATGCTCGCGGCGACCGATCCGGCGCTGGCGCGCAAGCTCGCCGCGTTCCGCGTCAAGCAGACGACCGCGGCCCGCGCGATGAGCGTGCCGCGGGACCCCAAGCCGGCCTGACGCCGGCTCGCGCGCGGCGTTCGACGCATGGTGACGCCCGCGGCGCGCGGATCGACGCGCATGACAGCGATTCCCCCAGGAAGCTGGCTCGGCCTTCTCGGCGGCGGGCAGCTCGGCCGCATGTTCTGCATGGCCGCGCAGAGCCTGGGCTACCGTGTCGCCGTGCTCGACCCTGCTTCCGACGGTCCGGCGGCCAGCGTCGCCGATCGGCACATCCATGCCGACTACCTCGAGCCGTCGGGGCTCGCGCGCCTCGCCGCGCTCGCCGCCGCCGCGACGACTGAATTCGAGAACGTCCCGGCCGCGGCGCTCGAATTCCTGTCGCGCACGGCGCGCGTGACGCCGGCCGCCGCAAGCGTCGCGATCGCGCAAGACCGTATCGCCGAGAAGACGTTCCTGTCCGGCCACGGCTTCGCGGTGGCGCGATATGCGGTGCTGCGAAGCGTCGAGGATGCGGCACGGGCCGATGCGACGCTCGCGCCGGGGATCGTCAAGAGCGCGCGTTTCGGCTACGACGGCAAGGGCCAGGCGCGCATCGCGTCGGTCGCCGAGGTCGCGGCCGCCTGGGATCGCATGGGGCGCGTCCCGTGCGTGCTCGAGGCGTTGGTCGACCTCGCCTGCGAAGTGTCGGTGATCGTCGCGCGCGACGAGGCCGGGTCGACGGCGACCTGGCCGGTCGCCGAGAACCGGCATCGCGACGGCATCCTCGACGTGACGATCGTCCCGGCGCGCGTCGCGCCGGACGTCGCCGCGCGCGCCAGCGAGATCGCGACCGCCGTCGCGCGCGCGCTCGACTACCGCGGCGTGCTGTGCGTCGAGCTGTTCGTGACGCGCGCCGGCGAACTCCTCGTGAACGAGATCGCGCCGCGCCCGCACAACAGCGGCCACTATACGATCGACGCTTGCGCGACCTCGCAATTCGAGCAGCAGGCGCGCGCGCTCGCGGGGCTGCCGCTCGGCGACACGCGCCAGCACACGCCCGCGGTCATGGTGAACCTGCTCGGCGACATCTGGTACGCGGATGCGAGCGGCGACGTCCCGCGCGAGCCCGATTGGACGAGCGTGCTCGCGCATCCGCTCGCGAAGCTCCATCTGTACGGCAAGCACGAGGCGCGCCGCGGCCGCAAGATGGGCCACGTCACCTGCCTCGGAGCCACGCTCGACGATGCGCTCGCGACGGCACGGGCGGTCAAGCGCGGGCTCGGGATACCGGGCGCCGACGACCTCGGCGGATGAGCGCGCCGTCGCCTTCCGAGGATCCGCCGCTGTCGGGCGTTCGCGTGCTCGACCTCACGCGCCTGTTGCCCGGCCCGGCGTGCACGCTGCATCTCGCGGACCTCGGCGCCGACGTGATCAAGGTCGAGGACACGGGCGCCGGCGACTATGCGCGCACGCTCGGCGCGGGAGGCGGGTCGTCGAGCGCGTTCTTCCGCCATGTCAACCGCAACAAGCGCTCGATCGCGCTCGACCTCAAGGAGCCGCGCGGGCGCGAAGCGTTCCTGGCGCTTGCGCGTCGCGCGGACGTCGTCATCGAGAGCTTTCGACCGGGAGTCGTGCGCGCGCTCGGCGTCGACGACGATGCGGTGCGCGCGGTGCGCCCGTCGATCGTCTACGCGTCGATCACCGGTTACGGGCAGACCGGTCCGCGCGCCGCACGCGCCGGGCACGACATCAACTATCTCGGCTACGCGGGCGTGCTCGACCAGACCGGCGCGCGCGGCGGCCCGCCGACGTTGTCGAACGTGCAAATCGCCGATCTGCTCGGCGGCGCGCTGACTGCTGCGGTCGCGATCCTCGCCGCGGTCGTCGCCGCGCTGCGCGCGGCGCGCGGGCGCACGATCGACGTCGCGATGGCGGACGGCGCGCTCGCGCACAACTTCTTCGCGCTCCAGGCGCTCGAGCAGCGCGGGCGCACGGCACCGCGCGGCGACGACCTCCTGACGGGCGGCGTCCCCTGCTACGGCGTCTATCCGACGCGCGACGGCCGCTGGCTCGCGGTCGGCGCGCTCGAGGCCAAGTTCTGGCGTGCGCTCTGCACGACGATCGAACGGCCCGACCTCGTTCCCGGACAGCTCGCGACCGGCGGCGACGGCGCACGCGTGCGCACCGAGCTCGAGGCGGCCTTCGGTGCGCGCGACCTCGCGCACTGGATCGCCGTATTCGACGACGTCGACGCGTGCGTCACGCCGGTCGCCACGCTCGCCGAGGCGCTCGGCGACCCGCAATACGCGGCGCGAGGCATGGTCGTGACGGCGGAGGACGGCTCGCGCTCGTACGGGCCGCCGTGGGCGATCTCCGGCCATCGCTTCCGCGTCGCTCGCGCCGCGCCCGCGCTCGGCGAGCACACGCGCGAGATCCTGCGCGAGGCCGGCTACGACGATGGCGCGATCGCGACGCTCGTGGACGCCGGTGTCGCGCGTGTTTCCGCGGCGTGACGGGGCAATCGCCGCGTGCGCGTATTACGTCGCCGTACCGGCGATCTTCGTGCGGCGCTTGGGCGCGGCGCCTTTCCGCGGAGGATCGGAGCGCGAGGCGCCGACCGGCAGCGACGACACGCGTGCGATCTCGGGGTCGTCGTAACGGCAGCCCGCCATCGCGTAGTCGATCGCCATCGCCGTCGCGTCCTCGCCCCAGAAGAGTTCGTCGCCGACGGCGAGCGTCGGCACGCCGAAGACGCCGCGCGCGATCGCCTCGTCGGTGTTGCGCCGGAGCGCGTCCTTCACGTCCTGCGCGCCGATGCGCGTGTTCGCGTCGGCGATCCGCAGGTCGTGCGTCAGCTCCGCCCACTCGATCGGCAGGTCGGGCAGGCGGCCGTCTCGCCAGACGAAGCGGAAGATCCGGTGCACGGCCTCGGGAGTGCAGTCGCAGGCGATCGCGAGGCGCAGTAGCGACAGTGGATTGAACGGATGCTCGTGCGGGAACTTCAGCGTGACGCCGAGCCGCCGCGCGTGCCACACGACGAAGCGGTAGGTGAACGCGCGCTTGCCGGGAATCTCCGCCGGGCCCTTCTGGCCGTGTTCGTCCAGCAGCCCCGCGAACAGCACCGGCCGGTAGCGCACCTGCATGCGCGGCGGCAGGCTCGCGAGCCGCTCGCTCTGCAGGTAGGCGAACGGCGAGACGAAGTCGAAATACCAGTCGACGATCATCGCGTGCGCCCTCGCGCGACCGCGCGGGCCGACGCGATGCGCCACTGGCGCGCGGGCAGCGCCTCCACGATCGCGCGGCGCGCGTCGTCGTCGAGTGCGCTCCAGGATGCGATCTCGTCGAGCGTGCGCGCGCACCCGATGCACAGGCCGCTCACCGCATCCATCGTGCACAGCGACGCGCACGGCGACGCGACGCCCGGCTGTGCGCTGCGCGCGTCGCTCATGCGGCGACCGGAACCTTCGCGTCGAGCGCCTTCGCGACGCGCGACGACGTCGGACGGCCGAGGAATTGCGAAATGACGCGCCCGGCGGCGCGGAGCTTGTCGAGGTCGATGCCGGTCTCGATGCCGAGCCCCTGCATCAGGTAGACGACGTCCTCGGTCGCGACATTGCCGGTCGCGCCTTTCGCGTACGGGCACCCGCCGAGGCCCGCCACGCTCGCGTCGAACGTCGCGATGCCGAGCTCGAGGCTCGCGTAGACGTTCGCGAGCGCCATCCCGTAGGTGTCGTGGAAATGGCCGCTCACCTCCTCGAGGGGATAGACGGCGAGCGCGGCTTCCATCGCGCGCTGCGTCGCCGCGGGCGTTCCCACGCCGATCGTGTCGGCGACCCCGACGTGCTGGACGCCGATCTGTTGCATCAGCCGCGCGACGTACGCCACGGCGTCGGGCTTCACCTCGCCCTGGTACGGGCAGCCGAGCGCGCAGGAGATCGCGCCGCGCACGCGCATGCCGGCGCCGAGCGCGGCGCGCGCCACCGGCCGGAACCGCTCGATCGACTCGGCGATCGAGCAGTTGATGTTCCTTTGCGAGAACGCCTCGCTCGCCGCGCCGAACACGACGACCTCGTCGGCTTTCGCGGCGAGCGCACCCTCGAACCCCTGCATGTTCGGAGTCAGCACCGCGTAGGTCACGCCGGGGCGGCGGGCGATGCGCCGCATCACGTCGGCCGCGTCGGCCATCTGCGGCACCCATTTCGGCGACACGAAGCTCGTCGCCTCGATCGCGGAAACGCCGGCATCCGCGAGCGCGTCGATCAGCGCGACCTTGACGTCGGTCGGCACGACCGCCTTCTCGTTCTGGAGGCCGTCGCGCGGACCCACGTCGACGACGCGGACGCGGGAAGGAAGGCGTGCGCTCATGGTCAGTATCCCCGGTCCCGTTCGACGACGCCCGACACGCTCTCGCCGCGCTCGAGCGCACGGATCTTCGCCGCGACCTGCTCCACCGCGTCTGCAGCGCGCGTGACCGCGGACACGTGCGGCGTCACCGAGATGGCGGAATGATGCCAGAACGAGTGCCTGGCGGGCAGCGGCTCCTCGCGAAAGACGTCCAGCGTCGCGTGCGCGAGGTGGCCGCGGTTGAGCGCGGCGATCAGCGCGGTCTCGACGACGAGGTCGCCGCGTCCGAGGTTCACCAGGTGCGCGCCGCCCGGCAGCAGCGCGAGCGCGTCGGCGTCGAGCAGCCCGCGCGTGTCGGGCGTCGAAGGCAGCATCGCGATCAGCATGGTCGAGCGCGCCAGGAACGTGGGCAGCCGCTCGCGACCGTGGAACGACTCGACGCCCGGAATCGCGTGCGGTGTGCGGCTCCACGCGGCCAGCGGAAAGCCGAACGGCGCGAGCGCGGCGAGCACGGCGCGCGCGAGCACGCCGGCGCCCATCACGCCGACGCCGAACGTCGCGCGATCGCGGGGCTTCTGCGGCGACCAGCGTCCCGCGCGTTGCGCGCGCCCATAGTGGTCGGCGTCCCGGAATTCGCGCAGCACCGTCAGCACCGCGTACTCGGCCATCTGGATCGCCATGCCCGCGTCCTCGAGCCGCACGACCCGCACGTCGCGCGGCAGCGTCGGAACGTCGAGCAGCGCGTCGACGCCGGCGCCGAGATTGAAGATCGCGCAGCGGATCCGTACGCGCCGGAAGACTTCCGGGTCGGGCTTCCACACCGCCGCGTAGTCGACGTCCGAGGCATGCAGGTCCGGCCAGCGATGCAGCGTCGCCTCCGGCAGGCGCGCGGCGAACGCGTCGTGCCACCGGTCGGCGCCTTCCGCGACCGCGATCAACAGGTTCACTTCGGCGCCGGATCCCCGAGGTCGACCAGGTCCGCGCCCTCGGGGACGCGATCGCCGACAACGAAATGGACGGCCGTCACGATCCCCGCGGCGGGTGCGGTGATCGTGTGTTCCATCTTCATCGCCTCGAGCAC
>JBDTNO010000022.1:0-24250 GCA_039933715.1 Betaproteobacteria bacterium
CCAGACGATGCGCCGGTCACGAGCAGCCGCTTACCCTCCAGCGAAAACGGATCGTCGCTCAAATTTCCACCAGTTCTGGCATCACGATGCCTTCGGTGCGCACGATGCAGCTTCCCCAGGACAACCCGATGCCGAAGCCGGACATCAGGACCGTCGCCGGGGCGCTTTGCAATCGCTCGCGCAGACAAACCGTCATCGTCAGCGGGATCGACGCCGAGCTCGTGTTGCCGAAATCGTAGAGGGTCGAAGGCACCTTCTCGGGTGTGAGCTGGAGCTTCTTGCGGATGGTCTCGTTGATCATCCGGTTCGCCTGATGCAGCACGAAGTAGTCCACCGACTCGATCGGCGTCTTCGCGTACTCGCACAGCGACCGCAGCGCCGGGGGCACCCGCTGGGTCGAGAAGTTGAGCACCGCCGTTCCGTCGAGGATCAGGTCGGTGTCGCGACGCATGTCGCCGTCGGCATCCTTGTGCGGAATGAGGTGATGAAGCTGCGTCGGTTCCCGATGCCCGCCGATCGGCAGGATGATCGCGCGGTAGCCGGAGCCGTCGCTGTTCATGTCGAAGTGGATCGGCGGTGCGTCGGGGTCGAACTCGAGCGCCGTCGCCGTGCCGCAATCCGAGAACAGCGGATCGTTGAGACTCGCGCATTTGTCTCCCACCAGCAGCAGCGCCTTCCTGATGCCGCCGGACGAAAGCATCGAGCCCACCGTGTAGATGCCGAACGGATAGCCGGAGCAGCCGAGGTTGATGTCGTACGCGATCGTCGTCGTCGGCAGCTTCATCCGGTCCTGGATGATGATGGCGGTCGCCGGAATCGGATAGTCGGGCGACTGCGTGACGACGATCAGCGCGTCGATCTCTTCCTTTTTCCAGCCCACGGCATCCAGCACGCGCTCCGCCGCCGTCTGTGCGAGATCGGAGAAATACAGCCACGGGTAGCAGATGCGGCGACGCAGGATTCCGATGTTGCGGACCAGGCGCTCGCGCTCGGGGCGCATTTCCGGCGCGCAATCCAGGTTCGAGACCGAGGATTTCGGGACGGCGCACACCAATCCCTTGATGCGCACCCGTTCGAGCGTGACGGCAGCCATCAGCGTGCCTTCTTCGCGTGCACCCGCGCCAGGATGTCTCCGACGGTCACACTCTCCTTGAGGTCGTTACCGGTGATCGTGACTCCGTAGTCGGTATCGCACAGCACGATGACGCCGAGCGCCGCGAGGCTGTCCCATTCGGGCAGGCTGGCGAGCTTCGTGTCGCCGGCCACCGGCACGGCGTTCTGGAAATCGACGGCGACGACGAATTGCTCGACGAAGGCCGCCAGCTCGTCCGGGGTGGGTGCGTGCACGTTGCTCATCGGGGACTCGGGCGGCGGGTGCAGTCGAAGGGAACGAGGAAATGCAAGTGTCATGCCATCGGCATGGGACTCGCAGGGCGGCCCTGCATTCGGCCGCGCGAGGGCATGGTAACCGTCTCTGGACACCCGATTCATCCATGTGATATAGATGATGTACATGACTCGCCACTCCGAGCCAACCCGCAACCGGGTACGCTCGTAGATCGAGTCGCAGCGCGACGCCCGAGCGCGCCGCTTCGCCAGGAGGAGTCGTTGGCTGCCACCGAGGCACGCTACCCCGACCTCGCCGGCCGCGCGGTGTTCGTCACCGGCGGCGGCTCAGGCATCGGCGCGGCGTTCGTCCGCGCGTTCGCCGGCCAGGGCTGCAATGTCGGCTTCGTCGACATCGCCGACGAGCCTTCGCATGCGCTGGTCGCGACCCTCGCGCCGGCGCGCGTCCACTACGAGCGTTGCGACGTGCGCGACATCGCGGCGCTCAAGCGCGCGATCGCGTCGGCGGCCGCGGCGCTCGGTCCGATCACGATCCTCGTCAACAACGCGGCGCGCGACGACCGGCACGCGATGATGGACGTGACGGTCGAGTACTGGGACGAGAACCAGGCGGTCAACCTGCGCCACCAGGTCTTCGCCACGCAGGCGGTCGTGCCGATGATGGAAGCCGCGGGCGGCGGCGCGGTCATCAACATGGGATCGGTCTCGTGGATGCGCGGGCGGCCCGCGATGGTCGGCTACACGACAGCGAAGGCGGCGATCGGCGGGATGACGCGCGTGCTCGCGCGCGAGCTCGGCCCGAAGAACATCCGCGTCAACGCGATCGTGCCCGGCGCGATCGTCACCGAGCGGCAGACGCGGCTGTGGACGACGCCGGACGCCGAGCGCGACTTCCTCGACCAGCAGTGCCTCAAGTTCCGGCTGACGGAGAGCGACGTGGCGCGCAGCGCCCTGTTCCTCGCGTCGCACGAGTCGCGCGGCATCACCGGCCACAGCCTCGTCGTCGACGCGGGCCTGGCGCAAACGAGCGTGGCGGGATAGGTCGCGACGATGGCCGACGTCTCTTTGCGCAACGTCGTCAAGTCCTACGGCGACACGCAGGTCATCCATGGCATCGACCTTGCGATCCGCTCGGGCGAGTTCGTGGTGTTCGTCGGTCCTTCCGGATGCGGCAAGTCGACGCTGCTGCGCATGATCGCGGGGCTCGAGTCGATCACCGGCGGCGAGATCGCGATCGGCGGCGTCGTGGTCAACGACCTGCCGCCGCGCGCGCGCGACATCGCGATGGTGTTCCAGGACTACGCGCTGTACCCGCACAAGACGGTGTTCGAGAACATGGCGTTCGGGCTGCGGCTGCGCAAGCGCCCCGATGCCGAGGTGCGCGCGCGTGTCGGCGACGCCGCGGCGATCCTCCAGATCGAGCACCTCTTCGAGCGCAAGCCGCGCGAGCTCTCCGGCGGGCAGCGCCAGCGCGTCGCGATGGGGCGCGCGATCGTGCGGCAGCCCAAGGCGTTCCTGTTCGACGAGCCGCTGTCGAACCTCGACGCGCTGCTGCGCGCCGAGATGCGCGTGGAGATCAAGAAGCTGCACCAGAAGCTCGGCGAGACGATCGTCTACGTCACCCACGACCAGGTCGAGGCGATGACGCTCGCCGACCGCATCGTCGTGCTGCAGGCGGGGAGGCTCGTGCAGGTCGACACGCCGGACGGTATCTACAACCGGCCGGCCGCGCAGTTCGTCGCGGGATTCACCGGCGCGCCGCCGATGAATTTCCTCGACGCGCGCGTGGGCGAGGGCGGGCGCACGCTGCACCTTCCCGGCGGCGTCGACCTGCCGGTGCCCGCGTCGCGCGTCGGCGAATGCGCGCCGCACGCCGGACGAACGCTTCGCTTCGGCCTGCGCCCCGAGCACATCGGCGTCGCGAACGGCGCCGCGCCGTCGAGCGCGCGCGTGAACGCCCGCGTCGTGCTCGTCGAGCCACTGGGCTCCGATACGCTGGGCCTCGTGCGCCTCGGCGAGCGCGCCGACGGAGGCGAGATGACCGGGCGCTTCGCGCCGGAGGCGCCGCTCGTCGTCGGCGAGCCGATCGCCATCGCGCTGTCGCTCGACAAGTTCCACCTGTTCGATCCGGCGACTGGCGTCGCGATCGGCAGGCTCACCGCATGAATTCATTGCTGGAACCGGGGCGGTCGTGCTGGCGCGCCTCGGCGGCTGGTTCCGGAGACCGACACACCGGGTGGGCCAGCGAACCGGCACAATCCGCACCGATGCAGTCCCACCGAAGGAGAAGACGATGAAGACGTGGAAGATCCTGCTCGCGACGGCGCTGTCCGTCGCGCTGACCGCGACCGCGTGGGCGCAGTCGTCCACGCTGCGCATCTTCACCGGCGGGCAGCAGCGGCCCGACGTGATGCGCAAGATCGCCGACGAGTACACGAAGCGCAATCCGAACGTGAAGATCGACGTCGAGGTCGGCGGCGCGACGTCCGAGGCGCAGCAGCAATACCTGTCGACGGTGCTGTCGTCGAAGGACTCGGCGCTCGACCTCGTCCTGATCGACGTGATCCGCCCGGCGCAGTGGGCGGCGCAGGGCTGGGCCGAGCCGCTCGACGCTTACCTCGGCGCCGACAAGGCGAAGATCCTGCCGACCTATCTCAAGGCGTACGCCGACGCGAACCAGGTCGGCGGCAAGCTGATGGCGCTGCCGTACTTCGCCGACTCGCAGTTCATGTACTACCGCAAGGACCTGCTCGACAAGTACAAGCGGCCGGTCCCGAAGACTTGGGACGAAATGATCGAGACGGCGCGGATCGTCATGGACGGCGAGAAGCAGCCGCAATTGCAGGGCTTCTCGACCGCGGGCGCGCCGATCGAAGGGACCGTCTGCACCTATCTCGTGCCGCTGTGGGGCGCGGGGAGCGATCTCACCAAGGGCGGCAAGCTCAACCTCGACACGGCCGAGGCGCGGCAGCCGTTCCAGCTCTACGGGCGCATGAAGCAGGCGGGCGTGCTGCCGAAGAACATCGCCGAGATCCCGACCGACCGCATCCGCATCGACATGCAGGCGGGCAACCTGCTCTTCGCGATGACGTGGGGCTACGTGTGGAACCGCCTCGAGAACGACGCCGACAGCAAGGTGAAGGGAAAGATCGGCGTGGCGACGCTGCCGCACGACCGCGGCGGCAAGAGCGCGACCTGCATCGGCGGCTGGCAGGTCGCGGTGTCGGCGTACTCGAAGAACAAGCAGGAGGCGGTGAAGTTCGCGCGCTACCTCTCCTCGCCGGAGGTTTCGAAGATGCAGGCGATCCTCGCCTCGCACATGCCGGTGTTCCCGAGCGTCTACAAGGATCCCGAGGTCCTGAAGGCGAATCCGTGGTTCGCCGACGCGCTGCCGGTGGTCGAAGGCGCGAAGTCGCGGCCGGTGTCGCACCAGTATCCGCAGGTCTCCGACGCGATCCGCAGCAACATGAACGCGTATCTCGCCGGGACCAAGACGACGGACGGCGCGCTCGCGGACATGAAGAGCCGGTTGCAGCCGCTGTATCGCTGACGCTGGAAAGACGGCGGTCGGGTTGTCGGCGGTCGGAGGGTCGGTGGTCGGGGCGTCGGTAATCGGAGCGGCCACGACGTCGCTCCGACCGCGGCGCGAACGCCCGTCGTCCTCGACGCCCCTTCGTGCACTTCCGGCCGCAGTCCACCGACCGCCGCCAACCACCGTTCGCCGCCCGCCGAACCGATGACCGAGGCGCCCCTTCGCAAGGACCTCTCCGAGCGCGCGCTCGGCATGCTCCTGCTCGCGCCGGCGTTCGCGCTGCTCGCGCTCGTCGTCGTCTACCCGATCGCCACGCTGTTCTGGAACAGCCTGCACGGCGTCGACAACGCCAATCCCGCCGCGGGCGAGCATTGGGTCGGCCTCGAGAACTACCTGACGGCGTTCGGCGACGACCGTTTCTGGCATGCGCTGTTGCAGACGGTCATCTACACGGTCGTGACGGTGCCCGCCGCGCTGGTCGTCGGTCTGGGCCTCGCGCTTCTCGCGAACAAGCCGTTTCGCGTGAAGTGGCCGGTGCGTCTCGGGCTGTTGCTGCCGTGGGCGCTGCCGCTGGTGTTCGCGGGCCTGATCTTCCGCTGGTTCTTCGAGTACCAGACCGGCGTCGTCAACGATCTTCTCGGCAAGCTCGGCGTCGAGCCGCTGCAATGGCTGTCGAGCCCGACGCTCGCGACGATCGCGATCTCGACCGCCATCGTATGGAAGTCGTCGTCGTTCATGGCGCTGATGCTGCTCGCCGGGTTGCAATCGATCCCGCGCTCGCTCTACGAGGCGGCAGAAGTCGATGGCGCGACCGTCTGGCAGCAGTTCGTCGAGATCACGTTGCCGATGCTGCGCCCGGCGATCTTCGTCGCGCTGATCTTCCGCACGATCACCGCGATCCAGACGTTCGACATCCCGTACGCGATGACCGGCGGCGGGCCCGGCGAGTCGACCGAGACGCTCGCCATGTACATCCACAAGACGACGCTCGACTTCCTCGACTTCGGCTACGGGTCCGCGCTCGCCGCGCTGATGTTCGTGCTGTCGATGGTCGCGACGTCGGGTTACCTCCGCTACACCAGGCGCAGCGCGTCGCGGTCGGGGGAGTAGATGACGTCCCCCCGAAGCGAACTTCGTTCGCCGCCCCCCAGGGGGCGAACACGCCCTTGGGGCGGCCCTGCGGGCGCGTGATGGAACTCTTCGGCATCGCGCTGAAGCGCAAGGCGGTCGTCTGGCTTTCCGCCGCGATCGTCGCGGTCAACGGCTTCTTCCCGGCCGTGTGGATCCTGCTCACGTCGCTCAAGACCGAGACGGAGCTGATCCGCAGCCCGATCACCTACCTGCCCGAAGCGCCGACGCTCGACAACTATGCGACCGCGTTCACCGCGCAGCCGATCCTGCGCTTCATGTGGAACAGCTTCGTCGTCGCGTCGCTGTCGACCGTGCTGTGCGTGCTGGTCGGCGCGCTGGCCGCGTACGCGCTCACGCGGCTGCGGATGCCGCACCGCAACCTGATCCTGTCGGTGTTGCTCGCGATCAGCATGTTCCCGCTGATCTCGCTGATGGTGCCGCTCTTCAAGGTGATGCGCGAGCTGGGGCTGCTCAACACCTACCTCGCGCTGATCCTGCCGTACGCGGTGCTGTCGCTGCCGGTGTGCACGCTGGTGATGGCGAGCTTCTTCCAGGACATCCCGCCCGACCTCGAGGCGGCGGCGATGGTCGACGGCTGCTCGCGCGTCGGCGCGCTGTTCAAGGTCATCATCCCGCTCTCGGCGCCGGGCGTGTTCACCGCGGCGATCCTCGCGTTCGTCAATGCGTGGGACGAGTTCCTGCTGGCGCTGACGATGATGAACCGCGTCAGCATGCGCACGTTGTCGGTGGGCATCACGCTCTACCAGGGCGAGTTCGCGTTCCCCTGGCCGCTGATCTCGGCGGCGCTCATCGTCGCGATCGTGCCGATCTCGATCCTGATCGCGGTGTTCCAGGAGCGCGTCGTGGGAGGATTGACGGCCGGCGGCGTGAAAGGGTGACGCGGTGAGCGCGGATGCGGGCATCGACGTGCTGGTCGTCGGTGCCGGTCCGACCGGCCTCATGCTCGCGAACCAGCTCGCGCGGCGCGGCGTGCGCGTCGCGATCATCGACCGGCACGGCGGGCCGGCGCAGCAGACGCGCGCGATCGCCGTGCATGCGCGCACGCTCGAGATCTTCGCGTGGCTGGGAGTCGCGGAGCCGGCGATCGCGCTCGGGCGGAAGGGCGACGGCGTCAACCTGTGGATGCGGGGGAAGCGCGTGGCGCGCCTTCCTTTCGGCGACATCGGCCGCGGCCAGAGCCGTTTCCCGTACGTGCTCATGCTGGGCCAGGACGACAACGAGCACATCGTCGGCGCGAGGCTGCGCGAGCAAGGCGTCGACGTGTGGTGGAGCACCGAGCTCGTCGCGTTCGCGCAGCGCGATCGAGGCGTCGTCGCCACGTTGCGGCGTTCCGATGGAACGTCGGCAACGATGACCGCGTCCTGGCTCGCCGGATGCGACGGCGCGAAGAGCGCCGTGCGCGAACTGAGCCGCATCGGATTCCCGGGCGCGCCGTACGAGCAGGTGTTCTTCGTCGCCGACACGGTCGCGACCGGCGCCATGGTGCCCGACGAGCTCAACGTCTATCTGTCGGAGGGCGGCTTCCACCTGTTCTTCCCGATGCGCGGGACGGACCGCTGGCGGGTGATCGGCATCCTGCCGGCGGCGCTGACCGGGCGCGACGATCTCGCGTTCGACGAGGTCGTGCCGCACATCCGGCGCGAAGCGGGCGCGGATCTCGCGTTCGCCCAGTGCCTCTGGTTCTCGACCTACCGCATCCACCACCGCTGCGCCGAGCGTTTCCGCGACCGGCGCGCTTTCCTGCTCGGCGACGCGGCGCACGTCCACAGCCCCGCGGGCGGGCAGGGGATGAACACCGGGCTCCAGGACGCTTTCAACCTTGCCTGGAAGCTCGCGAGCGTCATCGTCGACGGCGCCGACGACACGTTGCTCGACACCTACGCGGAGGAGCGCATGCCCGTCGCGCATCGGCTGCTGCGGACGACCGATCGCGCGTTCATGCTCGCAGTCTCGGGCTCGCCGCTGGCTCGCGTCGCGCGCGCACGCGTCGTCGCGCGGGTCGCGGCGTTCGCGCTGCGCTTTTCGTTCGTCAGGCAATTCGCTTTCCGCACCGTGTCGCAGATCGGGATCGGCTATCCGGACAGCCGCCTTTCGCGCAAGCACGGGCGGCTCGCGGGCGGTGCGCCACACGCGGGCGACCGGTTCCCGTGGCTCGAGGTGCGCGAGCGCGAAGGCGCGCCGCCGAAGGACTTCTACGCCAGGCTCGACGACACGCGCTTCAATTTCGTGGCGATTGGCCAGCCGCCACCCACGTTGCCGCCGTCGCTCGATGGTCGCGTCCTGGTCCACTCCCTCGCGGCCGGCGCGAATGCGGCCGAGCTCGCGCGTGTCCGTCTCCCCGCGCCCAGCGCGTGGCTGCTGCGCCCGGACGTCCACGTCGGCCTGGTTGGCGTGCGTCTCGATGCCCGCGCCGTGACGGAATACCTCGTCCGCTGGAGGCTCGTCCCCGAAGCGGCGAGTGGACTTCACAGCTAGCGTCGCCGTCGACAGGTCCGCGCCACTGGTGCATCGAGCACGCGGTGCGGCCCGAGATCCAGCCTCTCCGTGCGTGAAGACATGTTCGTCACGCGTCCGCACCCGCACGTGGCGGCGGACGGAACGACCGCTCCAGTAGAATCGTCGCCCCGGGGAAGGCAACCGCCTCTCCTTGTCTTTTCGCCCGTCGCATCCATGCGCCACCTGATCGCCTCGGCGGAATTCCGCGAAGGCTTCGTCGAGATGCTGCCCGCGTGCGTCGGGCTCGCGCCGTTCGGGCTCGTGTGCGGCGTCGGCGCGCAGGCCGCGGGCGCCGACTGGCTCGCCACGCTCGGGATGGCGACGATCATCTTCTCCGGCGCCGCGCAGGTGCTCGCGATCCAGCTCTACGCGGCGGGAGCGCCGACGGCGATCATCATCCTCACCTGCTTCGTCCTGGGCCTGCGGCTCCTGATGTACAGCGCAGCGATGGCACCGTACCTGAAGCCTTTGCCGGCGGCGTGGCAGCGCGGGCTCCCGTTCCTGCTCACCGACCAGGCGTTCGCCGCGTCGATCCGCCGCTTCAACGCGACCAACGATCCGCGCGGAGGCGGCCTGCACTTCCTCGGATGCGGCGTCGCTCTTTGGGCGATGTGGGTCGCTACGAACATGATCGGCTACTTCGCGGGCAACACGATTCCCGCGTCGTGGTCGCTCGACTTCGCGGTGCCGCTGTGCTTCATCGCGCTCGCGGCGCCGCTGTTCCGCACGGTGCCCGCGATCGCGGCGGGAGCGTGCGCGGCGATCGCCGTCGTGGCGTTCGAGGAGCTGCCGATGAAGCTCGCGCTGGTCGTCGCGGGAATCGTCGGCGTCGTCACCGGCACGATCGTCGACCTCGCGAGGGAGCGATGGACGGCGCGCTGAAGCTCTGGGTCGTGATCCTCGCGGTCGGCGCGCTCAACTACCTGTCGCGCCTGTCGTTCATCGCGTTCTTCGCGAGCCGCGAAATGCCGCCGCTGCTCGCGCGCGCGCTCAAGTTCGTGCCGGTGGCGATGCTCACCGCGCTGGTGCTACCGATGGTGCTCGTGCCCTCCGCCGCCGAAGCGATCGCCGCGATGAACCCGCGCATTCCCGCGGGAATCGTCGCGGCGGTCGTCGCCTTTTTCACGCGCAGCATGCTGAAGACGCTGGTCGCGGGGATGGCGGCCCTCTGGCTGATCCAGGCGGCCGGCGGTTGACGCTCCGAGCGGGTGCGTACGTCTCTGCGGCCGCGGACCGATCGGGTAACATCGCGCCATGCGCTTCGAAGGAACCGACACCTACGTCGCCACCGACGACCTCAAGCTCGCCGTCAACGCGGCGCTCGCGCTCGAGCGGCCGCTCCTCGTCAAGGGCGAGCCGGGCACCGGCAAGACGCTGCTCGCCGAGGAGATCGCGCGCAGCCTCGGCCGGCCGCTTTTTCAGTGGCACATCAAGTCGACGACCAAGGCGCAGCAGGGCCTGTACGAGTACGACGCGGTGTCGCGGCTGCGCGATTCGCAGCTCGGCGACGCCAAGGTCGCGGACATCGCGAACTACGTGAAGAAAGGCGTGCTCTGGGAGGCGTTCGAGAGCGACGTTCCCGCGATCGTGCTGATCGACGAGATCGACAAGGCCGACATCGAGTTCCCGAACGACCTCCTGCGCGAGCTCGACCGGATGGAGTTCTACGTCTACGAGCTCCATCGCACCGTCGTCGCGAAGCGGCGTCCGCTCGTGGTCATCACGTCGAACAACGAGAAGGAGCTGCCCGACGCGTTCCTGCGCCGTTGCTTCTTCCACTACATCCGCTTCCCCGATCGCGAGACGATGACGCGCATCGTCGACGTGCATTTCCCCGGCCTCAAGAAGGAGCTCCTCGCCGAGGCGCTGCAGGTGTTCTTCAACCTGCGCGAGGTGCCGGGCCTGAAGAAGAAGCCGTCGACCTCCGAGCTGTTGGATTGGCTCAAGCTGCTGCTCGCCGAGGACATCCCGCCCGAGGCGCTGCACAGCGCGGACCGCAAGGCGTTCATCCCGCCTCTGCACGGCGCGTTGCTGAAGAACGAGCAGGACGTGCACCTGTTCGAGCGCGTGGCGTTCATCGCGCGGGCGGGCCGGTGAGACCGCGGGGGGCGGCCGGGCTGGAGCCCGACCCACGAGTCCGCTCCGGTGGGTCGGGCTCGAGCCCGGCGCCGACGCCGGCCTAGCCGATGCCACGCTTCATCGAGCCGGTCACGCTGAGCGGTCGCCACGCGACGCTCGAGCCGCTCGCACCATCGCACGGGGCGGCGCTGGCCGAGGCGGCGGGCGACGGCGAGCTCTGGTCGCTCTGGTACACGGGCGTCGCGCCGCCGGCGATGATGGCCGACTACGTGGCGATCGCGCTCGACATGCGCGAGCGGCTCGACGCGATGCCGTTCGTCGTGCGCGATTCCAGCGGCGCGATCGTCGGCTGCACGCGCTTCTTCAATGTGGACGCGCGCAACCGGCGCGTCGAGATCGGCCACACCTGGTACGCGAGGCGCGCGCAGCGCACGTCGCTAAACACCGAGTGCAAGCTGATGCTCCTGACGCACGCGTTCGAGTCGCTCGGCTGCATCGCGGTCGAGTTCCGCACGCACTGGTTCAACCATGCGAGCCGCGCGGCGATCGCCCGCCTCGGCGCCAAGGAGGACGGCGTGCTGCGCAACCACCAGGTCGACGCGGACGGCGTCAAGCGCGACACCGTCGTGTTCAGCATCCTCGACAGCGAGTGGCCGGCGGTGAAGCGCCATCTCGCGTTCCAGCTCGAGAGGCCGCGCGGCTGAAGGTCCGCAGCGCGCGCGACGGGACCTCCCGTGCTGGTCGACTTCTTCCTGCACCTCAAGTCGTTCAAGCTACCGGTTTCAACGCGCGAGTTCCTGACGCTGCTCGAGGCGCTCGACGCGCGCGTCGTCTCGCTGTCGATCGACGACTTCTACACGCTCGCGCGGATCGCGCTGGTCAAGGACGAGCAGCACTACGACCGCTTCGACCTCGCGTTCGGCAGCTACTTCAAGGGCGTCGACGCGATCCTCGACATCCGCGCGACGATTCCCGAGGAGTGGCTGAAGCGGGAGTTCCTGCGCACGCTGACCGACGAGGACCGTCGTCGCATCGAGGCGCTCGGCGGGCTCGACCAGCTGATGCAGACGCTCAGGGACCGGCTCGCCGAGCAGCGCGAGCGCCACGCCGGCGGGAAGAAGTGGATCGGCACCGGCGGTACGAGCCCGTTCGGCGCGTACGGCTACAACCCGGAGGGCGTCCGGATCGGGCAGAAGGAGAGCGGCGCGCGCAGCGCGGTGCGCGTATGGGACGAGCGCGAATTCGCCAACCTCGACGGCGACGTCGAGCTCAACACGCGCAACCTCAAGATCGCGCTGCGGCGGCTGCGCCGTTTCGCGCGCGAGGGCGTGCCCGAGGAGCTCGACATCGACGGGACGATCGAAGGGACCGCGCGCAACGCCGGCTGGCTCGACCTCAGGATGCAGCCCGAGCGCCGCAACCGCGTCAAGGTGCTGCTGTTCCTAGACGTCGGTGGCTCGATGGATCCGCACGTCGAAGCGTGCGAGCAGCTCTTCTCGGCCGCGAAGAGCGAGTTCCGCCACCTCGAGCATTTCTACTTCCACAACTGCATCTACGACCACGTCTGGCGCGACAACCTGCGCCGGCGGGCCGAGCGTACGTCGACGCTGGAGCTGATCCGCACCTACGGACCGGACTGGCGCGTCGTGCTGGTCGGCGACGCGGCGATGAGCCCGTACGAGCTCCTCGAGGCGCAGGGCAGCGTCGAGTACGCGAACGACGAACCCGGCATCGCATGGCTCGCGCGCATCTTCGATCACTTCCGCCACAAGGTCTGGCTCAACCCCGAGCCACCGCGCGCCTGGGAGTACACGCGCTCGACCCAGATCGTGCTGAAGGCGCTAGGTCCGAAGATGTTTCCGCTGACGCTCAAGGGCGTCGCGGACGCGATCAACGCGCTGCGCAAGTAGGCCGATGCAAGCCGCTCACTACGCGGGGAAATGCCGACGCAGGACGTCGCGATAGACTTCTGCCCGTCGGTCCCACGTATGCCGGGCGAGTATCCAGGACTGCGCTGCCGACCGGTCCCACTGCAGCGTCGATGCCTCGACGACCCGAGCGGCCATCTCGTCCATATTCCCGTTCTCCACCACGAACCCGAGGCCGGACGCGCGCACCACGTCGTCGTTGGGAAATCCCGACTCACTCACCGTCGGAAGTCCGGCGCGGAGGTAGTGGTAGATCTTCGTGCTTTCGTTGTTGTGCATGAAAGGTCCGGCCGCCACCACCACACCGACGTTCGCGAAATGCAGGTGATCCCATGACGCCTGATACGCCACGCTGCCCAGATGAGTGACGAATCGAGGGTCGAGTTGCGATCGATCGCCCGGCCCGACCGCATACAGGCGCCCGTGCGGAGCCAGACGCGCGCCGAGCGCGTTCAGTTTGTCGGACAGAACGCGGGTCGCTTCGGGCTGAACATCGTAGAGGTTGCCGGAAAAGACCGCTCGGATGCCAGGACGGGAGGGATAGGGGTTGCGACCGGGAGCGGGTATCACCGCGTCGGCTGCCCCGGGGACCAGAAGGAACCCCTGGTGGCTTCCGATCGTCTCCTCCCAAAGCGTGCGACCGGGCGGGGACAGCAGGGTGACGTAGCGAGCCCGCTCGTGAATCTCCCGCTGGATTTCGAACATTCGCTCCCGTTGACGCCCATAGAAATAGATGCCCGGCATATCCACCGGCCCCACCACGGACCCGAGCTTGGCGATCAGTAGCGGATGGGCGCCACCCGAGCTTCGTTGCAACGTCTCGAAACCCTGATGGAAGAGCGTCTTGACGACGTCATACTCGTCCCATTTGACCTGGGCGAGCGGCACGCGGCGGAGATTCGCGCCCATCGATACCGGGCGCTTGCTCAGCCGAAAGGTGAACTCGGCGCTCGCGATGTCCACCTGATGCCCGAGGCGGGCGAGGGCGTCGGAGATCTTGATCCAGCGGATGTGCGCCATGTCGCGCGGATTGCTGAACGCATCGCGTTCGGTGTTGTAGACGGTGACGATTCTCGCCATGGGACAGGGCCTGCAGTGTGAACGCACCGGAGCGCGATTTCGGAGAGCCGAGGCACCGTCCTCGCGTCGCTTTCCTCGCCCGCAACCTGAGGGTGGGGGGCGCCGAACGAACCTATCTCAATCTGGCGAACCACGTGCGGCAAGTGATACCGGTCACCGTCCTCCTGCAGCGCCGCGGCGGCCTCCTGCACGAACTCTCGGATGGGCTGGAGCTCCATTCGCTGGACGCCCCGACGGCTGGCGGGCTGATCTCAGCGGATTTCCTCGAGGAGATGTCCGGAGGGTCGCCGTCGCAACTGCTGCTGGAGTGCCACCGCCTGAGACAGCTGGTCGATACGCTGCAAATCCGCGTGGTCACGTCGTTCCTGATGCGTGCGCACCTCGTGGCGCTGCTCGTCAAGATCCTGTTCCGTCCACGGCTGCGGGTGGTGCTCAACATCCACGAACACATGTCGGAATCGGCGCGCTTTCTCTATCCGAAGCGACGCGATCGGGCCGTCGCGCACTGGGTAGCCAGCCGGCTCTTTCCCCGAGCCGACCGGATCGTGGTCGTCGCGGACGAGCTCGGTCGCGATCTCACGGCGAAATTCGGTGTTCCGGCTGCGCTCCTGCAGACCCTGGCCAACCCGGTCGACCTGGATCGCATTCGTACCCTGGCGATGCAACCCGTGGAGCCACCGTTTCCAAAGGACGATCGTCGTCCGACCATCTGCGCCATCGGTCGCCTGGTGTACCTGAAAGGGTATGACGTGCTGCTGCATGCCGTGGCGAGGCTCCGGTCCGCACTCCCCGCGCGACTCGTATTCGTCGGAGACGGTGACGAGCGCTCGGCCCTCGTCGCGCTCGCCACGCGGCTGGGACTCGAGAATGACGTCCACTTCGTCGGATGGCAACGCAACCCCTGGGCCTACCTCCGTGGCGCTCACGTCCTGGCCCTCAGCTCGCGGACCGAGGCCTTTCCGAGCGTACTCACCGAAGCCATGGCCGTCGGCGTCCCCATCGTCGCCGTGGAATGTTCCGCCGGGATCCGGGACTGCCTGGACGGAGGGAAGGCGGGGCTGCTCGTCTCCCCTGACGATGCGGAAGCGCTCGCTCGCGCTCTACATCGTGTTCTCTCCGAACCCGCGCTTGCCATGACACTCAGCGCAAACGGGACGAAACACGTCTCGCAGTTCGCACTCGAGCGACGCGTCGCGGCCTACGAAACGATGCTCCTGGAAACGGATGGCTATCGATCGGATCCACCCGGCATCCGAGCCTGAAGCTGCGGCGGTCCCGTTGCCGCGACCGGTGTCGCGTCCTGACGGCGCTAGGGCCGCGCATGCTCCCGCTGACGCTGAAGGGCGTCTCGAACGGAATCGACGCGCTGCGGAAGTAGCGATGGCCTTCGGAGTCGGGCCGAGGACCCCGAACCCGGGGTCAGAGCAGGGGCCCGACCCCCGGGATCGGGAACCCTGTGTTGCGCGCCTGCCTAGCCTCCCGCGACGGTCCCGTGCCGACCCCCGGGCAAGCCGGGTGCATCCGATCGGTTGCGGTTCCCGTAAGGCGATGCACGGACGCTCACCGTCCCGGCCCGGCCGGGGCGGCCCGACGCTCCGCGCCCCGTCCGCCTTCAGGAGACCCTCATGGACCGCAATCGTTATCTGCGGCGCGCGATCGCCGCGGCGCTGTGCGCCGCCGGCACGCTCGCTGCCTTCCCCGCGTCGGCGTCGAGCCACCGCGAAGCGCCTTTCATCGCCACCCAGCCGCAAACCGACGGCACCGACTTCTACATGTTCCGCAGCTACGAGGCCGGCCGCGACGGCTTCGTGACGCTGATCGCCAACTACCTGCCGCTCCAGGACGGCTACGGCGGCCCGAACTACTTCAAGCTGGACCCCACCGCCGTCTACGAGATCCACGTCAGCAACGACGGCGGCGCGCGCGAGAACCTCACGTTCCAGTTCCGCTTCCAGCAGCAGCTCGCCGACAACGCCCTCAACGTCGGCGGCAAGATGATCTCGATCCCGCTGGTTCAGAACGGGTCGAAGGACGTGAGCGAGCCGGCGTCGTCCGCGCTCAACGTCGTCGAGACCTACACGGTAGACGTCATTCGCGGCCTGCGCCGCGCGGGCACCAAGACCGCCGCGACCAACGCCGCCACCGGCACCGCGACGTTCGTGAAGCCGGTCGACTACATCGGCACCAAGACGATCGCGAACTACGTCGCGTACGCGAACGGCCACATCTGGCCGATCACCGTGCCCGGCTGCGCGCAGAACGGCCGCGTGTTCGTCGGCCAGCGCAAGGATCCGTTCGTCGTCAACCTCGGCGAGACGTTCGACCTCGTCAACATCAAGTACCCGGCGACCGAGCTGAACCCGCTCGCCGAGTTCGCGACCGTCGATTCGCTCGGCGACAAGAACGTCACGTCGATCGAGCTCGAATTACCGATCGCCTGCCTCACCGAGGGCAAGGGCGACATCATCGGCGCGTGGACGACCGCGAGCGTTCCGATGAACCGCAGCGTGATCGCTTCGCCGGCCCCGGGTCTCGACGGCGCGAGCGCCGCCTCCGGCGAGTTGGTGCAGGTCTCGCGCCTCGGCATGCCGCTCGTGAACGAAGTCGTGATCGGCCTCAAGGACAAGAACCGCTTCAACGCGAGCGAGCCGAAGGACGACGGCCAGTTCGCCGACTACGTCACGAATCCGACGCTGCCGGCGCTGCTCGAGATCCTGTTCGGCGGCGCAGGGGTCAAGGCGCCGACCAACTTCCCGCGGACCGATCTCATCGCGGCGTTCCTCACCGGTGTCGACGGCGTCAACAAGCACCCGAACGTCGTCGTCTCCGAGATGCTGCGGCTGAACACGGCGATTGCGTCGGTGCCCAAGGGCCAGCAAAGCCGGCTCGGCGTGCTGGGCGGCGACACCGCGGGCTTCCCGAACGGCCGGCGTCCCGCGGACGACGTCGTCGACATCGAGCTGCGCGTCGCGATGGGCGTGCTGTGCACGCTGAACCTCGGCGGTTGCAAGCCGTCGGACGCGCTCGCGGGCGGGCTCCACTACACCGACGGCGCGTACATCACCGACGGATTCTTCGCCGACGCCTTCCCGTACCTGCGCGCGCCGCTCAGGGGCTCGCCGAACGACGACAACGCGATCAAGGCGCGTCGTCTCGGTCGTTAACGACGTGCGACCGGACGCGGTGATCGCTCGACCGCCGCGTCCGGCGCCTCGAAACGCCATGCGCCTTTCGTTCTCCCTCGCCGGCGCGGTGCTTCTCGGTTGGGCGATCGCCATCGCGCCCGCCGCAGCCGCGCCGGCGATTCCCGTTTCCGACGACGTCGTCCTCGAGCGGTTGCCCGAGTCGCGCGACGCCTCGATCGGAACCCTGAAGAAGATGCGCGTGCTTCTGCACGCGGCGCCGCAGGACCTGCGCGTCGCGACGAGCTACGCGCGCCGCGCGATCGATGCGGCACGTACGACCGGCGACCCGCGCTTCCTCGGCCAGGCGCAGGCGGCGCTGGCGCCGTGGTGGACCGTCGCCGATGCTCCTCCACCGGCGTTGCTGCTGCGCGCCACGATCAAGCAGAGCCTGCACGATTTCGACGGCGCGATCGCCGACCTCGACCGGCTGATCGCGCTCGCGCCTTCCGATGCGCAAGCCCGCATCACGCGTGCGACGGTGCTCGGCGTCGTCGGGCGGATCGACGACGCTCGCCGCGACTGCGACCGCCTGGAAAGCGCGGTCTCCGCCCTCGTCAGCGCGGCTTGTCGCGGCTCGGCGGATGGCTCGACCTCCCGCGCCGCGGAGGCGGAAAGGCGCCTCGCGAACGCCTTGTCGTCGAATGCGCCATCCCCCCCCGCCATTCGCGTGTGGGCTCTGACGATCGCCGGCGAGATCGCCGCAAGGCGCGGAGACGCGGCTCTTGCCGAAGCGCGCTTTCGCGACGCGCTCGCGCTCGATTCCTCCGACGCGTATCTCGCCGGCGCCTACGCGGACCTGCTGATCGACCAGGGCCGCGACGCGGACGCGGTGCGACTGCTCGAGCCGCGCACCCGGCACGACGCGTTGCTGCTGCGGCTCGTCATCGCCGAGGCGCGGCTGGCCGATCTGCGCGAACGCCTCGCGATCGACCGCGCGGAGCTGGCCGCGCGATTCGACGCCACGCGTCGCCGCGGCGACGGCGTGCATCGACGCGAGGAGGCGCGGTACGCGCTCGCGGTCGAGAACGATCCCGCGCGTGCCGCCGGGCTCGCCCGCGCGAACTTCGACGTGCAGAAGGAGCCCGCCGACCTGCGCATTCTCGTCGACGCGGCGCTCGCGGCTCGCGACGAGCGTGCGCTGGAGGTCGCGCGGCGATGGATCGCACGCAGCGGCGTGAACGACATCCGGATCGCCGCGGCCATGGAGCGGCGGCCGTGAACGCGCTGCGGTCCTTCGTTCTCGTCGCGTCGATCGCCACCGGCATCGTCGCGACGCCCGCCCTCGCGCACAAGGCGAGCGACAGCTACCTGACGATCGAGACGAGCGAGTCGCGCCTGAGCGGCCGCTGGGACATCGCTCTGCGCGACGCCGACCTCGCGCTCGACCTCGACGCGGACGGCGACGGCGCGATCACGTGGGGCGAGTTGCGGCGTCGCGAGCGGGACCTCGCGGCCTGGGCTCTCTCCCGGCTGGCAGTCCGCTCGGGGGGCGAGCCCTGCACGCTCGGCGTCCAGCGCCTCGCCACCGACACGCACAGCGACGGCGCGTACGCGGTGCTGGAGCTCGACGGTGCGTGCCCGGCCGCGTCCACCACGCTCAACGTCGACTACCGCCTGCTCTTCGAGCTCGACCCGCAGCATCGTGGCCTGGTGCGCGTCGTGTCGCCTTCGTCCGAGACGAGCGCCGTCTTCTCGACCGACGCGCGCACGGCGACGATCGCGACGACCGGCAGCATGCTCGCGCAGTTCATGACCTACCTGCGCGAAGGCGTCCTGCACATCTGGGGCGGCTTCGACCACGTGCTGTTCCTCGTGTCGCTGCTGCTGCCCGCCGTGCTGGTCCGCCGTCGCATCGCGGCTCGCGAGGCCTGGGCGCCGGTCGATACGTTCGGCGCCGCGTTCGTCGACGTCGCGAAGATCGTCACGGCCTTCACGCTCGCGCATTCGATCACTCTCACGCTCGCCGCGCTCGACCTCGTCGTGCTGCCCTCGCGCTTCGTCGAGTCGGCGATCGCGCTGTCGGTCGTGCTCGCCGCGCTCAACAACCTGTTTCCGGTCGTGCGGCACGGCCGCTGGGTCGCTGCGTTCGCCTTCGGCCTCGTGCACGGCTTCGGCTTCGCCGGTGCGCTCGCGGACCTCGGCTTGCCCACGGGGTCGCTGGCGCTGTCGCTCGCCGCGTTCAACCTCGGCGTCGAGGCGGGCCAGCTCGCGATCGTCGCCGTGTTCCTGCCCGCGGCGTTCGCGCTGCGCTCGACGCTCGCCTACCGGCGCTATGCCCTGGGTGCGGGATCGATCGCCATCGTCGCGATCGCCTCCGTCTGGTTCGCCGAGCGGGCGTTCGACATCGCGCTGAGCTGACGATTCACTTTTCCCGGTGCGCGCTCGTCACGGGCGGCTTCCAGGCGCCGGGCGGCGGCTGCCGCCACGTCCATCCTTCGGAATTGCAGTCGTTCCGCATCGCGCTCCAGGCGCGCTTCCGGGGGCTCAGCGCACCTCGAGCACGGCGTCGACCACCGCGAAGCGCTCGTTCGCGCATTCGAGCTTGAACCGAACGCGATGCGTTCCCGCAGGTGGCCGCGTCGCCTCGACGACGAGCGACACGGGGCGCCGCTCCGCGGTCGCGAGGTCGAATCGGTCCGAGCTTCCGTGCAGGTAGCCGCTGCGCGCCGAATAGCCGTCGACGCCGGCGACGCACCGTTGCAGCGTTTCGCGACCAGTGTTCTGGACGTCGAGATCGACTTTGGCGCGCGCGTCGGACGACGACATCGTGACGGCGTCGAAGACGCGCAGCACCGCGCCCCTGCCGGTCAGTCGCGCTTCGATCGGCAACAGCGCGCCGCTGTCGGCGACGATGAAAGCCGGCACGAACAGCAACGCCGCGACACCCGCGGTTCCCAGCAGGAGCACGACGAGGTCGACGACGGACACGGCGCCGGATTTCCCCAGCGCGGCATTCTCGCCGGTGACGCCGTAGGTTCCCGCGTCGAGGAGGCTCGTCGACTCCTCGACTTTCACGCGCAGACGGCGCCCGAGCGCGTTCATGATCCCCGGGCGTACGCGCGCGAAGAAGTATCCGATCCACGCCCAATAGACGACGAGCAGGACGATGCCGAGGACGACGGCGGGAGTCATGGGACCGATGCGGGTCGGTCAGCGCAGGTCGATCGCAAGGTCGTCCGACGCGCCGCTCGACGATCGGCGATGAAACGTCCCGCGCAGCGCGTCTTTGCGTCCCCGTGCATCGACGCTGCAGGCGAAATGCGCGGCGAACGGCAGGCCCGTGACGTCGAACGTCGCGGGACATGCGGCGCCCGGCGCGACGACCGCGCAGCTCACGTCGGCGACCGTCGTTCCGAAATCGAGGCTGCGGATGCGCAGCCGCACGTCCTCGACCGCCTTGTCGTCGGCGTTGGTGACGATGCAGGTGAGCCGCTCACCGGTTCCGGGCACCGAAGGCAACGGGCCGGAGTGGATCGAGGCGTCGGCGGCGTGGACGGACAGCGGGAACGCGACGATCGATATGCACAGCATGCCGCGAGCCGCGAAAGTAGGAAGGTCGATGCGCATGGGGCCTCCGCGAACGGGTCGCGTCGCGGTCGGCCGACGCGCGGGCCGGGCGGGGCTTCTCGCGAAGCAGGGAACCGAATCCGAATTCCGGAACCAGGTTTCAAACCCGGTGCCGGACGTTGGACGCCCTCGATCGTCCCGACGCGCAGTCCGCCATCGGGGATCGTACGCCGTTCCCCGGCGCGAATCCCATGCCTCGACGCTTCTCACCCTGGTGGTGGTGGAAGTGCTGGTGCGACCGATCGATGGTTGGATCACGACCGCCACGCCCCACTCGCGCGGGAAGGCGTAATCGTTCCCTGCGAAGACGTTGCGCTTGTTCGGGCCGGGCTCGATCCGGACGCCCTGCACGCCCGGTTGGTGTTGACGAGGCAGAACGCGCAGCCGCAGCTCGCGCTGGCGACCGCGGAGACGAGCGCCGTCGCGACGACGGCGAACAGGGCCGCACGAAGCGACTTATCGCTACCTGCTAGGGAAGCTCTGCGGCGCGTCCCCCAGGGCGGACGAGCGAACGCGAAGTCGGGGGTTCGAGAAGTTCGTGCATGCGAGTCCGCGCGCGCCGTGAGGTTACGCAGAGCTTCCCTAGTGCTTCGGATGCGCGGCGGGGGCGCCGAGCGCGCGAACCGGCGCCAGGACGTCCATCGTGAAGCGCGCTCCGGCCTTGTCCTGGAACGTGAGCGTGACCGGGACCTGGTCGCCATCCTTCAGCGGACGCTTCAGGCCGACCAGCATCAGGTGGTAGCCGCCGGGCGAAAACGCGATGACCTTGCCCGCCTGCAGGTCGAGCTTCGGCAGCGCGGACATGCGCATCACGCCGCCTTCCATTTTCATCGCGTGGATCTCCGCCATCGACGCGGCGGACGTGGAGACGGCGACGAGCGCGACATCGGACGCGGACTCGAGGCGCATGAACGCGCCGGTCGTGGTTTGCGCGGCGACGGTGCCGCGGACCCACGGGTCCATCACGGCGACTTGCGCGATTGCGCAGGGCGCGGCCGCGAGCGCCGCGGCGACGACGAACGAGCGAATGATATGCATGGCGGATCCCGGTCGAAAGCGTTGCGCCCGCAAAGACGGGCGAAAGGGCATCGGCGAGCCCTGCGGCTCCGCGCGACGCGTGCGATCGATCAGGAAGCCGGAGGGGCGCGCGCGGGCGCCGCGTGCAGCGGCGCGGAAGGCTGGGAAACGTAGGCGATCGCGGCAACGCGCCATGGCGCGAGCGCGACGAAGTCGGACGAACGCGGCGCATCCGGAAGCGCGAACGGCATCGTGCCGCAACAAGCCTCGCAATCGTGCGAAGCGATCGGACTCGCGGGCGCGGCCGGCACCAGTTTGCCGCCGACGCAAAGGTCGCCGCCGACGCCCATCGACGCGGGCAGCGGCATCGGCGTCGCATGCAGCGGCAACGCGGGCGACGCCAGCATCGCGCAAAGCGCGAGGCACGCGGGGAAACGGCGAGGGATCAGACGGGGCACGGCGCCATTTTACGCAGGTCGTCGGCGAATCGCCTCAATGCATCAGGGAGCGCCCGCGGCGCCGAACGGACAGTCGATCACGAGGAGCCAGCGCCCGTCCGGCTGGCGGCGCACGACATCCGACGTCTCGCCTTCGAGGTGGACCGGGCTGCCGTCCGGGCCCTTGGCGTCGAGCGTCCACTTCGCGAAGGCGATCGCGATGTCCCCGGCGTGGATCGCGCGCGTCGGTTGCATCGAGAACGTTCCTTTCATGCCCAGGAACGCGGCGAGCGATTCGCGGATCGCCGCGTGGCCGCGCGCGACGTGGCCCGGCTGCGGCACGAGCACCGACTCGGGCTCGTAAAGCGACAGGAGGGCGTTCATGTCCGCGGCCCTGAAATGACGCTGGAACAGCGTGTGCATCTCCTCGGGGGTGCGGGCGGACATGGGCGGCCTCGTTCGTGGCGGAGGATGGCGACGCTACACGCCGCGCGCGTGCCGGTCAACGCGCGCCCGGCGTTGGTTGGCGCACCGCGTAAAATGGCGCGATGGCGTCCACGCTCGCTCCGCTCCCGTCGATCCGCGCCTCGCCGCTCGCCGACGAGCGCCCGCGCGCGGTCGCCGCCTGGCTCCTCGCGTGCTGCGCGCTCGTGTTCGCGATGATCGTCGTCGGCGGTGTCACGCGCCTCACGCACTCGGGCCTGTCGATCGTCGAGTGGCAGCCGATCGTGGGCACGCTGCCGCCGCTCGACGAGCGCCAGTGGCAGCAGGCGTTCGACCAGTATCGGACGACGCCCGAATACAAGCTCGTGAACGCGGGCATGGCGCTCGACGAGTTCAAGCGCATCTTCTGGTGGGAATACGCGCACCGCCTGCTCGGGCGGGGGATCGGCGTCGCGTTCCTCGTGCCGTTCGTGCTGTTCCTCGTGCGGCGGCGCATCCCTGCGGGCATCGGCTGGAAGCTCGCGGGCATCTTCGCGCTCGGCGGATTGCAGGGCGCGCTCGGCTGGGCCATGGTGCAGAGCGGGCTCGTCGACGACCCGCGCGTGTCGCCGTTCCGGCTGACCGCGCACCTCGCGCTCGCGTTCCTGATCCTGGGCGCGATGCTGTGGGTCGCGCTGACGCTGCTGTTTCCCGCCGATGCGCCAGACGATGCGCGAA
Source organism: Betaproteobacteria bacterium (assembly GCA_039933715.1). Lineage (GTDB taxonomy): Bacteria > Pseudomonadota > Gammaproteobacteria > Burkholderiales > Casimicrobiaceae > VBCG01. The sequence goes on from JBDTNO010000022.1 coordinate 22,982, forward strand.
CGCGCTCGGCGCGGCGCTGGTCGATCGGGCTCGCGGTGCTCGTGCTCGCGATGGTGATTACCGGCGGCTTGGTCGCCGGCATCCACGCCGGCTTCGCGTACAACACGTTCCCGCTGATGAACGGCCAGGTGGTGCCGCCCGGGATCCTGATGCTCGAGCCGTGGTGGCGCAACTTCTTCTGGAACATGGCGACCGTGCAGTTCGACCACCGCCTCGGTGCATGGCTCCTCGCGGTCGTCGCGCCGCTGACATGGTGGAGCGTGCTGCGCGCCAAGGCGCCGCGTCGCGCACGAATCGGCGCGCATGGGGTCCTCGCGATGCTCGCCGTGCAGATCGCGCTCGGCATCGCGACGCTGCTTGCCGTCGTGCCGCTGCCGCTCGCGGCCGCGCATCAGGCCGGCGCCGTCGTGCTGTTCTCGCTCGCGCTCCACCTCGCGCATGCATTGCGACGCGGCGTGCGGTGAGCGTCACGGGTTGCGCTCGGGGCCAAGCAGGGTCACAATACTGGGTTCCCCGTACGAAAGACTTCCCTTGTCCAATCGCCCCCTCGACGAACCCCTTTCCGACGCCGAACTCGACGAGCTCGAATCGTTCCTCGCCTCGGACGCCGTTCCGCAGGACTGCATGGACCTCGAGATGCTCGACGGCTATCTGTGCGCGATCGTCAGCGGCCCCGCGATCATCCAGCCGTCCGAATGGCTGCCGGGCGTGTGGAGCGAAGGCGGCCGCGCGGCCACGCCCGCTTACGGTTCGACCGAGCAGGCGCAACGCGTGATGGCGCTGGTCCTGCGGCACGTCGTCGGATTGCAGCGCACCCTCGACGAATCGCCGACGCGCTTCAAGCCGCTGCTCTATCTGGCCGAGCACGAGCGTCCGAAGGGCGACAAGTCGCCCGGCGAGGCGACCGCGTGGTGCGAAGGCTACATGGCGGGCGTCAAGCTGCGTGACGACGAATGGGCGCCGCTCTACGAGGCCCGCGAGGCGCGGGACTGGATCTTCCCGCTCGAGGCGCTCGCGTTCGGCGACCAGGATCCCGAGTTCTCCGAATGGATCGACGACAAGGAAAAGCGCGATTCGCTCGTCGAGGAGCTTCCGCTCGCAGCCGTCCTGATCTACCGCTACTGGCACGAGCGCAAGCGCGAGGGCACCGCGCGCGAGCGCGGCTCGCGCCGCGGCCCGCCGGACGGCGGAAGGAAGTCACGGGAGAGGCTGCACTAGGGCCTGTTAGCGCACCCGGGACGCTCGCGTGACTTTGGGAAACGGCCGCCA
>JBDTNO010000023.1:0-23985 GCA_039933715.1 Betaproteobacteria bacterium
GTCGGCGGTCGGCGGTCGGCGGTCGGCGGTCGGCGGTCGGCGGTCGGCGGTCGGCAGTAGGAATACGGCGACGCGCCGATGGCGATGCGTTCTGCCTTTGGCCGGCGACTTTGCGCGAGGCGGACTTTCGACCGCGGATTGCCGACCGCCGCCGTTATGTCTTTCCGGACTTCCCGGCCTCGACCGCTGCCCGGAAGTCCAGCGTGCCTTCGTAGATCGCGCGCCCGGCGATCGCGCCGATGACGCCGTCGGTCTCGTGCAGGAGAAGCGTGCGGATATTGTCGAGGCTGGAGAGGCCTCCCGAGGCGATCACCGGTACCTTGATCGCGCGCGCGAGATGCACGGTCGCTTCGACGTTGATGCCGGTCAGCATGCCGTCCCGGCCGATGTCGGTGTAGACGATCGCCTCGACGCCGTAGTCCTCGAACTTGTGCGCGAGGTCGATCACGTCGTGCCCGGTCATCTTCGACCAGCCGTCGGTGGCGACCTTCCCTTCGCGCGCGTCGAGCCCGACGATGATGTGGCCGGGAAACGCGTAGCAGGCGTCGTGCAGGAACCCGGGGTTCTTGACCGCGGCGGTGCCGATCACGACATAGGTGATGCCGTCGTCGAGGTAGCGCTCGATCGTGTCGAGATCGCGGATCCCGCCGCCGAGCTGGACCGGAATTTCGTCGCCGACGACGCTGACGATCTCGCGGATCGCGAGCTCGTTCTTCGGGCGTCCCGCGACGGCCCCGTTCAGGTCGACGATGTGGAGCCGCTGCGCGCCCTGCTCGAGCCAATGCTGCGCCATCGCCGCCGGGTCCTCGGAGAAGACCGTCACCGACTGCATGTCGCCCTGCTTCAGGCGGACGCAGTGCCCGTCCTTGATGTCGATCGCGGGGATGATCAGCATGACAGCGAGGGGAGCCGTCGCTCGGGGCGCGCGGTCAGGCGCGCCCGTCCCAGGCGACGAAGTTGGCTAGCAACTGCAGTCCGGCGCGGTGGCTCTTCTCCGGATGGAACTGGGTCGCGAAGATATTAGCCCGCGAGACCGCGCAAGTAAACGGCGTGGGGTACTCGGTCATCCCCGCGGTGTCGGCCGGGTCGGCCGGGACCGGGTGGTAGCTGTGCGCGAAGTAGAAACGCTCCCCTTCGGCGATGCCGCGCCACAGCGCGTGCGGCCGGACCTGGTGCACGCGGCTCCACCCCATGTGGGGCACCTTGAGGCGATCCCCGTTCGGCAGCACCATCCCGTCGTCGCGGAAACGATCGACGGTGCCCGGCAGGACGCCCAAGCATCGCGTCGGGCCCTCCTCGCTCGTGTCGAACAGCATCTGGAGCCCGAGGCAGATGCCGAGGAACGGGCGGTCGGCGGCGACCTCCAGCACGACGTCGCGCAGTCCCGACGCGTCGATGCAATGCATGCAATCGGGCATCGCCGCCTGGCCGGGCAGCACGACGCGCTCGGCCGTGCGCACGGTCGCGGCGTCGCTGGTCACGACGATCTCGCTGCGCGGCGCGACGTGCTTCAGCGCCTTCGCGACCGAGCGCAGGTTGCCCATGCCGTAGTCAATGACGGCGATCATGGTCGGATGTCGGATTTCAGGTGCCGGATGACAGCAACAGCACGTCGGGGCATCACCATTCGCTCTCGCGCCGGGCGGAGCGGCTACTACTGACGTCGGAATTCCGATGCCGGGACGGCACGCCAGCGCGTTGGGCGTGGCTGTTCGCCCTTGCTCCGAATGAGCCCGCCGACATCCGACATCCGAGCACGTCCCGCTACAGCGCCCCCTTCGTCGAGGGAATCGCCCCGCCGGTGCGCGCGTCGCGCGCGACCGCCATGCGCAGCGCGCGGCCGAACGCCTTGAACACGGTCTCGCACTGGTGGTGCGCGTTCGCGCCGCGCAGGTTGTCGACGTGCAGCGTCGCGAGCGCGTGGTTGACGAATCCCTGGAAGAACTCGTGCGTGAGGTCGACGTCGAAATTTCCGATCCTCGCGCGCGTGAACGCGACGTGGAACTCGAGGCCGGGCCGTCCGGAGAGGTCGATCACGACGCGCGAGAGCGCCTCGTCGAGCGGCACATAGGCGTGGCCGTAGCGGACGATCCCGGCCTTGTCGCCGAGCGCCTTCGCGAGCGCCTGCCCGAGGACGATGCCGACGTCCTCGACCGTGTGGTGCGCGTCGATGTCGAGGTCGCCTTCGGCCTTCACCGCGAGGTCGACCATGCCGTGGCGCGCGACCTGGTCGAGCATGTGGTCGAGGAACGGCACGCCGGTCGCGAGCTCGGCGCGGCCGGTCCCGTCGACGTCGATCTCGACGGCGATGCGCGTCTCCTTCGTGTTGCGCTCGACGCGGGCGCGGCGGGCGGGTCGTTCGGTCTGGGCGTTCATGGCGCGGTGAGCGCGGCGATCAGCGCATCGTTCTCGGGCGGGGTGCCGACGGTGATCCGCAGACAGTCGGTCGTCAACGGATGGCCGCCGTGCAGATTCTTGACCAGGATACCCGCGGCGCGCAATCGCTTTTGCGCGACGCCGGCATCGGGGACGCGAACCAGCACGAAATTCGCGTCGCTCGGCGTCACGGCGAAACCGGGAATCGCCGCCAGCCCGGCTGCGAGCCGGTCGCGCTCGGACCGGATCTTCGCCACCTGCGCGGCCAGCACGTCCGCGGCGGCGAGCACCACCGGCACCACGGCCTGCGTCAGCGCGTTCACGTTGTACGGCGAGCGGACCTTGTCGAACTCGCCGATCCAGGCCGGATGCGCGACCGCGTAGCCGAGGCGCGCCCCCGCGAGGCCGATCTTCGACAGCGTGCGCAACACGACCAGGTTCGGGAACTCGAGCACGCGCGGGAGCAGCGTCGCACCCGCGAAATCCGCGTACGCCTCGTCGACGACGACCAGACCGGGCGCGGCCGCCAGGATGCGCTCGATCGAGGGGACCGGCAGCGCACGCCCGGTCGGGTTGTTCGGGCTCGCGAGCCAGACTAGCGCGGGCTTTTCACGCGCGATCGCCGCCACGAACGCGTCGTCGTCGAGCGTGAAGTCGGCGCGCAAGGGCACCGAAACGTAGCGCACGCCCGAGTGCATCGCGTAAATCCGGTACATGACGAACGTCGGATCGGGGGCGAGCACGACGGCGCCCGGCCGCGCGACGGCGGCGGTGACGATCTGGATCAGCTCGTCGGACCCGTTGCCGAGCACCATCGCCGCGCCTGCCGGGATCGGCTGCGCGCGGAGCAGCGCGGCCTTCACGCGGTCGCCGGCGCCATGCGGGTAGCGGTTGACCGCGGCTTCGGCGAGGACCGCCGCGAGCTCGCCGCGCAGCGACGCCGGCAGCGGCCACGGATTCTCGTTCGCGTGGAGCTCGATCATCCCGGCCGACGTGCCGACCGCGTACGCGACGCTCGCGCGGATGTCGGCGCGGACGGTCGCGGCGACTCGGGCCGCGACGTCGCCGCCGCTCGCGGGCGTCGAGGGACGGGGACGCGGGTCGTTCACGTCCGCGCCTTGTCGGCGCGCACCGGCGCGTCGGCGAACCGCGCCTCGGCCGAGCGCGCATGGGCGGTGAGCCCCTCGCCGTGCGCGAGCGTCGCGGCAATCGGGCCGAGCGTCCGCGCGGCCGCCGGGCTGATGCGCAGCACGCTCGAGCGTTTCTGGAAATCGTAGACGCCGAGCGGCGAGGAAAAGCGCGCGGTGCGGCCGGTGGGCAGCACGTGATTCGGTCCGGCGCAATAGTCGCCGAGCGCTTCCGACGCATGGTGGCCGAGGAAGATCGCGCCGGCGTGGCGGATTTTCGGCAGCAGAGCCTCGGGGTCGGCGACCGCGAGCTCGAGGTGCTCGGGCGCGATGCGGTTCGCGAGGTCGCAGGCCTCGTCGAGGTCGCGCACCAGGATCAGCGCGCCGCGCTTCGCGAGCGATGCCGCGATGGTCGGCGCGCGCGGCATCGACGCCATCCAGCGCCGCATCGACGCGTCGACGGCGTCGAGGAGCGCTGCGTCGGGCGTGAGCAGGATCGCCTGCGCGAGCTCGTCGTGCTCGGCCTGCGAGAAAAGATCGATCGCCACCCAGTCGGGGTTCGCCGACGCATCGGCGATGACGAGGACCTCGGAGACGCCCGCCACCATGTCGATGCCGACGACGCCGAACACGCGCCGTTTCGCGGCGGCGACGTAGGCATTGCCCGGACCGCAGATCTTGTCGACGGCCGGAATCGTCGCGGTGCCGTAGGCGAGCGCGGCGATCGCCTGCGCGCCGCCGATCGTGAACACCCGGGTCACGCCGGCGAGGTGCGCGGCAGCGAGGACCAGCGGGTTGCGGATGCCGTCGGGTGTCGGAACGACCATCACGATGTCGCGCACGCCCGCGACCTGCGCGGGAATCGCGTTCATCAACACCGACGACGGATAGGCCGCCTTGCCGCCCGGCACGTACAGGCCGACGCGGTCGATCGGCGTGACGCGCTGCCCGAGCACGGTGCCGTCCGGTTCCGTCATGCTGAATGCGCCGCCGTGCGCATTCTGTGCCTCGTGGAACGCGCGGATGCGGCGCGCGGCCGTCGAGAGCGCGTCGCGCTGGACGTCGGGCAGCCGCTCGTAGGCGCTCCGCGTCTCGCCCGCGCCGAGCGCGAGCGCGGCGGCGGACTCCACGTCCAGGCGGTCGTAGCGTCGCGTGTGCTCGAGCAGCGCCTCGTCGCCGCGCGCGCGCACGTCGGCGACGATCGCGGCGACCGTGGCATCGACGTCGGGATCCTGCGCGGTCTCGAACGCGATCAATGCGTCGAGCGCGGCGACAAAGCCGGGCGACGCCGTCGAAAGCCGCCGGAACGGTGCGGTCACCCGGCGGCCTTTTGCGCGAGGGCCGCCGCCGCGAGCGCGTCGACGAGCGGCTTCACCGCATCGCGCTTGAGCTTGAGCGCGGTGGGATTGACGACGAGCCGCGCCGTGATCGGCATGATCGTCTCGACCTCGACGAGGTCGTTCGCCTTCAGCGTGTTGCCGGTCGACACGAGGTCGACGATCGCATCGGCGAGCCCCGAGAGCGGCGCCAGTTCCATCGAGCCGTACAGCTTGATCAGGTCGACGTGCATGCCCTTGATGGCGAAGTGCTCGCGCGCGATCGCGACGTACTTGGTGGCGACGCGGATGCGCGCACCGCGCTGGACGATGCCTTCCCAGTCGTAGCCGCGCTTGGTGGCGACCGCCATGCGGCAGCGCGCGACGCCGAGGTCGACCGGCTGGTAGAGGCCGGCGCCGCCATGCTCGAGCAGCACGTCCTTGCCGGCGACGCCCAGGTCCGCGGCGCCCCACTGCACGTAAGTCGGCACGTCGGAGGCGCGAACGATCATCAACGAGACGCCGGGACGCGAAGTCGGCAGCACCAGCTTGCGCGAGGATTCCGGATCCTCGGACGGCACGATGCCCGCCGCCGCGAACAGCGGCAGCGTCTCGTCGAGGATGCGCCCCTTCGACAGGGCGATCGTGAGCGGCGTGGTCATCGGCGCGGCGAGCGGGGCGTCGGGGCGCCCGGGGAACCGAGGATTCTACCGGAGGGCCGTCGCGCGGCAGCCGAAGCGCGGTCCGACTGAAGCCCCACGCCTGTCGATGCTACTGGCGCACGTCCGGCGCCGAGCGCGCGCGCCAGGCCGGTTCGCTGGTCCGGAACGGATTGATGTCGATCCCGCCGCGTCGCGTGAAGCGCGCCTCGACGGCCAGCTTGTTCGGCCGGCACGCGGCCAGCACGTCGACGAAGATCCGCTCGACCACGTTCTCGTGGAAACCGGCGTGGCGGCGAAACCCCGCGAGATACGCGAGCAATGGGCCGCGCTCGATGCGCGGTCCGCGATAACGCAGGATCACCGTCGCGTAGTCCGGCTGGCCGGTCACCGGGCACACGCTGCGGAACAGCGACGTGTGCAGCGTCTCGTCGCCGTCCCACGCGGTGGTGGTCAGGCGCGAGGCGTCGGGTTCGCCGGGAATCGCGGCGAACGGCGCCGTGTCGATCGAAGCACCGTCGGCAGGCTCGCGCGCCAGTCCGCCGAATGCGGGCGGCAGAGCGAGCGAAACGCGCACTTCGGCGCCCGTCGCCGCGCCGATGTCGCGCGCGAGCATGGCAACGAACGCATCGCGCGACTCGATCCGCTCGTGGTTGAGCGACGCGAGGTAGAGCTTCACCGATTTCGACTCGACGATGTGCAGCGAGGTCGCCGGGACGTCGACGCGGCCGGCGGCGACCTGCGGACGCCCGGAGGCGTCGAGCCATGCGAGCTCCCACGCCGTCCACGCGTCGTGCCCGGTGAACGGCAACGCGGTTCCGAGCCCGATCGACGCACGCGCTGGTGCGCGATCGATCGCGAACAGCAGCGCCGGGTCGTAGCGCTCCGGCATCGGGGCCGGGCGCCCGAGCGGCGAGGAGTCAGGCTTGGTCATTTGACGCGCGAGATCGAGGCGCCGAGCGCGGCGAGCTTCTCCTCGATGCGCTCGTAGCCGCGGTCGAGATGGTAGATGCGGTCGATCGTCGTCGCGCCCTCGGCGACGAGGCCGGCGATGACGAGGCAGGCCGACGCCCGCAGGTCGGTCGCCATGACGTTCGCGCCGTCGAGGCGCGGCACGCCGCGCACGATCGCGGTGCTGCCCTCGACGTCGATGTCGGCGCCGAGGCGCACGAGCTCCTGCACGTGCATCATCCGGTTCTCGAAGATCGTCTCGGTGATCACCGACGTGCCTTCGGCGCGCGTCGCGAGCGCCATGAACTGCGCCTGCATGTCGGTCGGGAACGCCGGGTACGGCGCGGTGCGCAGGCTCGTCGGCACGAGCGGCCCGTCGCGCGACACGTGGATCGTGTCCGCGGTGGCCTCGATCTTCGCTCCGGCCTCGACGAGCTTGTCGATCACCGCCTCGAGCGACGTGGCGCGCGTGCCGGTGAGCGGCGCGCTCGCGCCCGCCGCGGCGACCGCCGCCAGGAAGGTCCCGGTCTCGATGCGGTCGGGCATGACCCGGTGCGTCGCGCCGTGCAGCCGGTCGACGCCCTGGACGACGATGCGATCGGTGCCTGCTCCGGCGATGTGCGCCCCCATCGCGACCAGGCATTCGGCGAGGTCGACCACCTCGGGCTCGCGCGCCGCGTTCTCGAGGGTCGTCGTGCCTTCGGCGAGCGTGGCCGCCATCAGCAGGTTCTCGGTTCCGGTGACGGTGACGACGTCGAACACGTACCGTACGCCCCGAAGGCGCGTCGTGCGCGCGCCGATGTAACCGTGGTCGAGGTCGATCTCGGCGCCCATCGCCTGGAGGCCCTTCACGTGCTGGTCGACCGGACGAAGGCCGATCGCGCAGCCGCCCGGCAGCGAGACGCGCGCCTCGCGGCAGCGCGCGAGCAGCGGACCTAGCGCGAGGATCGACGCGCGCATCGTCTTGACGAGCTCGTAGGGCGCGAGCGGCCATTCGATGCTCGCCGCCTGGAGTGTCGTCGTGCCGCGCGCCGTCTCCTCGATCTTCACGCCCATCTGCGCGAGCAGCGTGCGCATCGTCCGCACGTCGTTGAGGCGCGGCACGTGCGACAACACGAGCGGCTCGTCGGTCAGGAGCGCTGCGCACAGGATCGGCAGCGCGGCGTTCTTCGCGCCCGACACGGGCACGGTGCCGGCGAGGCGCCGACCACCTTCGATGACGAGCTTGTCCACGGGAAGGTTCCTACGCTCCGAAACAGGAGCGCGCGAGACGGCCGCGGGGGCGGCGGGCGAAGCAGCGAGGGTCTCCATCCGCGCAGCATCGCGCAGGATCCGGGCGACGCAAGGGGTGCGCTGCGGGCACGCCGCGGGCGAAATCGGGCGAACCGCGGGCGGCGGCCGCCCTCACTGCTGCTGTCCCACCTGCCACTCGGCCGGCGTCAGCGTGCGCATCGACAGCGCGTGGACTTCCTCGCGCATCCGGTCGCCGAGCGCCGCGTAGACGCGCTGATGCCGGGCGACGCGCGACAGGCCGTCGAACGCGTGCGAGACGACCAGCGCGTTGAAATGACGTCCGTCGCCCTCGATCTCGACGTGCTCGCAAGGCAGGTGCGCGACGATGGAGGCGCGGATCGAGTCGGCGGTGACCATGGCGTCGTCAGGTCCGGAGCTTCCAGCCGCGCTCGATCAACAGCAACGAGATGCCCGCGAGCGCGAGCGCGAAGCCGCTCACGATCGCGAGGCTCGCGAGCGGCTGCGCGTCCGAGAGCCCGAAGAAACCGTAGCGGAACCCGTCGATCATGTAGAAGAACGGGTTGAACTGCGAGGCGACCTGCCAGGCGGGCGGCAGCGAATGGATCGAGTAGAACACGCCGGACAGGAAGGTGAGCGGCACGACGACGAAGTTCTGGAAGGCCGCGAGCTGGTCGAACTTGTCGGCCCAGATGCCGGCGATCAGGCCGAGCGTGCCGAGGATCGCGCTGCCGAGCAGCGCGAAGGCGGCGACCCACAGCGGATGCGCGGGCGTCAGGAGGCCAGGAGCGAACATCAGCGTCACCGCGAACACGCCGAGGCCGACGATGAGCCCGCGCACCATCGCGCCCGCGACGTAAGCCGCGAACAGGCCGGCCGGCGACAATGGCGCGAGGAGCACGAAGACCAGGTTGCCGGTGATCTTCGACTGGATCAGCGACGACGACGAGTTGGCGAAGCTGTTCTGAAGCACCGACATCATGACGAGCCCGGGCACCAGGAACTCGGTGTAGCGCACCTTGCCGTCGAACACCGCGACGTGCGCTTCGAGCACGTGCGAGAAAATGAGCAGGTACAGGAGCGCGGTGAGGACGGGCGCGGCGACCGTCTGGAAGCTCACTTTGCGGAACCGCAGCACCTCCTTGCGGAAGAGCGTCCACGCGCCGCCGCCGCTCGGGGTCGCCGCGACCGTCGCGGTCATTTCGCGGGCTCGCTCGTCTCGGGGTCGCGCGGCGTCATCACGCGGACGCGCGGCGTCGGCGCCGGCGGCGCGGACGCATAACCCGACTGCATGATGTGCAGGAACACCTGCTCGAGGTCGGCCTCGTCGAGCGTCAGCTCCTGCACGCCGAAGCCCGCCACGCGCATCGCCGCGAGCAGCGCCTCCAGCTCGGACGGGTGGTCGATGGCGATATGCCACACGTCGCCGGTGCGGCGCAGCAGGCGGTCGCGCCACGCGGCGGGGATGTCGGGCGCGACGAGGCGGACCGTGAGGCCCGCGTAGCGCGACAGCAGCGCCTGCTTGGTGTCGAGCGCGACGACCCGCCCGCCCTTCAGCATCGCGATGCGGGCGCACAGCGCCTCGGCCTCCTCGAGGTAGTGCGTCGTGAGGATCACCGTATGTCCGTCGCCGTTGAGCTTGCGGATGAACGCCCACAGGCTCTGCCGCAGCTCGACGTCGACGCCCGCGGTCGGCTCGTCGAGCACGATGACCGGGGGACGGTGCACGAGAGCCTGCCCCACCAGCACGCGGCGCTTCATGCCGCCGGAAAGCGAGCGCATGTTCGCGTCGGCCTTCGACGTGAGGTCGAGGTGGTGCAGGATCTCGTCGATCCATGCGTCGTTGCGGCGGAGGCCGAAGTAGCCCGACTGGATGCGCAGCGTCTCGCGCACGGTGAAGAACGGGTCGAACACGAGCTCCTGCGGCACGACGCCGAGCGCGCGGCGCGCCGCGCGGTAGTCGGCGACGACGTCGTGGCCCATGACGCGCACGCGGCCGGCATCGGCGCGCACCAGGCCCGCGAGGATCGAAATCAACGTGGTCTTGCCGGCGCCGTTCGGGCCGAGCAGCCCGAAGAACTCGCCCTCTCCGACCGCCAGGTCCACGCCGTCGAGCGCCTGGACGCGGCCGTAACGGCGCGACAGACCTGCGATGTCGACGGCGAGGGTCATAGGCGGAAACGCAAGGGGTCAGAGACGATTCCCGCAGGAGCCGTCGCGGGGGATCGCACCACGCCGAAAGCGGAAATCGTCTCTGACCCCTAAAGCCCGACCAGCGCGTCGATGCCGTAGACACGCGCGAGCGAGACGAGCGTGTCGGGGACCGAGGCGAACGCGAGTTTCGTCCCCTCGGCTTCCGCGCGTCGGCGCAGCGCGAGCAGCACGGCGAGCGCGGCGGAGTCCGCGTGCGCGAGCCCGGAGAGATCGGCGACGCCGCCCGACGGGAGCGGCAGCGTGCGCGACCCCTCGAGCACCGTCTCGGCGTTCGCGAACGTCAGCGTGCCCGCGTACACCCATTGCCGGCCGTCGTCACTCGCCGCGAAGCCTCCCGCGCGCGCTGCGTCGTTCACTTCGCCGCGCCGCCCTTGTTGCGCGCCGCCAGCGACGCGATCAGGCCGTCGACGCCGCCCTGCCGGATCTGCTCGTTGAACTCGTCGCGGTAGTTGGTGACGAGCGACACGCCGCCGACGACGACGTCGCTGGCCTTCCATCCACTCGCGCCCTTGGACAGGCTGTAGTCGATCTGCACCGGCGACTGGCCGGGCCGCACGACCTCGGTGCGGACGGTCACGTCGGTCGCCGCGGCATCGGCACGCAGCGGCTTGTAGTCGATCGTCTGGTTGCGGTACTGGACCAGCGCGCCCGAGTACGTGCGCACGAGGAGCGAGCGGAACTCGTCGGCGAGCCGCTTCTGCTGGTCGGGCGACGCCTTCGCCCAGTTGCGGCCCATCGCGAGCGCGGTCATGCGCGTGAAGTCGAAGTTCGGCACGAGCCGCGACTCGATCACCTCGCGGATCCGCGCCTGGTCACCGGCCTGCACCTTCGGGTCGTTCTTGATGATCTCGAGCACCTCCTGCGACACGCGTTTCACCATCGCGTCGGGAGCCTCCTGCGCGAGCGCGGGAGCGGCCGCGACTGCGAGGAAAGCGCAGGCGAGCGTGACCAGCGCGCGGCGCGCCTGGGCGAGGATCTGGTTCATTCGTCGTCTTCCTTTTTCGGCGGGTTGCCGTCGTGCACCAGGTACTCGCGCCGCTGCAGGTAGGCGCGGCGGATGAACGTGTAGCGGTCGATGGCCGCCTGGTCGACCACCTTCTGGGCGTCGAGCGCCTCGGCGCGCAGATCGAGGCCGCCCAGGAAGTACAGCACGTTGCGCAGCGGCACGTCGTTCACGGCATAGGTGATCGGCCCGAGGTAATAGCGGATCACGACTCCGGTGCCGTCGCGCAACGTCGTGGGCCCCATCAGCGGCACGAACAAATACGGGCCCTGCGGGATCCCCCAGAACCCGAAGGTCTGGCCGAAGTCCTCGTCGCCCTTGGGGATGCCGGCATCGGACGCGATGTCGATCAGCCCGAAGCCCCACATGTTGACCGTGATGCGGCCGAGATCGTTCCCGGCCTTCTCCCACTTGCCCTGCAGGAGGCCGTTGAACGCCGAGAAGCCGTCCTCGATGTTGCCGAAGAACGTGTGCACGGCGCTGCGCACCGGCGACGGCACGTAGTCGACCCACGCCTGCGCGAACGGGCGCACGACGTTGGTGTCGATCGGCTCGTGAATCGCGTACATCGCGCGGTTCCACGGCTCGAACGGGTCGGCCCTCGACGGCGCCGAGCCGTCCTGGGTCGTCGCGCAACCCGACACCGCGGCCGCGAGCGCGATCGCGGCGAGCGCGGGCACGACACTGCGCAACTCGATCATTGGCCGCCTCCGGACGCCGCCTTGTCGAACAGGAATTGCCCGATCAGCTTCTCCAGCACGACCGCGGACTGGGTCTTCGCGATCCGGCCGCCATCGGCGATCATCTGCGTGTCGCCGCCGACGGCGAGCCCCACGTAAACCTCGCCGAGCAGCCCGGAGGTGAGGATCGAAGCGATCGTGTCCTTGGTGAACTGGTACTGGGGCTCGATGTTGAGCGACACCTGCGCCTCGTAGGTCTTCGGGTCCAGACGGATCGACTCGACGCGCCCGACGATCACGCCGGCCGCCTTGACCGGCGCGCGCGACTTGAGCCCGCCGATGTTGTCGAACGCCGCCTCGATGTGATAGCCCTTCTGAGAGCCCGTCGTCACGAGGTTGCCCACCTTGAGCGACAGGAACAGGACGGCGCCGAGCCCCAGCGCGACGAAGATGCCGACCCACAGGTCGATGGTCGATCGGTTCATGGTGAGGTTCTCGCTCGATCGGTCGGATGGGAATCGGGAAGCGCCGCGCCTGCGTGTCAGATGACGCCGACGCCGCGGAACATGAACACGGTCAGCACGAAGTCCGCGGCGAGGATCGACAGCGACGACGCGACGACGGTGCGCGTGGTCGCGCGCGACACGCCCTCGGCGGTCGGCGCCGCGTCGTAGCCCTCGAACACCGCGATCAGGCTGACGATCATCCCGAAAACGGCGCTCTTGATGATGCCGTTGACGATGTCGGCGCGGAAATCGACGCCCGCCTGCATGTTGCCCCAGAACGCTCCCGCATCGAGGCCGAGCAGCTTGACGCCGACCAGGTAGGCGCCGTAGACGCCCATCGTCGAGAACAGCGCGGCGAGCAGCGGCATCGAGATCACGCCGCCCCAGAAGCGCGGGGCGACGACGCGGGCGAGCGGGTCGACCGCCATCATCTCCATCGCGGCGAGCTGGTCGGTCGCCTTCATGAGGCCGATCTCGGCGGTGATCGCGCTGCCGGCGCGGCTCGCGAACAGCAGCGCCGCCACGACCGGGCCCAGCTCGCGCAACAGCGAAAGCGCCACCATGACGCCGAGCGACTCGGATGCGCCGTAGCGCTGCAGGATGTCGTAGCCCTGCAACGCGAGCACCATGCCGACGAAGAGGCCCGAAACCAGGATGATCACGAGCGACAGCACGCCGGAGAAATAGATCTCGCGCAGCGTGAGGCGTACCCGCTTCAGCCCCTCCGGCGAATGCACGAGCACCGCGAACGCGAAGCGCGCGGCGAAGCCCAGGCGCGCGATCGTGCGGCGCGTGCCGGCGCCGACGCGTCGCAGCCCGTCGGCGAGCGCGCTAGCCGGCATGGACGGCGAACGCCGCTTCGAGCGGCGGAGCGTTGACGTGGAAAGGCACCGGGCCGTCGGCCTGGCCGTCGACGAACTGGCGCACGAACGGGTCGCGCGACGCCCGCACCTCGTCGGGCGTGCCCTGCGCGACGATACGGCCTTCGGACACGAAGTACAGGTAGTCGACGATCTTCAGCGACTCGTACACGTCGTGCGTGACGACGACCGACGTGATGCCGAGCGCGTCGTTGAGCTTGCGGATCAGCTGGCCGACGATGCCGAGCGAGATCGGGTCGAGGCCGGCGAACGGCTCGTCGTACATGACGAGCATCGGGTCGAGCGCGATCGCGCGGGCGAGCGCGACACGGCGCTGCATGCCGCCGGACAGCGCCGAGGTCGACTGCGGCGCGCTGCCCCGCAGGCCGACGGCGTTGAGTTTCATCAGCACGAGGTCGCGGATCATCTCCTCGGAGAGATCGGTGTGCTCGCGCAGCGGGAACGCGATGTTCTCGAAGACCGACAGGTCGGTGAACAGCGCGCCGAACTGGAACAGCATGCCGACCTCGCGGCGCAGCGCGTAGAGGCCCTCGCGGTCCAGGTCGGGCACCGACTGGCCGGCGACCATGATGCGGCCCTCGCGCGGCCGCAGCGCGCCGCCGATGAGGCGCAGGATCGTCGTCTTCCCGCAACCGGAGCCGCCCATGATCGCGACGACCTGCCCGCGCGGAATCACCATCGAGATGCCGGTCAGCACCTGGCGCGTCCGGTCGTAGCCGAACGTGACGTTTTCGAGCTCGACGGCCGTCGTGCGGCGGCGATCGAAGCTCGCCGTGGGTCGGGTCGGGGGGGTCGGGGACACTGGGAGGGCGCTCGGAAGGACCGGGGATTGTATCGGGGGGCGCACCTGCGCCGCAAATCCGCGTGAACCGGGACGCGCGAAGCGAAACGCCGTCAACCGCCGAGAAGGCGCGCCTCGGCGATCGCGAGGTTCTCCGGCCGTCCCAGCAGCACGACGACGTCGCCGGCCTCGAAGCGCCACTCGGGCGTGGGCACAACCGAGCGCGTGCCGGGCCGCCGCACGCCGCTTACTTCGACGAGATCGCCGAGCTTGAGTTCCGCGAGCGTCTGCCCGACCGCGGCGGCTCGCTCGGCGAGCATCACCGATTTCAGGCGCGGCTGCAGGTTCTCGGCGGCGTCCGCCATGTCGGTCGCGCCGTGGAAGAAACCGCGGAACAGGCTGTAGCGCTCCTCGCGGATCGCGCGGATGCGCGCAAGCACGCGGTTGAGCGGCACGCCGAGAAGCAGGAGCGAGTGCGAGGCGAGCATCAGGCTGCCTTCGAGCACCTCGGGCACCACCTCGGTCGCGCCGGCGTCGAGCAGCCGGTCGAGCTCCGTGTCGTCGACGGTGCGCACGACGACCGGAATATCGGGACGCTGCTTGTGCACCTCGCGGAGGATCTTCACGGCGAGCGGGACGTCTGCGAACGTGATCACCACCGCGCGCGCCTTCGCGATGCCCGCGGCCATCAGCGTCTCGCGCCGCCCGGCGTCACCGTACACGACGCTCGTTCCGGCGCCCGACGCTTCGCGGACGCGGTACGGGTCGTTGTCGAGCGCGACATAGCGAATGTCCTCGGAATCGAGCAGTCGCGTCAGGTTCTGCCCGCTGCGGCCGTAGCCGCACACGATGACGTGCTCCTGGCGCGCCATCGCCTCGGACGCGATCGCGGTGACCTGGGCTGCGCGCGAAAGCCAGTCGTTCGCGGTGAGCCTGCGCACGATCGGCTCGATGTTCTGGATCAGCACCGGCGCGGCGAGCATCGAGAGCACCATCGCGGCGAGCACCGTCTGCAGGATGACGCCGTCGACGATCTGGCTCTGGACCGCCAGCGCGAGCATGACGAGCGCGAGCTCGCCGGCCTGCGCGAGGTAGAGCCCGGTACGCATCGCGGTCGCGAGCGACGAGCCGAACAGCCTTGCGAGCAGCCCGATCAACCCGAGCTTCGCCGCGACCGACACGACCAGGAGCAGCAGCACCCAGCCGGCGTTCATGACGACGACGCCAAGATCGAGCGCCATGCCAACCGTGACGAAGAACAGGCCGAGCAACACGTCGCGAAACGGCGCGATGTCTTCCTCGACCTGGTAGCGGAACTCGGTCTCGGCGATCAGCATGCCGGCGAGGAACGCGCCGAGCTCGAGCGACAGCCCCGCCGCGTCGGTGAGCGCCGCGAGCCCCAGCGCCACCAGGAGCAGGTTCAGCATGAACAGTTCCTGCGAGCGCTGGCGCGCGACGACCGAAAGCCACCAGCGCAGCGGGCGCTGGCCGCCGTACAGCACGAGGCCCAGCGCGACGACCGCCTTGAGCGCCGCCAGGCCGAGCGCGACGGCGAGCGCTTCGGGCTCCGCCTGCAGCGACGGGATCACGATCAGGAACGCGACGACCGCCAGGTCCTGGAACAGCAGGATGCCGATCGCGTCGCGACCGTGTGGCGTCGCGAGCTCGTCATGCTCGGCGAGCATCTTCGTGACGATCGCGGTCGAGCTCATCGCGAGCGCGCCGCCGAGCACGAGGCCGAGCTGCCAGCCGAAGCCCGCGAGATGCCCGGCGAGCGTGCCCGCCGCCGTGGTGACCGCGACCTGCGCGAGCCCGAGGCCGAACACCGCGCGCCGCATCGCGCGAAGCTTCGGAAGGCTGAACTCAAGGCCGACCGAGAACAGCAGGAACACGATGCCGAACTCGGCGACGTAGTGCGTGGCCTTGTCGTCGGCGACCCATCCGAGCGCGTGCGGGCCCACGACGACGCCGACGATCAGGTAGCCCAGGATCGGCGGCAGGTGGACGAGCCGGCAGACGACGACGACGACGACCGCTGCCGCGAGCAGGACGAGGATCAGGGGCAGGGCCTGGAGCATGGGACAGGCTCGGCGGCGGCGAAGGCGAGGTGGATGTCGGACCCGAAGTTAACACGCGTGCGCGGCGCGGCGGTGACGCGGCGACGCAGGCCGCGCGTTCCGCCAGCGCGCGCGCGGGCACGCCTCACACACACGCTTCGCCCGGCCTCCCGGCCGATCCTTCCCGCCTGCGCTCTATACTGGCGACGATGAGCGCGACGCCCGCACCGTCCCCGCCCGGCGTGGTCGACGCGCGTGCGCTCGCGCTCGCCCGCGACGTGCTTGCCACCGAGGCGCGCGCGATCGACGCGCTCGCCGGGCGCATCGGCGCTTCGTTCGTCGCGGCGCTGCGCTGCCTCTACGACTGCCGCGGCCGCGTCGTCGTCTCGGGGCTCGGGAAGTCCGGGCACGTCGCGCGCAAGCTGGCCGCGACACTCGCATCGACCGGGACGCCGGCGTTCTTCGTGCATCCGGCCGAGGCGCAGCACGGGGACCTCGGCATGATCACGCCGGGCGACGTCGTCGTGATGCTGTCGAACTCGGGCGAGACCGACGAGCTCGTGACGCTCGTCCCTCATCTCAAGCGGCAGGGTGCGGCGATCGTCGCGATCACCGGCAACGATCGGAGCTCGCTCGCGGCGGCCGCCGACGTGCATCTCGACGCCGCGGTGGACGCCGAGGCCTGCCCGCTCGGTCTCGCGCCGAGCGCGAGCACGACCGCCGCGCTCGCGCTCGGCGACGCGCTCGCGCTCGCGCTGCTCGATGCGCGCGGCTTCACCGCCGACGACTTCGCGCGCTCGCATCCGGGCGGATCGCTCGCGAAGCGCCTGTTGCGCGTCGCCGACGTCATGCGCACCGGCTCTGCGGTCCCGATCGTGACGAGCGGCGCGTCGCTGCGCGACGCCATGGCCGAGATGAGCGCCAAGGCGATGGGAATGACCGCGGTCGTCGACGGCGCGCGGCGCCTCCTCGGCATCTTCACCGACGGCGACCTGCGACGCGCCGTCGCGCGCCTCGGCGACCTCTCGTCCGCGACCGTCGACGACGTGATGTCGCGCACGCCCCGCACGATCGGCGCCGGCCGGTTCGCGATCGACTGCGTCGAGCGGATGGAGACCGCGCCCAAAGTCTCGCAGCTCCTCGTCGTCGACGCGGACGGCGCGCTCGCCGGCGCGCTCCACCTGCACGACCTGTTCCGTGCGCGCGTCGTCTGAGGTTCCTCGCGTGCGTCGCACGAGCGCGCATCCCATGCGCGGCGGGGGCGCGTGAACGACGCGCGCGTCGATGCCGCGTCGGGCGACGCCGGGCTCGCGGGGCGCGCGCGCGCGATTCGCCTCCTGACCTGCGACGTCGACGGCGTCCTGACCGACGGGCGCGTCTACGTCGACGATGATGGGCGCGAGACCAAGGCGTTCCATGCGCTCGACGGCGTGGGGCTGCGCCGCCTCGCGGATGCCGGCATCGTGGTCGCGTGGATCACCGGAAGCCCTTCCGACTCGGTGCTGCATCGCGCGCGCCGGCTCGGCGTCGCGCACGTGCTGCGCGGCACCGACGACAAGCTTCCCGGCTGGGAGCGCCTGCGCGCCTCGCTCGGCATCGCCGCCGACGCGTGCGCGCACATCGGCGACGACCTGCCCGACGTGCCGGTGATGCGCGCATGCCGGCTCGCCGCGACGGTGCCGCACGCGCCCGAGCTCGTGAAGCGCGCCGCGCACTACGTGACGCGCCGCGAAGGCGGGCTGGGCGCCGTGCGCGAGCTGGCGGAGCTCATCCTCGCGGCGCAAGGGCATGCCTGATCCTGGTTGCATGCGCTCGTCATTGCGCCCACGCTGTCGGTCGATCCCGCGTCCCCGGCTCCCGGATGGCGCGACTTCGACCTCGCAACGCTGATCGACACCTTCGACGTGGACCTGACCCGCACGCTGCTCGACCGGCTGACCGCATGGTCGCCTGTGCTGCTGCTCGGCGGGCTCGCCGCGCTCACCTATTGGCTCGACGCGCAGGTGGCGGCGCCGCTGAACGCGAACGCAGGTGCGCCGCGGCACGAAGCCGACATGTACATCGAGAACTTCCGCGCGGTGAGCCTCGGGCCCGACGGCAAGCCTCGCCAGTCGATCTCCGCCGCACGCGCGCAACACTACGCCGACGACCAGACGAGCGATTTCACCGGGCCGCGGTTGCACCTGACCGAGCCCGGCCGACCCGCGCTCACGCTGACCGCGGATCGCGGCAAACTCTCGGCGGATCGCGACAACGCCTGGTTCTACGGCAACGTGCGCGCCGAGCGCGAGGCACCGGACGGCGACGCCGACGCAGGATCGACCGGGGGCAAGATGACGCTGACGACCTCGTCGCTGCACGTCGACACCAAGCAGGAGCGCTTCGACACCGCCGATCCGGTGACGATCGAGGAGCCGCGTGGCATCATCAGGGGCACGGGGCTCGAATTCGACAACGTCGCCAAGACCGCGGTGCTGAAGGGCCAGGTCCACGGTACGATGCAGCCCCGTCCCGCACCGACCAAGACGCCGTGAATTCCTTCTCGCGCATCCTCGCGACGATCCTCGTCGCCGCCGTCGTCCCCGTCGCGGGCGCCGAGACCGGCGACCGGGAGAAGCCGATCAATTTCTCGTCCGACCGCGGCGACCTCAACTACGAGACCAAGCTAGGAAAGCTCGACGGCAGCGTCGTGCTCACGCAGGGAACGATCACCGTGCGCGCGGACCGCCTGACGTTCAAGCAGCTTCCCGACAACTCGATGCAGGTCTCCGCGTTCGGCAATCCGGTGTCGTTCCGCCAGAAGCGCGACGGAAGCGACGAATACTACGAGGGCTTCGCGCAGCGCATCGAGTACGACGGCTCGAAGGACCTGCTCGAGCTCTTCGATCGCGCGCTCCTGAAACGCGGCATCGACGAGATCCGCAGCAACTACGTCTCCTACAACGCGAAGACCGAGCTGTTCAAGGCCGAGGGCCGGCCCGACACGCCCGCCGCGGCGGCGGCCGACAACGGGCCGGGCGCGCGCGTGCGCGGCACGTTCCAGCCGCGCGAGGGCTCGGGCGTGCCGGGAACCAAGACCGGCGACAAGGCGGCTCCGAAGTCGCCGGCTTCCGCGACGCCTGCGCCGCTGTCGCTTCGGCCCGCGGGCGAGCCGGCGCCCAAGTGAGCCAGCTGTCGGCGGCGCACCTGCGCAAGCGCTACAAGTCGCGCACCGTCGTACACGACGTGTCGCTCGAGGTCGCGAGCGGCGAGGTCGTCGGGCTGCTCGGCCCGAACGGCGCGGGCAAGACCACCTGCTTCTACATGATCGTGGGCCTCGTGCCCGGCGACGGGGGCACGATCGCGCTCGACGGCGAGGACCTTTCGCGCCTTGCGATCCACCAGCGCGCGCGGCGCGGCCTCTCGTACCTGCCGCAGGAGGCGTCGATCTTCCGCAAGCTCACGGTCGCCGAGAACGTGCGCGCGATCCTCGAGCTCGGCGAGGACGATCCCGACGCGATCGCCAACCGGCTCGACGCGCTGCTCGAGGACCTGTCGATCTCGCACCTGTCCGACGCGCCGGCCGTGTCGCTGTCGGGGGGCGAACGACGCCGCTGCGAGATCGCGCGCGCGCTCGCGACGCGCCCGCGCTTCATCCTGCTCGACGAGCCGTTCGCGGGCGTCGACCCGATCGCGGTGCTCGACATCCAGCGCATCATCGGCTTCCTCAAGGATCGCGGCATCGGCGTCCTCATCACGGACCACAACGTCCGCGAGACGCTCGGCATCTGCGACCGCGCCTACATCATCAACGAGGGCCGCGTGCTGGCCTCGGGCGCGCCGGACGAGATTGTCTATAATGAAGCGGTCCGCAAGGTCTATCTGGGCGAGCACTTCAGGCTGTAGATGACGTTCCCCCGAAGCGACCTTCGGTCGCCTCCCCCTGAGGGGGCACGCGCCCTTGGGGCGGCCCTGCGGGCGCGACGCGCGCACGACGCTCGCGACGCGCTCCGATGAAGCCCACGCTCCAGCTCAAGCTCTCGCAGCACCTCACGCTGACGCCCCAGCTGCAGCAGTCGATCCGGCTGCTGCAACTCTCGACGCTCGAGCTCAACGCCGAGGTCGAGCGGATGCTGCAGGAGAACCCGCTCCTCGAGAAGGACGGCGAGGACGAGGAAGGCGGCGGTCCCGAATCCCCGAGCGCGGCCACGACGGGAACCGTGTCCGCCGAGCCGACCGAGGCGGTGCGCGTCTCGGAAGGCGACGACGATCGCGCCGAGGAGCCGTTCGACACGGCGGAAGCCGCCGAGCGCGGCGTGCCCGCGACGGAGGTCGATTTCGGCGAGGAAGCCGGCGGCACCGGCGACGGCGACTGGGGCTCCGCGCCCGCCTCCGACGACGACGAGTTCTATCCGCAGCAGGTCGCCCTCTCGTCGCTGCGCGATCACCTGGTTGCGCAGCTCGGCATGCTCTCGCTGCCGCGACGCGACCGCCAGATCGTCGCCGCGCTGATCGACGCGCTCGACGACGACGGGTTCCTCACCTCGTCGCTCGACGAGCTCGTCGAGCTCTTCCCGGACGAGCTCGGGATCGCGCTCGAGGACCTTGGCATCGCGCTTCGCTACCTGCAGAGTTTCGAGCCGGTCGGCGTCGGCGCGCGCGGCATCGGCGAGTCGCTCGCGCTTCAATTGCGGGCACTGCCCGCCGCGACGCCGTGCCGCGCCAACGCGATCAAGGTCGTCGAGCATCATCTCGACCTCCTCGCGAACCGCGACGTCACGCGTCTCCGCAGGCTGTTGCAGTGCGACGAGGCGATGGTGCGCTCGGTCCGCGACCTGATTCGCACGCTCAACCCGCGTCCTGGCGCGGCGTTTGCAAAGACCGAGGCGAACTACGTCGTGCCCGACGTGGTCGTACGGAAGCTGCGCGGGCATTGGGTGGCGTCGCTCAACGAGGCCGCGATGCCGAAGCTGCGCGTCAACCGGATCTACGCGGACATCCTCGCCCGGAGCCGCGACGCGTCGAACCAGCAGCTCGCCGCGCAATTGCAGGAAGCCAAGTGGCTGATCCGCAACGTTCAGCAGCGCTTCGAGACGATCCTCCGGGTCGCGCAGGCGATCGTCGAGCGGCAGCGTCGCTTCTTCGAGCACGGCGACGTCGCGATGCGCCCGATGGTGCTGCGCGAGATCGCCGACATGCTGGGGCTCCACGAGTCGACGATCTCGCGGGTAACGACGCAGAAGTACATGCTGACGCCGCGCGGCACCTACGAGCTCAAGTATTTCTTCGGCAGCCACGTGGCGACCGATACCGGGGGCGCGGCGTCCGCGACGGCCATCCGCGCGCTGATCCGGCAGCTCATCGCGGCGGAGGACCCGAAGACGCCGCTGACCGACAGCAAGATCGCCGAGGTGCTGGGCGAGCAGGGCATCCTCGTCGCCCGCCGCACCGTGGCGAAATACCGGGAGGCGCTGGCGATCCCCCCCGTCAACCTGCGCAAGTCGCTCTAGGGCCCCGGCCCGCGGGCGCACGGGCGCGTCTCCGCCTCGCAGCGAAGGAGTGCGCATGAACCTGAACCTCACCGGCCATCACCTCGAGATCACGCCCGCGATCCGCGACTACGTCATCGCGAAGCTCGAGCGCGTCACGCGTCATTTCGACCACGTGATCGACGTCAACGTCGTGCTGTCGGTGGACAAGCTGCGGCAGAAGATCGAGGCGAACCTGCACATCCGCGGCAAGGACATCCACGCGGAGAGCGTGGATCCGGACATGTACGCGGCGATCGACGCGCTCGCCGACAAGCTCGACCGCCAGGTGCTGAAGGCGAAGGAGAAGCGGGTCGCCGACCGCCACGACGGCGCCGACGTGAAGCGCGACCCCGAGGTCTGGGCGCCCGACGCCGAGCCGACCGCGCAAGGCGGGCCCCGAGTGTAGAATCGCCCGCCGCTCCCGCGCATCGCCGGCGGACCGCGTTCCACGGGTCCGCGACAAGCGCGCCGGAGCGAGCGAAGACATGAACCGGATCGCCGAACTCCTGCCCCGCAGCAACGTCGCCGTCGGCGCCGACGCGGCGACCAAGCGCGACCTGTTCGGCACGATCGCCGATCTCTTCGCGTCGTCGGGCGACCTCGCGCGCTCTTCGGTGGTGGACGCGCTCTCCGCGCGCGAGAAGCTCGGCTCGACCGGACTCGGCCAGGGCATCGCGATCCCGCACGGCCGCATCAAGGGCCTCAGGGACGCGCGCGGCGCGTTCGTGCGATTGACGCAACCGATCCCGTTCGACGCGCCCGACGGGCGTCCGGTCGGCCAGGTGTTCGTGCTGCTCGTGCCCGAGCATGCGACCGAGCAGCACCTCGAGCTCCTGTCCGAGCTCGCGCAGATGTTCAGCGAGCGCGCGTTCCGCGAGCGTCTCGCGGTGGCGCCCGACGCGACGGCGGCCTGGAACGCGATCCGCGGCTGGGCGCCGGCCGCCTGACGGCCGGACCGCGATGTCCAGCGACACGCACCTGCGGCAGGTCAGCGTCGACCGGCTCGTCGCCGACAACCAGGACCGGTTGCAGCTCCACTGGGTCGCGGGGCGCGACGGCGGCAACCGCGTGCTCACCGGCGAGGCGGCGCTCAAGCCGACCATCGGCCAGGTCGGCCACATGAACTTCATCCACCCGTTCCGCGTCCAGCTCCTCGGCGCGGCGGAGATCGCGCACCTCAGGACGCTGCCGCCGGGCGAGTTCGCCTCGCAGATCGGCCGGCTCTTCGACACGGGCGAGCTGGTCGCCGTCGTCGTCGCCAACGGCGAGGAGGTCCCGCCCAACCTCGCGCAAAGCTGCGATGCGCACCACATCCCGCTCCTCACCTCGCCGCAACCCTCGCCGCACGTCGTCGACGTGTTCCGCCTTTACCTGTCGCGCGTGCTGGCCGAGTCGACGACGCTGCACGGCGTGTTCCTCGACGTGCTCGAGATGGGCGTGCTGATCACCGGCGCGTCGGCGATCGGCAAGAGCGAGCTCGCGCTCGAGCTCATCTCGCGCGGCAACGGTCTCGTCGCCGACGACATCGTCGAGCTCTACCGGATCTCGCCCGACACGATCGAGGGGCGCTGCCCGGCCGTGCTGCGCGACTTCCTCGAGGTGCGCGGGATCGGCGTGCTCAACATCCGCACGATCTTCGGCGAGACCGCCGTGCGGCCGCGCAAGCTTTTGAAGCTCATCGTCCATCTCGAGGACCACAGCAACGAGGCGTTCTCCGAGCTCGACCGCCTCAAGGTCGACGCGAACTTCCAGGAAGTGCTCGGCGTGCCGATCCGCCGCGTCACGATCCCGGTCGCGGCGGGCCGCAATCTCGCGGTGCTCGTCGAGGCGGCCGTGCGCAACTTCGTGCTCAACCAGCGCGGGATCGACAGCACGCTCGAGTTCATCGAGCGGCAGCAGAAGCTGATGGACGAGGACCAGGGGACCGGCGTCGGCTGACCCGATGGACCTCGTCCTGATCGGCGGCGTGTCGGGTTCGGGCAAGAGCGTGGCGCTCGCCGCTCTCGAGGACGCCGGCTACGACACGATCGGCAACCTGCCGGTCGCGCTGGTCGTCCCGACCGTCGACCACCTCGGCCGGCCCGACGCGGGCTCGCGGTTCGCGATCGCGCTGGACGCGAAGAGCGGGCCCGGGCTTCCCGGGCTCGGCGCCGCGATCACGGTCCTCAAGGCGCGCGGCTGGACCGTGCGCTTCGTGTTTCTCGACGCGAAGGTCGAGACACTGGTCAAGCGGTTCTCGGAGACACGCCGGCGCCATCCGTTCTCGAGCGACGAGCGCACGCTCGTCGAGGCGATCGAGCAGGAGCGCTCGCAGCTCGCCGAAGCGCGCCTGCTCGGCATCGTGTTCGACACGAGCGACCTGTCCGCCGCCGCGCTCCGCAACTGGGTTCGCGAGTTCCTCAGCGTCGAGCCGTCGAAGCTGACGCTGCTGTTCGAGTCGTTCGGCTTCAAGCATGGCGTGCCGCTCGACGCCGACCTCGTGTTCGACGTTCGCTGCCTGCCCAACCCGCACTACGAGCCCACGCTCGCGCCGCTCACCGGCAAGGACGCGGACGTCGTCGCGTTCCTCGAGGCCGCGCCCGAGGTCGAGCGCATGTACGGCGACATTTACCATTTCGTCGCGAGCTGGCTGCCCGACTACGCGCGCGACAATCGCAACTACCTGACGGTCGC
>JBDTNO010000024.1:0-23983 GCA_039933715.1 Betaproteobacteria bacterium
CGACGCGCGAGGCGAACGACGTCGCGCTCCTGATGCGCGCCGGCGCGCTGGCGGCGCCGATGGAGATCGTCGAGGAGCGCACCGTCGGCCCGTCCCTGGGCAAGGACAACATCGAGAAGGGCTTCCACTCGGTCATGTGGGGCTTCGTCGTGCTGGCGGCGTTTATCTGCGTGTACTACATGCTGATGGGCGTGATCTCGACCATCGCGCTGTCGATCAACCTGCTGTTGCTGGTGTCGATCCTGTCGATGCTGCAGGCGACGCTGACGCTGCCCGGCATCGCCGCGATCGCGCTGACGCTCGGCATGGCGATCGACGCCAACGTGCTGATCAACGAGCGCATCCGCGAGGAGATCCGCTGGGGCGCCACGCCGCACGCGGCGATCCAGGCCGGTTACGAGCGGGCGTGGGGCACGATCCTCGACTCGAACATCACGACGCTGATCGCTGGCGTCGCGCTGTTCCTGTTCGGTTCGGGGCCCGTGCGCGGCTTCGCGGTCGTGCACTGCATCGGCATCCTGACCTCGATGTTCTCGGCGGTGTTCGTGTCGCGCGGCATCGTCGCGGTCGTCTACGGCGGCCGCAAGAAGCTCGACCACCTCTCGATCGGCCAGATCTGGCGCCCCCAGGGGACGGCGGCGACGCCGGCCAAGGTCTAGGCCGTTTCGCCGCGGCACGACCCGACCGACCCACGAAGACCAGGCCGAATAAGACCCGATGGAATTCTTCCGCTTCCGGCGCGACATCCCGTTCATGCGCCACGCGTTGGTGTTCAACGTGATCTCCTTCGTCACGTTCCTCGCCGCCGTGTTCTTCCTTTCCACGCGGGGCCTCAACTTCGGCGTCGACTTCCGCGGCGGCACGGTGGTCGAGGTCGCCTATGCGCACGCCGTGGACTTCAATCGCGTGCGCACGGCGGTCGACCGGCTCGAGATCGGCGAGTACTCGGCGCAGAGCTTCGGCACCGCGAACACCGCGCTCATCCGGCTGCCGCTCAAGCCCGGCGTGTCGAGCGCGCAGCTCTCCGAGCGCGTGATGACGGCGCTGAAGGCGGACGACCCGAGCGCGACGCAGGTGCGCGTCGAGTTCGTCGGGCCGCAGGTCGGCAAGGAGCTCTACGAGAACGGCGCGCTCGCGCTCCTGCTGGTCGCATTCGGGATCGTCGCGTACCTGGCGATGCGGTTCGAGTGGCGCTTCGCGATCGCGGCGATCGTCGCGAACCTGCACGACGTGATCATCATCATGGGGTTCTTCGCGTTCTTCCAGTGGGAGTTCAGCCTGCCGGTGCTGGCCGCGCTGCTCGCGGTGCTCGGCTACTCGGTCAACGAGTCGGTCGTCGTGGCCGACCGGATCCGCGAGAATTTCCGCAAGATGCGCAAGGCTTCCGTCACGCACGTGATCGACAATGCGATCACCACGACGATGTCGCGCACGATCATCACGCACGGCAGCACGCAGATCATGGTCACGTCGATGCTGGTCTTCGGCGGCGAGGCGCTGCACTACTTCGCGCTCGCGCTCACGATCGGCATCCTGTTCGGCATCTACTCGTCGGTGCTCGTGATGGCGCCGCTCGTCATGTGGATGGGCGTGTCGCGCGAGGACCTCGTCAAGCCCGAGAAGCGCGCGGGGCCCGAAGGCGACAAGATCCTGCCTTAGCCAGGGACCAGGGACCAGGAATCAGGGATCCCTGAAGCCCGTGCTGACGACCCTCCTCTACTCGCTGCTCGCGCTCGACCAGACGCTCGCGACGCTGGCCGCGCAGTACGGCCCTTGGCTGTACGCGATCCTGTTCGTCGTGATCTTCGCCGAGACCGGCCTCGTCGTCTTCCCGTTCCTGCCCGGCGACTCGCTGCTGTTCATCGCGGGCACCGTCGTCGCGTCGGCGGCGCTCAACGTGCACGTGCTGGCCGCGGTGCTGTCGCTCGCCGCGATCCTCGGCGACTCGGTCAACTACGCGATCGGGCACTACCTCGGCCCCAAGGTGTTCGATCGCCCCGACTCGCGCTGGTTCCGGCAGGAGCACCTGCGGCGCACGCAGGCGTTCTACGATCGCTACGGCGGCGTGACGATCATCATCGGCCGCTTCGTGCCGATCATCCGGACGTTCGCGCCGCTGCTCGCCGGCGTCGCCGCGATGCCGTACCGGCGTTTCCTCGCGTTCAACGTCGTCGGCGGCATCCTGTGGATCACCTCGCTGGTCTACGCGGGTTACCTGTTCGGCAACATCCCGTGGGTCAAGGACAACCTCGGGCTCATCGTGCTCGGGATCGTCGCGGTCTCGCTGATCCCGGCGGTCGCGACGTTCGTAAGCGAGCGTCGCGAGCGCAAGGAACCGTCGGGCTGAAGCCCGGCGATTCGCCGCGCCCCGCTCAAACCCGTTTCGCGAGCGCTTCGGCGCGGCCGACGTAGTTCGCCGGCGTCAGCGCCTTGAGGCGCGCCTTCGCCTCGGCCGGCAGCGCGAGGCCGTCGACGAACGCGTGCAGCACCTCGCGCGTCATGCCGCGCTGGCCGCGCGTGAGCACCTTCAGCTGCTCGTACGGCGCGGGCAGCCCGTAGCGGCGCATCACCGTCTGGATCGGCTCGGCGAGCACTTCCCAGTTCGCGTCCAGGTCGGCGTCGAGGCGGTTGTCGTCGACCTCGAGCTTCGACAGTCCACGACGAAGCGCCGTCCATCCGACCAACGCATGGCCGAGCGCGACCCCGAGGTTGCGCAGCACCGTCGAGTCGGTGAGATCGCGCTGCCAGCGCGAGACCGGCAGCTTGTCCGAGAAATGCCGCGCGAGCGCGTTGGCGATGCCCAGGTTCCCCTCGGAGTTCTCGAAGTCGATCGGGTTGACCTTGTGCGGCATCGTCGAGCTGCCGACCTCGTCCGTTGCCGCGCGCTGCCGGAAGTAGCCGAGCGACACATAGCCCCAGACGTCGCGGTCGAGGTCGATCAGGATCGTGCCGATGCGCGCGAGCGCGTCGAAGTACTCGGCGACGCAGTCGTGCGGCTCGATCTGCGTCGTGTGCGCGTTGAAGCCGAGGCCGAGCGACCCGACGACCTCGCGCGCGAAACGCTCCCAGTCGATGTCGGGGTAGGCGGCGACGTGCGCGTTGTAGCTGCCGGTCGCGCCGTTCATCTTGCCCAGCAGCTCGACCTTCTCGAACGTCGCGATCGCGCGTTCGAGCCGCGCGACGACGTTCGCGAACTCCTTGCCGAGCGTCGTCGGCGTCGCGGGCTGGCCGTGCGTGCGCGCGAGCATCGCGCGTCCCGCATGCCGGTGCGCGATCGCGCGGAGGTCGGCCGCAAGCGCGCGCAGCGCCGGCACGAGCACGTCGCGCCGGGCTTCGGCGAGCGCCAGACCGTGCGCGAGGTTGTTGATGTCCTCGGACGTGCATGCGAAATGGATGAACTCGGCGACGCGCGCGATCGCAGGGGAGCCCGCGAAGCGCTCCTTCATCCAGTATTCGACCGCCTTGACGTCGTGGTTGGTCGTGCGCTCGATCGACTTGACGCGCACCGCGTCGACCGACGAGAACGACGCGAGCGCGTCGTCGATCGCGGCGAGCGTCGCCGCGTCGAACGGCGGCACCTCGGCGATCGCCGGCTCGGCCGCGAGCGCCGCGAGCCACGCGAGCTCGACGCGGATGCGATTGCGGATGAGGGCCGACTCCGAGAAATGCTCGCGCAGCGCCTCGACCTGGCCCCGGTAGCGGCCGTCGAGCGGCGAGATCGCGGAGAGCGCGTCGAGTTCGGTCATCGTGCGGCCGGGCGGCGCTCGGGACGGCGCGCGGTCAGATCGACTGCTTCAGCTGGTCGAGGATCGCCGGGTTCTCGAGCGTCGAGATGTCCTGCGTGATCGTCTCGCCCTTCGCGATCGACCGCAACAGCCGGCGCATGATCTTGCCCGAGCGCGTCTTGGGCAGGTTGTCTCCGAACCGGATGTCCTTGGGCTTGGCGATCGGGCCGATCTCCTTGCCGACCCACTCGCGCAGCTCCTTCGCGATCTTCTGCGCCTCGGCGCCGCTCGGGCGCGCGCGCTTCAGCACGACGAAAGCGCACACGGCCTCGCCGGTCATCTCGTCCGGACGGCCGACGACCGCCGCCTCGGCGACGATCGGGTTGGCGACGAGCGCCGACTCGACCTCCATCGTGCCGAGACGATGCCCCGAGACGTTCAGCACGTCGTCGATGCGCCCCATGATCGTGAACGCGCCGGTGTCCGCGTCGCGCACCGCGCCGTCGCCGGCGAGGTACAGCGTGCCGCCGAGCTCGTGCGGGTAGTAGCTCTTGACGAAGCGATCCGGATCGCCCCAGATCGTGCGGATCATCGACGGCCACGGCCGCTTGACGACCAGGATGCCGCCCTGCCCGTTCGGGACGTCGTGGCCGGCCTCGTCGACGATCGCGGCCATGATGCCGGGCAGCGGCGCCATGCAAGAGCCCGGCCTGCTCGCCGTGACGCCCGGCAGCGGCGTGATCATGTGGCCGCCGGTCTCGGTCTGCCAGAACGTGTCGACGATCGGGCAACGGGCGCCGCCGACGTGTTCGTAGTACCACATCCAGGCCTCGGGATTGATCGGCTCGCCGACGGTGCCGAGCAGGCGCAGGCTCGACAGCACGTAGTGCTTCGGATCGACCGCCGGATTCGTGTTCACCGCCTTGATCAGCGAGCGGATCGCCGTCGGCGCCGTGTAGAAGATCGAGACCTTGTGGTCGCGGATCATCTTCCAGAACCGGCCCGCGTCCGGGTACGTCGGCACGCCTTCGAACACGATCTCGGTCGCGCCGCACGCGAGCGGGCCGTAGGCGATGTAGGTGTGGCCGGTCACCCAGCCGATGTCCGCCGTGCACCAGAAGATGTCGGCCGGCTTGATGTCGAACGTCCACCGCATCGTCAGCATCGCCCACAGCAGGTAGCCGGCCGAGCTGTGCTGGACGCCCTTCGGCTTGCCGGTCGAGCCCGACGTGTAGAGGATGAACAGCGGATGCTCGGCGTTCACCCATTCGGGCGGGCAGGTGTCCGCCTGCCGCTCGACCAGCTCGTGCATCCACACGTCGCGCCCCGCGTGCATCGTCACCGGATTCCCGGTGCGGCGGTAGACGACGACGCTGCCGATCCCCTCGCAGCCGCCCATCGCGATCGCCTCGTCGACGATCGCCTTGATCGGCAGCGCCTTGCCGCCGCGCATCTGCTCGTCGGCGGTGATGATCGCGGTCGCGCCCGCGTCGATCACGCGCTCCTGCAGCGACTTCGCGGAAAAGCCGCCGAACACGACTGAATGGGTCGCGCCGATGCGCGCGCACGCCTGCATCGCGGCGACGCCCTCGATCGACATCGGGATGTAGATGAGGACGCGGTCGCCCTTCTTCACGCCGAGCGCCTTGAGCCCGTTGGCGAGCTTGCACACGCGGTGGGTGAGCTCGCGGTAGCTGACGCGCGTGACCTCGCCGTCGTCCGACTCGAAGACGATCGCCGTCTTCTCGCCCAGGCCCCGCTCGAGGTTGACGTCGAGGCAGTTGTACGAGGCGTTGAGCTCGCCGTCGTGGAACCAGCGGTAGAACGGCGCGTTCGTTTCGTCGAGGACCTCGGTGAACGGCTTGTGCCAGGCGAGGTTCTCGCGCGCGAGCCGCGCCCAATAGCCCTGGTAGTCGCGCGCGGCCTCCGCGTTCAGCGCGTCGACGTCGGACTGCTTGAGGTTGGCCTGGGACACCCACGCCGCCGAGGGCGCGAACGCGCGGTGCTCGTGCATCACCGATTCGATGTTGGCCATGCGTGCCTGCTCCTCGCTTAGCGGCGCCGCGCTCGCCGGCGCGACGAAAGTTCTTCCGGGCCATTCAGTCTACCGAACCCATGCGCGGCGGCGCAACGCGCCGGACCCGCCTACGGCCCCATGCCTGGTGCCCCAAGCATACAAGACCGCGGCGGTCGGCCGCGCGCCGTCCTCGACGCGTGAACGCGGGTCGCGACGATGCTAGACTCGCGCTCGCCTTTACGCACGGCTCCCATGCCCATGACATCCACCGGCGCGCCCCGCGCCGGCGCCCCGATGCGCCCGCTGCCGCAGATCATCTTCCTGTCGCGGTGGCTGCAGGTGCCGCTCTACCTCGGCCTCATCCTCGCGCAGGCCGTTTACGTCTGGCACTTCTGGGTCGAGCTCATCCACCTGATCGAGGCCGCGCTCGGCAACCAGGAGGCGATTCGCAAGATCGTCGCGGCGGTTACGCCGGTCGGGCAGCAGATCGTGCAGATGAGCACGCCGTCGGAGACCGTGATCATGCTGGTCGTGCTCGGCCTCATCGACGTCGTGATGATCAGCAACCTGCTGATCATGGTGATCATCGGCGGCTACGAGACCTTCGTCTCGCGCATGCGGCTCGAGGGCCATCCCGACCAGCCCGAGTGGCTGTCGCATGTCAACGCCAGCGTGCTGAAGGTCAAGCTCGCGACCGCGATCATCGGCATCTCGTCGATCCACCTGCTGAAGACGTTCATCAACGCCGCGGCGTACGACGAGAAGACGCTGCTTTGGCAGACGGCCATCCACATCACGTTCCTGCTCTCGGCGATGGCGGTCGCGGCGACCGACCGGCTGATGCCCTCGGCTCGCGCGCACGCGCCGCGCCAGGCGGGAGCGCAGGCGGACGGCGTCCACTGACGGCGGAGCGATTCCGTGCGCACGATCCGCCAGGACGACCTCGTCGCCAGCATCGCCGACGCGCTCCAGTACATCTCGTACTACCACCCGCTGGATTACATCGAGGCGCTCGGCGCGGCGTACGAGGCGGAGCAAAGCCCCGCGGCGAAGGACGCGATCGCGCAGATCCTGACCAATTCGCGCCTGTGCGCGGAAGGTCACCGCCCGATCTGCCAGGACACCGGCATCGTCGTCGCGTTCGTGCGCGTCGGCATGGACGTACGCTGGGAAGGCGCGACGCTGTCGGTCGGCGACATGGTGAACGAGGGCGTGCGCCGCGCGTACAACCATCCGGACAACCGGCTGCGCGCGTCGATCCTCGCCGATCCGGCGGGTGGTCGCTCGAACACGAAGGACAACACGCCCGCGGTCGTGCACTTCGACATCGTGCCCGGCGCGACGATCGACGTGCGGATCGCGGCGAAGGGAGGCGGCAGCGAGAACAAGTCGAAGTTCGCGATGCTGAATCCGTCGGACTCGATCGTCGACTGGGTGATGAAGACGGTGCCGACGATGGGCGCCGGCTGGTGCCCGCCCGGCATGCTCGGGATCGGCATCGGCGGCAGCGCCGAGAAGGCGATGGTGCTCGCCAAGGAAGCGCTGATGGAGCGCATCGACATCCACGAGCTTCGCGCGCGCGGGCCGGCCAACCGCATCGAGGCGTTGCGCCTCGAGCTGATGGACAAGGTGAACGCGCTCGGCATCGGCGCGCAGGGCCTCGGCGGGCTCGCCACCGTGCTCGACGTGAAGATCCTCGACTTCCCGACGCACGCGGCGAGCCTGCCGGTGGCGATGATCCCGAACTGCGCCGCGACCCGGCATGCGCACTTCACGCTCGACGGATCCGGTCCGGCGACGCTCGAGCCGCCCGACCTTTCGCGCTGGCCCGACGTGCGCTGGACGCCGTCGCCCGAAGCGCGGCGCGTCAACCTCGACACGCTGACCCCGGCCGAGGTCGCGAGCTGGAAAGCCGGCGAGCGGCTGCTCCTTCACGGGAAGATGCTGACCGGCCGCGATGCCGCGCACAAGCGCATCGTCGACCTCCTCGCGAAAGGCGAGGCGCTTCCGGTCGATTTCCGCAACCGCGCGATCTATTACGTCGGCCCGGTCGACCCGGTGCGCGACGAGGTCGTGGGTCCCGCGGGACCGACCACGGCGACGCGCATGGACAAATTCACCGAGACGATGCTCGCCCGAACCGGGCTCGTCGCGATGATCGGCAAGGCGGAGCGCGGCCCGGTCGCCGTCGAGGCGATCCGCAAGCACCGCGCGGCCTACCTGATGGCGGTCGGAGGCGCCGCCTACCTGGTGGCGAAGGCGATCCGCGCGTCGCGCGTCGTCGCGTTCGCCGACCTCGGCATGGAAGCGATCTACGAGTTCGACGTGCGCGACATGCCGGTGACGGTGGCGGTCGACGCGAACGGAACCTCGGTGCACGAGACCGGCCCGCGCGAATGGCAGGCGCGGATCGGCAGGATTCCGGTCGCCAGCGCCTGAACCGCCGGTCCGCGGCGCTGGCCGTGGCACGGGCGTTGCTCCAGTCTTCGGATTCGGCCGCCCCGCAGGCGACCCGGCGCGGCGACGGGCACCCGGCCCGCGCCCCGCCATCCGGCGGGCCGCCCGCACGCCCAACCGTGAAGCCCGCCGTGCCAGCCCTTCGTTCCCTGCCCGCCCCTCCGCGATCCGAATCGGATCGCCGATGAGCGACCCGTTGGCGCCGCCGGTGCGGGACGACGGCGCCGGCGGCCGCGTGGCGCGGATGCGCAGGCGGGCAAGCGCGATCGGCGTGGACATGGTGTCCCCGGCGGCGCTGCCGCCCGTGCGCCTCGGCCTCGTCACCAAGCTTCAGATCCTGACGGTAAGCCTCGTCTTCCTCACCGCGCTGTCGATCACCGCCTACACGTTCTGGCGCGAGTGGACCGGCGGCGAGGACGAGCTCCGCGCGCAGGCCCGCACGCTGTCGATGATGCTGGCGGAGGTCGTCGACGAGCCGCTGCAGGCAGGCGACCGCGCGGCCATCGAGCAGGTGGTCGACGCGCTCGCGCCGGGTGCGAACATCGGCTACGTCGCGATCCTCGACGCGAAGCTCGGCGTCGTCGCCGGTCGCCGCTACGCCGATCCGATCGCCAACGCGTCGATTCCGGCGCCGGCGTTCCTGGCGACCGGGCACGCGTCGGCCAGCGACGCCTACCGCCGGACGATCGGCGGTTCGAGCTACATCGAGGTCGTCGCGCCGATCCGCCAGGGCGGCGCGCTGACCGTTCGTTCCGCCGCCGGCGACGCGGTCGCGCCGATCGGGCACGTGCAGGTCGGCATGTCGCTGCAACCGCAGGCGGCGCGCTTCCGCAACTACGTCGCCGGCGCGCTGACCGTCGTCGGCATCGTGATGGCGGTCGCGATGCTCGCGTCGCTGCTGCTGACGCAACGGCTCGTCGCGCCGATGCGGCGCCTGATGCGCGCGGCGCGCGCGGTCGCCGGCGGGCGCCTCGACATCCACGTGCCGACACGCTCGCGCGACGAGCTCGGCCACCTGACGCACACGTTCAACCACATGACGCAGCGGCTCGCCGAGTCGCAGGCCGAGGTCGTGAGCTACCAGCGCACGCTCGAGGACAAGGTCGCGCAGCGCACGCGCGAGCTCGAGATCGCGACCGCGCAGGCGTACAAGCTCGCGCAGCACGACATCCTGACCGGTCTCCCCAACCGGTCGCTGCTCAACGAGCGGCTGCGCCAGATCCTCGCGGTCGCGCACCGCGAGGGCACCCAGACCGCGTGCCTGTTCCTCGACTTCGACCACTTCAAGCGGATCAACGACACGCTCGGACACGATGCCGGCGACCAGTTGCTCCAGGCGATCGCGCAGCGGCTCGGCGGCGCGGTGCGCGAGTCGGACACCGTCGCCCGGCTGGGTGGCGACGAGTTCGTGCTCGTGCTTCCCGGCCTCGATCCCGCGCATGCCACGTTCGAGGTGATGAGCGTCGTGCACCGCGTGCGCGAGTCGTTCCTCGCGCCGTTCCGCGTCGCCGACCAGACGCCGACGCTCACCTGCTCGATCGGGGTGTCGATCTACCCGCTCGACGCGCAGGATCCGGCGACACTGATCAAGCAGGCCGACACCGCGATGTACGCGGCGAAGGAGGCGGGGCGCAACGCCTACCGCTTCTACACGGCCGACATGAACGCGCGGGTCCAGCAGCGTTTGCAGATCGAGACCGACATGCGGCGCGGTCTCATGGACGACGAGTTCTTCCTCGTCTACCAGCCGCAGGTCGACACGGCGACCGGCCGCGCGTTCGGCGTCGAGGCGCTGCTGCGCTGGCGCGACCCGGAGCGCGGCGTGATCGGCCCGTCCGAGTTCATCCCGATCGCCGAGGAATCGGGGATGATCCAGGCGCTCGGCGCGCGCGTGCTGCGCGATGCGTGCCGGCAGGTCGCGCAATGGCACAAGGCCGGCATGGCGATGCGCCTCTCGGTCAACCTGTCGGTGCAGCAGTTGCAGCACGACAGCTGGCTGTCGATCGTCGAGGACGCGCTGGCCTCGTCGGGATTGCCTTCGGACCACCTCGACCTCGAGATCACCGAGAGCGTGATCATCACCCACCCCGAGCGCGCGGTCGCGACGCTCGCGCGGCTGAAGCAGATGGGCGTGTCGATCACGATCGACGACTTCGGGACCGGCTACTCGTCGCTGTCGTATCTCGCGCGCCTGCCGATCCAGGGGCTCAAGATCGACCAGCGCTTCGTGCACGGCATCGAGCGCAACCGCAACGACGAGACGATCACGCAGGCGATCATCGCGCTCTCGCATTCGCTCGGGCTCCGCTGCATCGCCGAGGGCGTCGAGACGCTGCCGCAGATCGAGTTCCTGCGCCGCCACGGCTGCGAAAAGGCGCAGGGCTACCTGATCTGCCCGCCGCTCGAGCACGAGGAGCTGCGCGCCTGGTGGGAATCGCGCGTCGCCGACCCGTCGATCGCGCAGCCGGAGCTCTGGCCGGCGCGCTAGCGCGCCCTCATCGCGCGAGATCGGCCGGCCGATCGACGTCGCGCAGGACACCCGGGTCGTCGACGGCGATCAGCCGAAGCGCGGGGCCGGCGTCCGCCAGGAGCGCGCGCGCGCCCTCGTCGCCACCCAGCGCGCGCAGCGCGTCGCGATGGGTCGCAGCGAAACCCACCGGGTGCCCGCGCACGCCGCGACAGGTCGGCGCGGCGAGCGAAGCGCCGGCCGCGATCGCGTCGGCCACGGCGCGGATCGACGCCGGCGCGATCCACGGCATGTCGGCGAGGCCAACGATCCATCCTCGCGCATCCGCGCTCGCCTCGACGCCGCAGGCGAGGCTCGCGCCCATGCCCTCGCGGGCGCGGGCGCAATGCACGACGCGCGCACCTTCGTGCGCGAGGAGCGTTGCGAGCGCATCGTCTCCGGTGCGCACGACCGCGACGACGTCGCCGAGCGACGCGCGCAGCACGCGGCAGGATGCCGCCGCCATCGGCGTGCCGTCCGCGAGGGGGACCAGGAGCTTGTCGCCGCCGAAGCGGCGCGAGGCGCCCGCGGCGAGCAGGATGCCCGTCGGCGGCGCGCTGCGCGAAGCCACGGCGACGTTAGTCCGGCAGCATCCGGAAGCGCCCGTCGCGCACGATCACCGGCACGCGCGCGCGCTCGTCCATGCCATTGTGGTCCTGCGCGCTCATCGTGAACACGCCTTGCGTGCCGACGACATCGCGCGAAGCCTCCAGCGCGTCGCGCAGCGCGACGCGGAACGCCTCGGTGCCCGGCTTCGCGACGCGCGCGGCGACCGGGATCGCACGCTCGAGCAGCAGCCAGCCGTCCCAGACGTTCGCGCCGAACGTCGCCGGCTTCGAGCCGAACTTCTTCTCGTAGGCGTCGATGTACAGGAGCGCGACCTTCTTCGTCGGGTTCGCGTCGGGAACGTCGTCGAGCACGAGCATCGGCCCCGCCGCGAGGATCGTGCCCTCGACCTTGTCCTTGCCGAGCGTGATGAAGTCGTTGGTCGCCACCGCATGCGTCTGGTAGACCGGACCTTTCCAGCCTTGGTCGCGCAGCGTCGCCTGCGGCAGCACCGCCGGCCCGCCGACCGCCGCGATGAACATCGCGTCGGGCTTCGCGGCGATGAGCTTCAGCGACTGGCCGGTCACGCTCGCGTCGGTGCGCGCGTAGCGCTCGCTCGCGACGATGCGGATCCCCTCCTTCTCCGCCATCGGGCCGAGCACCCGGAACCAGTTCTCGCCGTACGGATCGTTGAAGCCGATGAAGCCCAGCGTGCGCACGCCGTTCTTCCTCATGTGGCGGATCAGCGCCGAGGCGATCAGGTCGTCGTTCTGCGTCGTCTTGAACACCCAGCGGCGCTTCGCGTCGAGCGGCTCGACCACGTTCGAGCTGCCGACCGTCGCGAGCAGCGGCACCTTGCCCTCGGCGATCGCGTCCAGCATCGCGAGCGCCGCGGGCGTGGTCGACGGACCGATCAGCGCGTCGACGTTTTCCGCGATCAGCTTCTTCGCGTTCTGCAACGCGCGCGTCGAGTCCGCCCCGTCCTCGAGCTGGATGTACTCGACGGTCAGGCCGCCGACGCTCTTCGGGAGGATCTCGCCGGTGTTCCTCTGCGGCACGCCGATCGCCGCCGTCGGGCCGGTGGCCGAGACCATCAGCCCGATTTTCACTTGCGCGGCGGCGGGCGCGGTGGCGACGATGGCGGCCGCGGCGATAGCGACGAGTCGGGAGTTCAAGGATGGCTCCGGGGGCGGAAAGCGCCCTATTCTAGGGCCAGCCGGCGCTCCCGGACTTCACCAGCGTGCGGCACCCGCGAGCTACCGGCGCGACTTCAGGCCGCGAGGCCCGCCGCGACGCCCGACGACCACGCCCACTGGAAGTTGAAGCCGCCGAGCCACCCGGTGACGTCGACCGCCTCGCCGATCACGTGGAGACCCGGGACGTCTCGCACCGCCATCGTCCGCGAAGAGAGCGCCCGCGTATCGACGCCGCCGAGCGTCACTTCGGCTTTCGCATAGCCCAGCGTGCCCGACGGGAGGACCTGCCAGTCGCGCAGGCCGGAAGCGATCACGCGCAGGCGCGCTTCGCCGAGCTCGCGCAGCGGCCGGTCGATGCTCGAACCTTCGCACCATTGCTGCGCGAAGCGCCTGGGCAGGCGCTCGGCGAGCACGTTGGCGAGATGCGCATCCGAGCGCGAGCGCGCGGCGAGCCAGTCGTTCTTCGCATCGGGAGCGAGGTCGATCGAGAGCGGCTCGCGGCCGTCCCAGTACGACGACGCCTGCAGGATCGCCGGGCCGGAAAGGCCGCGATGCGTGAACAGCAGGTTCTCGCGAAAATCCCCGGCGCCGCATCGGATCGCGACGTCGATCGACACGCCGGAGAGCTCGCCATAGCGCGCGAGCCACACCGGCGCGAACGCGAGCGGCACGAGCGCCGGTCGCGGTGCGACGACCGGGACTCCGAACTGCGCGGCGAGACGGTACGCGAACGGCGTCGCGCCGACCTTCGGCACCGTGAGGCCGCCGGTCGCCACGACGAGCGAGCGCGCGCGCACCGCGCCTTGCGGCGTCGCGACGACGAATCCGTCGCCTTCCTTCGCGACGCCGTCGACCGGGCAGGGCTGGCGCCATTCGACGCGACCGCGATCGCATTCGGCGCGGAGCATCCGGATGATGTCGAGCGCGGTCACGTCGCAGAAGAGCTGGCCGAGCTTCTTCTCGTGCCAGCGGATCCCGTGGCGCTCGACGAGCGCGACGAAGTGGCGCGGCGTGTAGCGCGCGAGCGCCGAGCGGCAGAAATCGGGGTTGCCCGACAGGTAGTTTGCGGGCGCCGCGCCGAGGTTGGTGAAGTTGCAGCGGCCGCCGCCCGAGATGCGGATCTTCTCGCCGACGCGGTGGTAGTGCTCGACGATCAGGACGCGCCGCCCGCGCTGCCCGGCGGTCGCCGCGCACATCATGCCGGCGGCGCCGGCGCCCAGCACGACGACGTCGTAATCGGTGGTCAGGGGTCAGCCGGGGATCAGCCGAAGAACTCTTTGAGCTTGTCGAAGAACGTCTTCTGCTTCGGGCTGTGCGCGGCGGGATCCTGCAGGTTGATCGCCTCGAACTCGCGCAGCAAATCCTTCTGCTTGGACGTGAGCTTGACCGGCGTTTCGAGCGCGACATGGCAGAAGAGGTCGCCGACGACCGAGCCGCGCACCGGCCGGATGCCCTTGTTGCGCAGCCGGAACACCTGGCCGGTCTGCGTCTCGACCGGGATCTTCACCTTCGCGTGGCCCTCGAGCGTCGGGATCTCGATCTCGCCGCCGAGCGCCGCGGTCGCGAAGCTGATCGGCATCTCGCAATGCAGGTCGGCGCCTTCGCGCTGGAACACCGCGTGCGGCTTCAATTGCACGACGACGTAGAGGTCGCCGTTCGGACCGCCGTTGACGCCCGCCTCGCCCTCGCCGGTGAGACGGATGCGATCGTCCGTGTCGACGCCCGCCGGGATCTTCACCGACAGCGTCTTATGCTTGCGGATGCGGCCCGCGCCCTGGCAGGTCTCGCACGGCTCGGGAATGATCTTGCCGGTGCCGTGGCATTGCGGGCAGGTCTGCTGGATCGAGAAGAATCCCTGCGAGACGCGGACCTCGCCGCGCCCGTGGCAGGTCGGGCATGCCTTCGCCTGCGTGCCCGGCTTCGCGCCGCTGCCCTTGCAGGGTTCGCACGGCTCCATCGTCGGGATGCGGATGCGCGCTTCGGTGCCGCGCGCCGCTTCCTCGAGCGTGATCTCGAGGTTGTAGCGAAGGTCCGCGCCCCGGTAGACGCCGGTGCCGCGCCCGCCGCGTCCCTGCTGCCCGAAGATCTCGCCGAAGATGTCGCCGAACGCGTCGGCGAACCCGCCGAAGCCTTCCGGCCCGGCGCCGCGCGCCGCACCCGCGCCGAAACCGGCCGAAGGATCGACGCCCGCGTGTCCGAACTGGTCGTAGGCGGCGCGCTTCCTGGGGTCGGTCAGGACCTCGTACGCCTCCTTCGCTTCCTTGAATTGCTCTTCGGCGCCCTTGTCCGGATTGCGATCCGGATGGTGCTTCATCGCGAGCTTGCGATAGGACTTCTTCAGGTCCTCTTCCGACGCGTCGCGTTGGACGCCCAGCACCGTGTAGTAGTCGCGCTTCGCCATCCGTCATCCCCTGCTCGAAGCCCCGGCCCCCGCTCGAGCGGGCGATTGTTGCACGGCTCTCGCCACGACCAGGACGGGCCGCGATCTCGCGACCCGCCATCGATTCAAACTCCGAGCGTCGGGCGCGAGCACCTCGACGCGACCCCAGGCGTCCGGTCGCGTCGCGGAACCCCGCTCGTCCGCGTCGAGGGGCGTCGAATACGCCGCTCGAACGCGGACAGAGTTCCCGTCGCGCTCAGGCCTCCGCAAGGTCACGCGGCGCCAGTCGCGACGGGATATCGAAGAAGGCGAGGATCGAAAATGTCTTACTTTCGGTCCTTGACCTCCGTGTACTCGGCATCGACGACCTTCTCGTCGCCGCCGCTTGGCCCCGATGTGCGACCCTCGCCGCCCGCTGCGCCAGGACCGCCATCGGCCCCGCCCGCAGCCGCCTGCGCCTGCGCATACATCGCCTCGCCGAGCTTCTGCGCCGACTTCGCGAGCGCCTCGGTCTTCGCCTCGAGCGCTTCCTTCGACGCGTCCTTCTGCTTCAGGACTTCCTCGGCTTCCGCGACGGCCGCCTCGATCTTCGCCTTCTCGTCGGCGCCGATCCTGGCGCCGTGCTCCTCCAGCGACTTCGTCACGCTGTGCACGAGCGCGTCGAGGCCGTTGCGTGCCTGCACGGTCTCCATCAGCTTGCGGTCGTCCTCGGCGTGCGCCTCGGCGTCCTTGACCATCCGCTGGATCTCTTCCTCGGACAGGCCGGAGTTCGCCTTGATCGTGATCTTCGACTCCTTGCCGGTCGCCTTGTCCTTCGCGTTCACGTGCAGGATGCCGTTGGCGTCGATGTCGAACGTCACCTCGATCTGCGGCGTGCCCCGCCTTGCCGGCGGGATGCCCTCGAGGTTGAACTGGCCGAGGCTCTTGTTGCCCGAGGCCATCTCGCGCTCGCCCTGCAGCACGTGGATCGTCACCGCGCCCTGGTTGTCGTCGGCGGTCGAGAACGTCTGCTGCGCCTTGGTCGGGATCGTCGTGTTCTTCTGGATGAGGCGCGTCAACACGCCGCCCAGAGTCTCGATGCCGAGCGAAAGCGGCGTCACGTCGAGCAGCAGCACGTCCTTGCGGTCTCCGGAAAGCACCGACGCCTGGATCGCGGCCCCGACCGCCACCGCCTCGTCCGGATTGACGTCCTTGCGCGGCTCCTTGCCGAAGAACTCCTTGACCTTCTCCTGCACCTTCGGCATGCGCGTCTGGCCGCCGACCAGGATCACGTCGGCGATGTCGGAGAGCTTGACGCCCGCGTCCTTGATCGCGGTACGGCAGGGCTCGATCGTGCGCTCGATCAGGTCTTCGACCAGCGCCTCGAACTTGGCGCGCGTGATCTTGATCGACAGGTGCTTGGGGCCCGACTTGTCGGCCGTGATGTACGGCAGGTTGATCTCGGTCTG
This sequence comes from Betaproteobacteria bacterium, assembly GCA_039933715.1. Taxonomy (GTDB): domain Bacteria; phylum Pseudomonadota; class Gammaproteobacteria; order Burkholderiales; family Casimicrobiaceae; genus VBCG01. Next base: position 16,276 of record JBDTNO010000024.1, read on the forward strand.
CTGCGAGCTCGAGAGCTCGACCTTCGCCTTCTCGGCGGCTTCCTTGAGCCGCTGCAGCGCGAGCACGTCGTTCTTGAGGTCGACGCCCTGCTCCTTCCTGAATTCGGTGACGATGTAGTCGATCAGGCGCTGGTCGAAGTCCTCGCCGCCGAGGAACGTGTCGCCGTTGGTCGAGAGCACCTCGAACTGGTGCTCCTTGTCGACTTCCGCGATCTCGATGATCGAGATGTCGAACGTGCCGCCGCCGAGGTCGTACACGGCGATCTTGCGGTCGCCTTCCTTCTTGTCGAGGCCGAACGCCAGCGCGGCCGCAGTGGGCTCGTTGATGATGCGCTTGACGTCGAGGCCCGCGATCTTGCCCGCGTCCTTGGTCGCCTGGCGCTGCGAGTCGTTGAAGTACGCGGGGACGGTGATCACCGCCTCGGTCACTTCCTCGCCGAGGTAGTCCTCGGCGGTCTTCTTCATCTTGCGCAGGATCTCGGCGCTGACCTGCTGCGGCGCGATCTTCTTGCCGCGCACCTCGACCCACGCGTCGCCGTTGTCGGCCTTGCCGATCGAAAAGGGCATCAGCGCGATGTCCTTCTGGACTTCCTTTTCCTCGAACTTGCGGCCGATCAGCCGCTTGACCGCGTAGATCGTGTTCCTGGCGTTCGTGACCGCCTGGCGCTTCGCCGGCGCGCCGACGAGAATTTCGCCGTCGTCGGCGTACGCGACGACCGAGGGCGTCGTGCGCGCGCCTTCGGAATTCTCGATCACCTTGGGCTGCCCGCCCTCGACGACGGCGACGCAGCTGTTGGTCGTTCCCAGGTCGATACCGATGATTTTGGCCATGAAGTGGCTCCGCTACAGTGTGTTTTTCCTGCCGGACAGGTGGGGCTCGCGCGCGCGCAACTCAACCCGTGGCGCCGCGCCCGGAGGGCGTCCCGTCGTCGTCGCCGGGCCCGCTCGACACCGCGACCAGCGCGGGGCGCAGGACGCGGTCGTGAAGGAGGTAACCTTTCTGGAAGACCTGTGCGACGGTCTGCGCCGGTTTCGCCGACGGGACCATCGTCATCGCCTGGTGGCGATTGGGGTCGAACTTCTCGCCGTGCGGATCGATCGGCGAGATCGACGCCTTCTCGAACGCGGCGGTCAGCGCCTTCAACGTCAGCTCGACACCCTCGCGCAACGGGTCGGACGTGGCGCCCTCGGTCCCCAGCGTCGTCTCGAGCGCATCGCGGACCGGGAGCAGGTCGCTGGCGAAGCGCTCGATCGCGTACTTGTGCGCGCGCCCGACGTCGGCCTGGCCGATCCGGCGGACATTCTCGGTTTCGGCCTTGGCGCGCAGCCAGGCGTCCTTGAGGTCGGCGACCTCGCTCTCGGCCTTGCGCAGGATGTCGGGCAGGTCGGGAGCCGGGTCTGCGGCGCCGAGGCCGGTCGCCGGGTCGAGTCCGGGCAATTCGTCGGCGGGGTCGGGGGAGTGGTGTCGTGTCATGCGGCAGCCAAACGTCGATCCATAGGCAATACGATTAAGTGGGGACGCCATCGGGGGGTTCAAGGGCTCGACCGTCGCTGGAAGGCCCCGGTCGGGGTCATGTTCCCAATCCGACCCCGACGGCGGGGCCGGGTCGCGAACCCGTCCCGATCGCGGCGGCGACGACCCGGATCGCGTGGACGGCCGTCCGGCCGGCTCCCGGGCCGCGCGTTCCGTCGGCGATCTGGTGCCGGCAACTCGTCCCGTCGGCGACGATCAACGTCCCGGGTTCCGCCGCGCGGACCGCCGGCAACAGCGAAAGCTCGGCCATCCGCAGCGAGATCTCGTAGTGCTCGGCTTCGTAGCCGAAGCTCCCCGCCATCCCGCAACAGGACGATTCGACCGCCTCGACCGCGAGCCCCGGAACGAGCGCCAGCATCGCCAACGTGGGGGCGAACGCGTCGAACGCCTTCTGGTGGCAATGGCCGTGCACGAGCGCGCGCTTTTGCGGCAGCGGAACGAGCGGCAGGCGGAGCCGGCCCGCCGCATGCTCGCGCATCAGGAATTCGGGGACGAGCATCGCGCGATCGGCCAGCGCGGCCGCCTCCTCGCCCAGCCCCATCGCGAGGTACTCGTCGCGCAGCGACAAGAGGCACGACGGCTCGAGGCCGACGATCGCGGATCCCCTCCCGACATGGGGCGCGAGCGCCTGGACGACGCGGCGAGCCTCCGCTTTCGCCTCGTCGACGAGACCCGCCGCGAGATAGGTGCGCCCGCAGCACAACGCGCGCCTCGCGTGCGCGTCGTCGGCGCGTGGGCGCGCGACCGCCACCCGGTAGCCGCCCGCCCGCAGCACCGCAAGCGCCGCATGCGCGTTCTCCGGCTCGACATGATTGGTGAACGTGTCGACCAGGAGCACGACGTCGGGATGCTCGTCGTCGCGCACCGCCCGGTCTCCCAGGAACGTGTCGTGTCGCCACCGCGGCATCGAGCGTCGCGCGGAAATGCCGAGCACGCGCTCGGCGAGCCACCGGGCGCCGGGAATGCGATCGCGCGCGTTGGCGAGGGCGGGCAGGCGCGCCGCCCGTGGCGCCCAGCGCGGAAACCGGGCGATCAGGCGGTCGCGCCATGAAAGCCCGTGGATGCGCTGCCATTGGTGGCGGAACTCGACCTTCATGCGCGCCATGTCGACGCCGGTCGGGCAGTCGCGGCGGCAGCCCTTGCAGCTCACGCAGAGGTCGAGCGCGTCATGCACTTCCGGCGACGCGATGTCCGGGCCGTAGTGGCCGGCGAGCGCCAGGCGCAGCGTGTTGGCGCGCCCGCGCGTCAGGTGCTTCTCGTCGCGCGTGACGCGAAAGCTCGGGCACATCGTCCCCGCGTCGAACTTGCGGCAGTGGCCGTTGTTGTTGCACATCTCGACGGCTTTCGCGTAGCCCTCCGCGGGATCGCCGCCGGTGCCCGGCGCGCTGCTCGTCCCGGTCGCCGCATCGCCGTTCACGTTCCACGCCGACCAGTCGAGCGCGGTCGCGACCGGCAGCGTCGCGTGCCCCGGCGGAAAACGGAAAAGCGTCGCGTCGTCCATCCGCGGCGGGCGCACGATCTTGCCCGGGTTCATGAGGCCGTCCGGGTCGAACAGCGCCTTCACGTCCTCGAACGCGCGGGTCAGGCGCGGCCCGAACTGCCAGGCGACCCATTCGCTGCGCACGAGGCCGTCGCCGTGCTCGCCCGAGTACGCGCCCTTGTACTCGCGCACCATCGCCGAGGCTTCCTCCGCGATCGCGCGCATCTTCGATGCGTCGCCGCGCCGCATGTCGAGGATCGGCCGCACGTGCAGCGTGCCCACCGACGCGTGCGCGTACCAGGTGCCGCGCGTGCCGTGCTTCGCGAACACCTGCGTCAGTCGCGCGACGTAGTCGGCGAGGTGCGGCAGCGGCACCGCGCAGTCCTCGATGAACGACACCGGCTTCCCGTCGCCCTTCATGCTCATCATGATGTTGAGCCCGGCCTTGCGCACCTCCCACAGCGCCTTCTGCGCGCCCGCGTTGGTCATGCGCACGACCGCGCCGGGCAAGCCCAGTTCGCCCATCAGCTCGACGAGCCGGTCGAGACGGCCGCGCGCGTCGTCCGCCGCGTCGCCGGTGAACTCGCAGAGCAGGATCGCCTCCGGCTCGCCGATCAGCGCCGCGTCGATCACGGGCCGGAACGCCGGGTTGCCGCGCGCGAGGCCGATCATCGTGCGGTCGACGAGCTCGACCGCCGACGGGCCGAGCGTGACGATGTGCTGCGCGCACTGCATCGCCCGGTAGAGCGACGGGAAGTTCACGACGCCGAGCGCGCGGTGCGCGGGCAGCGGCGCCAGCGCGAGCGTGATCGTACGCGTCCACGCGAGCGTCCCTTCGCTGCCGACCAGGAGATGCGCGTAATTGACGCTCCCGTCGCGCGTGTACGGCCGCTCGCTCTGAGGATGGTAGACGTCGAGGTTGTAACCGCCGACGCGGCGCATCACGTGCGGGACGCGCGCGGCGATCTCGTCGCGCTCGCGCGCGCCGATCGCGTCGAGCGCCTCGACGAGCGCGCGCACGCGCGGCGGCGCGCCGGCCATCGCCGCCCGCATCTCACCTTCGGGGCCGAAGCGCGCCTCGGTGCCGTCGGCGAGCAGCGCGTCGATCGCGACGACGTTGTGCACCATGTTGCCGTAGGCGATCGAGCGCGAGCCGCACGAGTTGTTGCCCGCCATGCCGCCGAGCGTCGCCTGCGCCGACGTGCTGACGTCGACCGGGAACCACAGGCCGTGCGGCCGGAGCCACGCGTTGAGCGCGTCGAGCACGATGCCCGGCTCGACGGTGACGGTGCGCGCGTCGCGGTCGAACCCGACGACGCCCGAGAGGAACTTGCTGTGATCGACGACCAGCGCGGCGCCGACGGTCTGGCCGCATTGCGAGCTTCCGGCGCCGCGCGGCAGCATCGGAACGCCGAGATCGCGGCACAGCGCGAAGGCCGCTCGCACGTCGTCGTGCGTCGCCGGCACCAGGACGCCGACCGGCTCGACCTGGTAGATCGACGCGTCGGTCGCGTAACGACCGCGCGACGCGCGATCGAAGAGCACCTCGCCGCGCACGGCGCCGCGCAGGCGCCGCGCGAGCTCGCCTGCGACGGTCGTCGGCTTGGGAAGGTCGATCGTGGCCATGGCGCGGGATCGGCGCCTCGCGGCCCGACGTCCCCGTATTCTAATTCGCGCGTCGGCCGCTTCGGCCGGGAAACGGCGCGTTCGCGGGAATCCACTCGGGCGTTGCGCGCTCGCGTCGGGGTGCGTAGCATCGTCGAACGATTTCCCGCCCCGCGCCGCGGGCGGAGGACGAATCCGCCATGCCGACCCCCGATCGCCACCTTTCCGGCCGACATTTCCTGCAGATCCCGGGACCGACCAACGTTCCCGACCGCGTGCTGCGCGCGATCGATCGCCCGACGATCGACCATCGCGGTCCCGAGTTCGCCGAGCTCGGCAAGCGCGTCCTCGCCGGCATGAAGCGCGTGTTCGCGACCGAGGCGGACGTCGTCATCTACCCGGCCTCGGGCACCGGCGCGTGGGAAGCGGCGCTCGTCAACACGCTGTCGCCCGGCGATCGCGTGCTCATGGCCGAGACCGGACAGTTCGCGGCGCTGTGGCGCAAGCTCGCCGAGCGGCTGTCGCTCGCCGTCGATTTCCTGCCCGGCGACTGGCGGCACGGCGCCGACGCTTCGGCGATCGAGGCGCGCCTGTCCGCCGACACGCAACACGCGATCAAGGCGGTCTGCGTCGTCCACAACGAGACGTCGACCGGCGTCACGACGCGCATCCCGCCCGTGCGCGCGGCGATCGACCGCGCGAAGCATCCGGCGCTCCTCCTGGTCGACACGATCAGCTCGCTCGCGTCGATCGACTATCGGCACGACGAATGGGGCGTCGACGTGACGGTCGGCGGCTCGCAGAAGGGCCTGATGCTGCCGCCGGGCCTGTCGTTCAACGCGATCTCGGCGAAGGCGCTCGACGCGTCGTCGCGTGCGAAGCTTCCGCGCTCGTACTGGGACTGGCGCGAGATGCTCGCGTCCAACGCGACCGGATTCTTCCCGTACACGCCCGCCACCAACCTGCTCTACGGGCTCGCCGAGGCGCAGGCGATGCTGTTCGAGGAAGGGCTGCCGCAGGTGTTCGCGCGGCACGACCGCCATGCCGAGGCCACGCGACGCGCGGTACGCGCCTGGGGGCTCGAGATCCTCTGCCTCGACCCCGCCGAATACAGTTCGGCGCTGACCGGCATCGTGATGCCGGACGGCCACAACGCCGACGCGTTCCGCAGGATCGTGCTCGAGCGCTTCGACATGTCGCTCGGCCAGGGTCTCGGCAAGGTCGCCGGCAAGGTGTTCCGCATCGGGCACCTCGGCTGGTTCAACGACCTGATGTTGTGCGGCACGCTCGCCGGCGCCGAGATGGGATTGGCGCTCGCGGGCGTTCCGCATCGCAAGGGCGGCGTCGATGCCGCCACCGCATACCTGGTCGAGGCGGCGCGGGAGGCGCTTCCGCACGCCGCGTAGGAAATCCCGGAGAGCGCGCCGCGAGCGCGCCGAATGCAGGTTCCAGCCATAGGAGGATCACATGAACGGCATGACCATCCGGCCCGCCCGACGGGCTGTCATCCGCGGCGCCATCGCGGTCGTGGCCCTCGTGCTCGCCGGCGCGGCCGAGGCGCAGATCGAGATCAAGCTCGGCCACGTCGGCGAGCCCGGCTCGCTGTTCCAGAAGAGCGCCGACGAATACGCGAAGCGCGCCAACGCGAAGTTCGCCGGCAAGGCGAAGGTCGTCGTCTACGGCTCGAGCCAGCTCGGCGGCGACGCCGAGATGATCCAGAAGCTCAAGCTCGGCACGATCGACATGGCGCTGCCGTCGACCGTCATGAGCTCGCAGGTCGACCTCTTCGGCGTCTTCGAGATGCCCTACATCGTCAAGAACCGGCAGCACATGATGCGCATCGAGAAGGAGCTATTCTGGGCGAAACTCGCGCCCGAGGCCGAGAAGAAGGGCCTCAAGGTCCTCGCGGTGTGGGAGAACGGCGAGCGCCACCTGACCAACAGCAAGCGTCCGATCCGCGTCCCCGCCGACCTGCAGGGCATCAAGCTCCGCGTCCCCGAAGGCAAGTGGCGCGTGAAAATGTTCCAGGCCTACGGCGCGAACCCGAGCCCGATGAAGTTCTCGGAGCTCTTCACCGCGCTGCAGACCGGCGTGATGGACGGGCAGGAGAACCCGTTCACCCAGATCTACTCGGCCAAGCTCCAGGAAGTGCAGAAGTACCTGTCCCTGTCGGGTCACGTCTACACGCCGGCCTACCTGACGGTCGGCAAGACCAAGTGGGAAGCGCTGCCCGCGGACGTGCGCAAGGTCCTCGAGGACACGGCGAAGGAGACGCAGGCCTACGTCTACGAGACCGCCGCGAAGGACGACGGCGAACTGGTCGGGAAGCTGAAGGCGGCCGGCATGCAGGTCAACGACGTCGACAAGGACGCCTTCATCGCCGCGAGCCGCGCGATCTACGACGAGTTCGGCAAGGAAGTCGCCGGCGCCAAGGAAGTGATCGACCGCGCGGTCGCGCTCGGGAAGTAGCGCCGTGGCCACGACGAACGGCGCTCCAGCCCCCGGAGCGTCGGGGGCCGACGCGCTCGCGACGTTCCGCTCGTACTACGGTCGCGTGCTCGAGTGGATCGTCGGTGCATTGATGGTGTTCCTGGCCGTCGAAGTCACGCTCGGCGTGGTGTTCCGCTACCTGGGTCATTCGCTGATCTGGTACGACGAGCTCGCCTCGGTGATGCTCGCGTGGCTGACGTTCTACGGCTCGGCGCTCGCGTCGGTCAAGCGCGCGCACATCGGATGCCCGGAGATCGTCGACCAGATGCCGTGGTCGTGGCGGCGCGCGTTCAGCATCGTAGCGCAGGTGCTGGTCATCGCATTCTTCGTCCTGTTGGGCGCGGTCGGCGCCTGGATCCTGCCCGCGCTGCACGGGGACGGGATGGTGAGCCTTCCCTGGGTCCCTATGAGTGTCGTGCAGTCGGTGATCCCGATCAGCGCGGCGCTCATCGTCGTCGCCGAGCTCACCTATCTCGCCGACCTCCTGCTCGCGCGCAAGCCGCCGGCACCGCCGTCCCCCGGGCCTTCGCTGGCCGACGCTCTCCACTAGGGAAGCTCTGCGTAACCTCACGGCGCGCGCGGACTCGCATGCACGAACT
>JBDTNO010000025.1:0-23453 GCA_039933715.1 Betaproteobacteria bacterium
CATCTCGATCGCGCTCTTCGTGCCGTCGAGGAACGAGTTGAACATCTGCGCGTTGAAATCGCCCTTCGCGACCTGCTCGGTCGAGAATCCGTAGTGAGGCCAGACGGTGGCGGGAGTGGACTCGTGGTACGCGGGCAGGTACTTGGTGCCCTTGCCCGCGGCGACCACCTCGAAGCCCGCGGTGCGGCACCAGTCGACGAGTTCGCAGATGAGCGCCGGCTGGTCGCCGTACGCGAGTGAATAGACGATGCCCGCTTCGCGCGCGCGCCGCGCGAGCAGCGGGCCCGCCAGCGCATCGGCCTCGACGTTCACCATCACGACGTGCTTGCCGTGCCCGCAGCACGCGAGCACGTGGCGGATGCCCGCGGCGGGGCTGCCGGTCGCGTCGATCACGATGTCGACGTCGGGCGATGCGATCGCCGCCATCGCGTCGTCGAGCACGCAGGTGCCGCCGCTGCGCGCCGCCTCCGCGATCGTGCGCGCCGCCAACTTCTCCGCCGGCCATCCGACGCGCGCGAGCGACGCCTTCGCGCGATCGGGGGCGAGGTCGGCGATCGCGGTCACGTGGATGCCCGGCGTGTGCTTGGCCTGCGCGAGGTACATCGAGCCGAACTTGCCCGCGCCGATGAGCGCGACGCGGAGCGGTCGGCGCTCGGCGGCGCGCGCTTCGAGCATCGCGCGGAGATTCATCGCGCCGTTCCCGCCGCCGCGACCACGCCAGCTTCGGCCAGGGCGAGCGCCAACGCGTCGAAATTTCCGACCTGCCGCGCGTTCAGACCCACGGCGCGCGCGGCCTCGACGTTGATGCGGTTGTCGTCGACGAAGAGCGCATGCGCGGGCGCGACGCCGAGCGCGTCGAGCACGTGCTCGAAATACTCGGCGTCCGGCTTGAGCTTGCCGACCGCATGCGACGGGAAATTGTGGTGGAACATCGACGGCAATCCCCATTCCCGCTCGAAGCGTTCCCAGTGCAGCTCGTTGGTGTTCGACAGCGACGCCAGCGTGTAGCGCGGCGCGAGCGAGGCGAGAAGGCCGGCGGCGCCCGCGTGCAGCGTGCGCGGCCACCACGCGAACTCGGCGAGGAACGCGTCGCGCCCGACCGGCAATCCGAATTCCTCGACGATCGCGTCTGCGAACGCGACGCGGTCGGTGCGCCCGGTCTCGTAGCCGCGCACCGCCGGTGATGCGAGCCAGCGCCGCCACAGCTCGTCGGTCGACCCGAGCGCGGGGCTCCACGTGAGCATGCGCTCGACGCCGGCGAGCTCGATCAGCACGCCGCCGAGGTCGAAGAGGATCGCGTCGATCCGTGGATTCATGCAAGCATTCCTAGTGTACTGAGTCAGAAGTTCGCTTGATCGTTCGCGGCGAAATCGGCCGCCATGCTGCGTTGCTCGACCTCACCCTACCGCGCGGTACGCTATCGGCCGAGCGCCTTGCCTGGCAGCCGATTGCATCCGCTCCCTGATCGTCGGAACTGCCGACTCAGCACACTAGCGCAGCGCGAGCGAGAGGCCGATCGGCACGAACACGATCGACAGCACGTTGCCGACGAGCACGATCGAGGCGACCTTGGCGGGCTCGCGCTTGAACTGCTCGGCGACCATGAAGTTGAGGACCGCCGGCGGCAGGCAGCCGAACAGGAGCAGGAGTCCCGCCTGCCGCGCATCGAGCCCGAGCACCGGCGCGAGGATCGCGGCCACCACGAGTCCGGTCACCGGGCAGACGATTCCGCCGATGACGCCCAGGCGCGCCTCGCTCCAGCGGATCGCGGTGAGCCGCACGCCGAGCGAGAGCAGCATCATCGGGATCAGCGCGTCGCCGACGAGCTTGATCGTGACCGCGGCGATCTCCGGCAGCGGCGGATGGAAGGCCGCGAACGCGAAGCCCGCGATCGTCGACCACACCATCGGGTTGCGGACCAGGCTCCCGAAGCGCGCGTGATGGTCGACGATCCAGACGCCGAGCGTGAAATGCGTGAGGTTGCTGATCGTGAACAGCGCGACCATCGGCGCGAAGCCCGCATCGCCGAACGCGAGCACCGCGAGCGGCAGCCCCATGTTGCCGCAGTTGTTGAACATCATCGGCGGCACGAACGTGCGCGCGTCCTCGCGCAGGAATTTCGCGACCGGCCAGGCGAGGAGGCCCGAGCCCAGCACGACGCCGATGCTGCCGAGCATCAGGAGCCGGTTGTCCCAGACGTCGAACGACTTCGACGACAGCGCCGAGAAAATGAGCGCCGGCGACAGCACGTTCATCGACAGGCGATTGACGACCGCCATGTCCGGCTTCGCGCGCAATCCCCACAGCCAGCCGAGCGCGATCACCGCGAAGACCGGGACGATGATGCTTAGGAGGCGTTCGAGCACGGCGGAAAGGCGAAGGCGGATCGCGGATGGTGGATGGTGGCGGTCGAGCCGTGCATGACGGCGTGATGCGGTAGGCGTCCCACAATCCACAATCCACAATCGCCTTTCAAAGAATGTACTTCGCCAGGTTGTCGTCCCCCGCCACCTCGGCGAGCCGCGCGTCGACGTACGCGGCGTCGATCGCGATCGTCTCGCGGTCGTGGCGCGTGGCCGAGTACGAGATCTCCTCGAGCAGGCGCTCCATCACCGTGTAGAGGCGGCGCGCTCCGATGTTCTCCTGCTTCTGGTTGACCGCGTGCGCGATCTCGGCGATCCGGCGGATCGCGTCCGCGCGGAACTCGAGCTCGACGTTCTCGGTGCGCAGGAGCGCCTCGTATTGCTTGACGAGACACGCGTCGGTCGCCGTGAGGATCTGGACGAAATCGTCCACGGTGAGCGGCGTCAGCTCGACGCGGATCGGGAAGCGCCCCTGCAATTCGGGGATGAGGTCGGACGGCTTCGACAGGTGGAACGCACCCGACGCGATGAAAAGCACGTGGTCGGTGCGCACCATCCCGTACTTGGTCGACACCGTCGTGCCCTCGACGAGCGGCAGGAGGTCGCGCTGCACGCCCTGGCGGGACACGTCGGCGCCGTGGAGGTCCTGCCGCGACGCGATCTTGTCGATCTCGTCGAGGAACACGATGCCGTTCTGCTCGACCGACGCGAGCGCCTTCGCCTTGATCTCGTCGTCGTTCAGCAGGCGTCCGGCTTCCTCGTCGGTGAGCGCCTTCATCGCGTCGGCGACCTTCATGCGTTGCAGCTTGCGGCGCCCGCCGCCGACCTGCTGGAACATGCCTTGGAGCTGCGCGGTGAGATCCTCCATGCCGGGCGGCGCCATGATCTCCATCGCCGGCGGCAGCACGGTGAGCTCGACGTCGACATCCTTGTCGTCGAGGCGACCTTCGCGCAGCATCTTGCGGAATTTCTGCCGCGTCGGGTTGTCGGCGGGCTGCATGTCGTGGAAGTTCACCTCGCGCGCCGGCGGCACCAGCAGGTCGAGGATGCGCTCCTCGGCCGCGTCGGCGGCGCGGTCGCGCACCTTGCGAGCCTCGACCTCGCGCGTCTCTTTGACCGCCACGTCGATCAGGTCGCGCACGATCGTGTCGACGTCGCGCCCCACGTAGCCGACCTCGGTGAACTTGGTCGCCTCGATCTTGATGAACGGCGCATCGGCGAGGCGCGCGAGCCGGCGCGCGATCTCGGTCTTGCCGACGCCGGTCGGCCCGATCATCAGGATGTTCTTCGGCGTGATCTCGCCGCGCAGCGGTTCGGGCACCTGCTGGCGGCGCCAGCGATTGCGCATCGCGACCGCGACGGCGCGCTTCGCGTCGTGCTGTCCGACGATGTGCTTGTCGAGCTCGGAGACGATCTCCTGCGGCGTCATCGACGACATGGGGAAGCGCGATGCGGTGGCGGAAAGGAGTCGAGACGCGGCGCCGGAGCGTGAGGGCGCGCGATGCACGATTGTACCGCGTCGTCCTGCGCGAACGGCGCGCGGCGCGCGCGATGGCGGCTTGTGGCCCCATCGCCTATCATGCGGGCGATGGACGATCCCCTTCGCCTCCGCCGGCCGACGGCGGCGCTCACGCTCGCGGCGCTCGCCCTCGGCATCGCGGCGTGCTCGTCGATGGGCGACGGGGCGGCGTTGCCGGTCGCGAAGGGCGCGGCGCAGACACCCGGCGTCGAGGCGGTGCTCATGGCGAAGAACGGCAGCGCGGCGCAGGGCGACGCGAAGTTCATGTTGCGCGGCGACCGCGTGTCGGTGCTCGTCGTCGTCAACAACGTGATTCCCGGCCAATACCGGATCGCGTTCCACGAGCGCGGCAACTGCAGCTCGCCCAACGCGTTCTCGATCGGAAAGCCGTGGGCGCCCGCCGGATCCGTGAAGCCCGCGACCGATCTGCTCCCCGAGCTCGCGATCGGCGCGAACGGCAACGGCCAGTTGACGGCGACAGTGCCCGGCCTGCGGATCACCGGTCCGGGCAGCCTCGAGGGACGCGCGGTGGCCGTGCACATGGGCGACACCGTCGACACCGCCATCGTGCCCGACCGGCCCAACCGCATCGTGCTCTGCGGGGTGATCGGGCCGATCCGCTCGTTCACCGACCTCTTCAACTGATCGCCCACAGGGCCAAAGCGATGGGATTCCTCGCCGACCGCAAGATCCTCGTCACCGGCGTGCTGTCGAACCGCTCGATCGCCTACGGCGTAGCGCGCGCATGCCAGCGCGAAGGCGCGACGCTCGCGTTCACCTACGTGAACGAGGATCTGAAGGACCGGGTTGCCAGGCTCGCCGCCGACTTCGGTCATTGCCCGGTGCTTCCGTGCGACGTTTCGCGCGACGCCGACATCGACGCGCTCTTCGAGCGCCTGGGCGCCGAATGGGGCGGGCTCGACGGGCTCGTGCATTCGATCGCGTTCGCGCCGCGCGAGGCGCTCACCGGCGATTTCCTCGCCGGCCTCTCGCGCCAGGCGTTCCATGTCGCGCACGACATCTCGAGCTACAGCCTCGCCGCGCTCGCCAGGGGCGCGCGGCCGCTCATGCAGGGTCGCAACGGCGCGATCGTGACGATGACCTACCTCGGCGCGGTGCGCTCGGTGCCCAATTACAACGTGATGGGTCTCGCGAAGGCGAGCCTCGAGGCGAACGTGCGCTACCTCGCGGCGTGCCTCGGCCCCGAGGCCATCCGCGTCAACGGCATCTCGGCGGGCCCGATCCGGACGCTCGCGTCCGCGGGGATCGGCGGTTTCGGCAAGCTCCTGTCGCGGTTCGAGGCCACAGCGCCACTGCGCCGCGGCGTGACGATCGACGAGGTCGGCAACGTCGCGGCGTTCCTGCTGTCCGGGCTCGCGTCCGCGGTGACCGGCGAGATCACCTACGTCGACGGCGGCTATTCGACGGTCGCCGTCGCGGGCGACATCGGCGCCTAGCGCCGGACGCGCGGTGGACCTTCGCTCGTGACCGCGCGCGTGTTCGATGCGGTGCTGATCGGCGGAGGCCACAACGGCCTCGTCTGCGCCGCATACCTCGCCGCCGCCGGGCTCGACGTGTGCGTGTGCGAGCGGCGCGACATCGTCGGCGGCGCCGCGGTCACCGAACCGTTCCATCCGGGGTTCCGAAACTCGACGGCGAGCTACACGGTGAGCCTGCTCGACCCGCAGGTGATCCGCGACTTGAAGCTCGCCGAGCACGGCCTCGCGATCATCGAGCGGCCGTTCGCGAACTTCCTGCCGCTTTCCGCGACGCCGGGCGACTACCTGAAGGTCGGCGGCGGCCTCGAGGCGACGCAGCGCGAATTCGCGCGCTTCTCGCGCCGCGACGCCGAGGCGTTGCCCGCTTACACCACGATGCTCCACCGCGTCGCCGACGTGCTGCGCGAACTCCTGCACCGCACGCCGCCGGACATCGCGAATCCGGACCGCAGCAGCATCCCGGCTCTCGTCGACGCATGGAAGACGCTGCGCTCGTTCAAGGCGCTGTCGCTCGCCGGGCGTCGCGACGTCGTCGACCTCTTCACCAAGAGCGCCGGCGAGATCCTCGACCGCCGCTTCGAGTCGGCGCCGATCAAGGCCGCGTTCGGCTTCGACGCGGTCGTCGGAAACTTCGGCTCGCCGTACTCGCCCGGTTCCGCGTACGTGCTGCTGCACCACGTGTTCGGCGAGGTGAACGGCAAGCGCGGCCAGTGGGGTCACGCGAAGGGCGGGATGGGCGCGATCACGCAGGCGATGGCGAACGAGTGCGTCGCGCGCGGCGTTTCGATCCGCACCGGCGCTCCGGTCGCGCGCGTGATCGTCAAGGCAGGGCGCGCCTGCGGGGTCGAGCTCGAGGACGGCGACGTCGTCGAAGCGAAGCGCGTGGTCGCCAACGTCAACCCGAAGCTCCTGTTCGGCAAGCTCGTCGATCCGCGCCACGTCGACGACGACTTTCGCGCGCGCATGGAGGCGTACCGCTGCGGCTCGGGGACGTTCCGCATGAACGTGGCGCTCTCGGCGTTGCCCGACTTCGCTTGCCTGCCGTCCGAAGGCAAGGCGGCGCCGCATCACGCGAGCGGGATCGTCGTCGCGCCGTCGCTCGCCTACATGGAGCGCGCGTACTTCGACGCGAAGGCGTCGGGATGGTCGCGCGCGCCGATCGTCGAGGTGCTGATCCCGTCGGTCGTCGACGACACGCTCGCGCCGCCGGGGATGCATGTCGCGAGCCTCTTCTGCCAGCACGTGCATCCCGACCTGGCCGCGGTGCGGCCGGATACGAGCTGGGATGACGCGCGCGAAGAGGTCGCGGACCTGATGATCGACACGGTCGCGGCGATGGCGCCGAATTTCCGCGCGAGCGTGATCGCGCGCCGCGCGTTGACGCCGCTCGACCTCGAGCGCGAGTTCGGCCTGACCGGCGGCGACATCTTCCACGGCGCGCTGGGGCTCGACCAGCTGTTCGCGACGCGACCGACGCTCGGCGCGGCGAACTACCGGATGCCTGTCGCGGGGCTCTACCTGTGCGGCGCCGGCGCGCATCCCGGCGGCGGCGTCACCGGCATTCCCGGCCGCAACGCCGCGCGCGAGATCCTGAAGGACGCGAAGCGGCGGTAACCGGACGAAGGCCGTCGGACTCAAGCCCGACCCGCAAGATGGCAGCGCGCGCGTCGGGCGTCAGCCCGACCCCCGGGGGCGACGCTTAAGGCCGTCGCGCCGCGAGGTCGATCTCGCCGTCGAACGTCGTGTCGATGCCGAGCGAGCCGACGCGCAGCGTCATCGTCACCGGAAACGATTCGGTTCCGGAGATCTTCCGCTCGTCGATCGCCTGGGCGACCGCGCGCTCGATTTCGCGCTGCGAGTTGATGCCGACGAGCTTCAGGAACTTGCGGATCGACAGGTTGAATGCTTCGTCGTCCATCGGGGCCTCCGGGGTCTGCGGGGTCAGTGACGAAACCTGGCCGCGTGGGGGTTCTCTGGGGTCAGAGACGACACTTGGCCGCTTGGGGGTTCTCCGGGATCAGAGACGACACTCGCCCGTGTGCGCCGAGTCGCGCCTCTGACCCCATGAAAAGTCGAAGTCCGCCGATAAGCCGGGTTCTGTTACGGCGCGCCCCGAAGAGCGCGCTATGGCCGTCATTCCTCTAGGCGTTCCGTTGCCGGAACGCTCGAGCCGCCTACCCGCGGACGACGCGAGCAGCGTCATGGTCCGCCTACTTGGCGTTGCTCCGGATGGAGGTTGCCGCGTTTCACCCGCTCCCGTGTGACCGGGAGCGACTCGTCTCTGTGGCCCTGTTCCTCGCCTTGACCGCGGCGGCGAAGCCGCGGCTGCTGCGGCCGGGCGTTACCCGGCATCCTGCTCTCTGGAGCCCGGACTTTCCTCTCCCCGCTTCGGCTTTCACCGGGCGGGCAGCGACGGTCTGGCGGACTTCGATCGCTAGGATACGCCGATCGGCGCGAGGTTCCGCGGGGGCACCTAGCCCACCAGGTTCGCAACCCGGTCCTTCGACGTTCCCGCGGCGCGCGCAAGCGCCACCGGACGGTCTCGGCGACCCCGGGGTCAGCGTGCTTACCCCGATTCCTGCACGCGCCAACGCACGCTCTCGCCCGCGCGCAACGGCACGACGGTGTCCGTCCCGAACGCGTATTCGGCGGGAACCGTCCACGGCTCGCGGACGAGTGTCACCGTGTCGTCGTGCGGCGCGAGGCCGTAGAACGCGGCGCCGAAGAGGCTCGCGAAGCCCTCGAGGCGGTCGAGCGCGCCCGCGTCCTCGAACGCCTCGGCATAGAGCTCGAGCGCGAGCGGCGCCGAGTAGCAGCCCGCGCATCCGCATGCTTGCTCCTTCGCGTGCCGCGCGTGGGGCGCGCTGTCGGTGCCGAGGAAGAACTTCGGAGAGCCGGAGACCGCGGCGGCGACGAGCGCGTGCCGATGCGTCTCGCGCTTGAGGATCGGCAGGCAGTAGAAATGCGGGCGCACGCCTCCCGCCAGCATCGCGTTGCGCGACCAGAGGAGGTGCTGCGGCGTGATCGTGGCGGCGACCCGCGGCGGCGCGCCCGCGATGAAATCCGCCGCCTCGCGCGTCGTCACGTGCTCCAGCACGATGCGAAGCGCCGGGAAGTCGCGCACGAGGCGCGCGAGCGTGCGCTCGACGTAGACGCGCTCGCGATCGTAGATATCGACGGCCGGATCGGTGACTTCGCCGTGCAGCGAGAGCACGAGCCCGTGCTTCTCGATCGCGGCGATCGCCTTCGACGCGCGCTCGATCGACGTGACGCCGGCGTCCGAATGCGTGGTCGCGCCGGCCGGATACACCTTGACCGCGACGATCGCGCCCGACGCCTTCGCGCGGGCGATCTCGTCGGGGGTCGTATCGTCGGTCAGGTAGAGCGTCATCAGCGGGGCGAACCGCGATCCGGGAGCGGCGGCGGCGAGGATGCGCTCGCGGTAGGCGAGCGCCGCGGCGACCGTCGTCACCGGCGGCTTCAGATTCGGCATGACGAGGGCGCGCCCGAAGACGCGCGCGGTGGCGCCGGCGACCGCCCCGAGCGACGCGCCGTCGCGCAGATGCACGTGCCAGTCGTCCGGGCGTCGGATCGTGAGGGCGACCGGCGCGGTCGATTGGGCAGGCGGCACGATGAAAATCCTTGAATCTTAAGGATTATACGTGGTGCGCCCGCCTCGCGCCGCTGCGCGGCGGACGGTTCGACGGCCGGCGGGGCCCAGGATGGCCCGTGGCGGTCCGCGGACGCTATAATCTCCCGTTTACCGAACCCACGCCGGTGGGGCCGGGGTGCCGTTCAAGGAAAGACCAGCATGGCAGGCAAGACCGCAACCGCCGTCAAGAAAGTCCGCGAGCTTTCCGAGGAAGACATCCTCAAGGCTTCGGACAAGGATTACATGAATGAGGCGCAGCTCGCCTTCTTCAAGCGCAAGCTCATCGAGCTGCGCGACCAGCTCCTGCAGAACGCCGACGACACCGGCGAGCATCTGCGCGAGAACGAGACCACGACCGACCCGTCCGACCGGGCGACGCTCGAGGAGGAGTACACGCTCGAGCTTCGCACGCGCGATCGCGAGCGGAAGCTCCTGAAGAAGATCGAGAAGTCGATCCGCCTGATCGACGACGGCAGCTACGGCTTCTGCGAGGAGACCGGCGAGCCGATCGGCGTCGCGCGGCTGATCGCCCGCCCTACCGCGACGCTCTCGCTCGAGGCGCAGGAGCGTCGCGAGCGCGTCCAGAAGATGTACGGCGACGATTGATGGACGTCGCGATCCGTGCATTGCGCGGGTCGCGTCCGATCGTCGCCATCGCCCAGCGTCCCTGATTGCCGGGCCGCGCCGCGCGCCCGGCCCCGAAGGAGGCACGATGAAGATCCAGACGCTCGCGGCGACCGCCGCGGCATCCGCGCTGTTCGCCGGCTGCGCGACGACGCCGTTCGACTCGGCCGTCGCGACCGCAAGGCTCGAACCCACGAAAGGCAGCACCGCGCAGGGCACGGTGACCTTCGCGCAGCGCATGGGCCGCGTATTCGTGACCGCCGACGTGCGCGGCCTCGCTCCGGGGCGCGACCACGGCTTCCACGTGCACGAGAAGGGCGACTGTAGCTCGGGCGACGGCATGAGCACCGGCGGGCATTTCAATCCGGACGCGAAGCCGCACGGGCCGCAAGCGGCCCTGCACCACGGCGGCGACATGCCGAGCCTCGTCGCCGATGCGAACGGCAACGCGAAGGCGTCGTTTTCGCTTGGCGAGGTCACGGTGGCTTCGGGACCGCGCAGCCTCGCCGGCAAGGGACTCATCGTCCACCGCGACCCGGACGACTACGCGACCCAGCCGACCGGCAATGCGGGCCCGCGCCTGGCCTGCGGCGTGATCCAGCCCGCGTAGCGCGCACGGGTATCATCGGGTCACGCCAGGCGGCCTCGAACGCCCGGCAGCGTCCCTTTTTGCGCACGCGCACAACGCAACCCTCGGAGCCTCGTGCCATGTTCACGCTTCCGCCCCTTCCGTACGCCGACAACGCGCTCGAGCCGGTGATCTCGGCCAACACGCTGTCGTTCCATCACGGCAAGCACCACAAGACCTACGTCGACAACCTCAACAATCTGGTCAAGGGCACCGAGCTCGAGAGCGCGACGCTCGAGCACATCGTGACCGCGACCGCGGGCAAGGCCGACAAGGCCGCGGTGTTCAACAACGCCGCGCAGGTCTGGAACCACACGTTCTACTGGCACTCGATGAAGCACAACGGCGGCGGCAAGCCGACGGGCAGGATCGCGCAGATGATCGACGCGGCGTTCGGCAGCTACGACGAGTTCCGCAAGCAGCTGTCGGCGACGAGCGTCTCCCAGTTCGGCTCCGGCTGGGGCTGGCTGGTGCTCGAGGGCGGCGCGCTCAAGATCGTGAAGACGTCCAACGCCGAAGTCCCGTTGACCAAGGGCCAGAAGCCGCTCCTGACGATCGACGTCTGGGAACACGCCTACTACCTCGACCACCAGAACAAGCGCGCCGCCTACGTCGACGCGGTGATCGACAAGCTCCTCGACTGGGACTTCGCCGCGGCGAACCTCGCCAAGGGGTGATGCAGCGTTCCCGCGACCGAAGAGGCGGCAGGCCGGCGGGCGGGGCGCTCGTTGAAGGACCCGCCCCCGGGGCGCAGGGGCGCGCCGGCGCGCGACGGTTGTCCGTCGCCGGAGGGCGGGACGATAATCGCTCGACGCGGCTCGCCAACGGGCCGCGCTAACCTCCGGATCGATGGCGCTCTTCTCGAAGCCGCCGGCGAAGAAACCACGGCCGCCCGTCCCCGAGGCGCGCCCGGTCCCGCCTGCGCCCAGCCGCCCCTCCGCGCGCGACCTCACCGCGCGGGGGCAGGGTCGCAAGCGCGAACCCGAGCGTGCGCTCGACGAGCCCGCGGGCGGCGACATCACCGTCACCGGCGCGAGCATGATCGAGCTCGCGCCCGCGCATCCCGCGGGCTTCGAAGTCGCGCACGCCAATCCCGGGCTTTGCGCGGTCCTCGAAAATGCGGCCCTGCTCTACGCGGGCGGCCAGACCGCGCCTGCGCGCGTGCTGCTCGAGCAGGGTGTCGCGTCCGACCACGACACGCGGCTGTCGCCGCTGGCGTGGCTCGCGCTGTTCGACCTCCTGCAGCGCGCCCGCGACCACAGCGCGTTCGACCAGCTCTCGCTGCAATACGTCGTGCAGTTCGAGCGCACCGCGCCCGCGTGGGAGGAGCCCGACAAGCCTCAGGCGACGAAAGCGCAAGGCGGATACGTCGCGATCAGCGGGAAACTGACCGCCGCGTCGGCGCCGCAGGTCGACGGACTGCGGCGCGCGATCGACAAGGGCGCGACGCACACGCGCATCGACCTCTCGCAGGTCGCCGGCTACGACGACGACGGCGCGCGCCTTCTCGCGCTGGCGCTCGCCGCCGCGCGCAAGCGCGCGATCCCGATGTCGCTGCAGCGCCCGGAGAAACTGCGCGTGGCGCTCGCCGCGGCGCTCAAAGAGGGCGCCGAGGCGGGCGAGGGCGCGTGGCTGCTCGCGCTCGAGCTCCTGCAATGGACGCAGGATCGCGACGCGTTCGAGAACCTCGCGGTCGACTACGCGGTGACGTTCGAACTGTCGCCGCCGTCGTGGGAGCCGCCGCCGCCATCCGCGCCGGCCGCCGACGCGACGCTCGCGGGCGCCGACACGGCCGCCGGAGCGCCGGCGGACGCCGACATGCTCAAGTGGACCGGCGTGATGGCCGGAAGCGCGTTGCCGCACTTCATCGCGCTCTCGGATTTCGCGCAGGGCCGCGCGATCGTGCCGATCGACATGAGCGGCGTCGAGCGCGTCGACTTCGTCTGCGCCGGCGCGCTGCTCAACGCGATCAACCGCATCGAGCAGCAGCGCAAGGCGGTCCAGGTCCTCGGCGTCTCGCCGATCGTCAGGGCGATGCTGCTGCTCATCGGAATCTCGCCGCGCCATTTCCTGAAGAAGGCACAGTAGCGCCCCCCGGGGGACTCCGGCCCTTAGGCGGGCCGGCCCTGCGGACGGTTCGCCCATGGACAACTACCACGGCACCACGATCCTGTCGGTCCGTCGCGACGGCCGAGTCGCGCTCGGCGGCGACGGCCAGGTCACGCTGGGTGCGGTCGTCATCAAGTCGACGGCGCGCAAGGTGCGCCGGATCTACCACGACCGCGTGCTCGCGGGCTTCGCGGGCGCGACCGCCGACGCGTTCACGCTGTTCGAGCGCTTCGAGGCGAAGCTCGAGAAGCACCAGGGACACCTGACGCGCGCCGCGGTCGAGCTCGCGAAGGACTGGCGCTCCGATCGCGTCCTGCGCCGACTCGAGGCGATGCTCGCGATCGCGGACGTATCGGCCTCGCTCGTCATCACCGGCACCGGCGACGTGCTCGAGCCCGAGCACGGCATCGTGGCGATCGGCTCGGGCGGCGCCTACGCGCAGGCCGCGGCACGCGCCTTGCTGCAGCACAGTGCGCTGACCGCCGCCGAGGTCGTCAAGGAGGCGCTGTCGATCGCCGGCGACATCTGCATCTACACGAACCAGAACCACGTGATCGAGACACTGTGAGCGCTGGGAAACCCGAGTCGGGCCGTTTGGTGGCCCGAAGAGCCGACGACCGCGACGTGCTGATCGCGGGCGCGGGCCTGCCCGGCCTCGCGCTCGCCGTCGCGCTCGCGCGCCAGGGGCTCTCGGTGACGATCGCCGACCGTGCCGCCGTCGTGGCCGAAACGCCGCAGCCGGGCACCTGGGATGCGCGCGTCTACGCCATCAGTCCGGGCAGCGCCGCGTTCCTGCGAGCGATCGGCGCGTGGGAGGCATTGCCCGAGGATCGTCTCGCGCCGGTGGAGTCGATGCACATCGAGGGCGACCGGGGTGCGCGGCTCGCGTTCGACGCGTACGACCTCGCCGAGCGCGCCCTCGCGTGGATCGTCGAGGAGCGCGTGCTGCGCGCGGCGTTGATCGGTCTCGTGCATGCGTCGGGCGTCGAGGTCGTCGCGCCCGCGACGTTCGCGTCGCTCGCCTGGACGCCCGGGCGTGGTGCGCTCGCGCTCGACGATGGTCGCGGCATCGCCGCGAAGCTCGTGGTCGGCGCGGACGGGATCCGCTCGTGGGTGCGTGCGGCCGCCGGCATGGTCGCCGAGCCGCGTCCCTACGCGCAGACCGCGATCGTCGCGAATTTCGACTGCGAGCGCCGCCACGGCGGCATCGCGCGGCAGTGGTTCCGCGCCGACGGCAGCGTGCTGGCGTGGCTGCCGCTCCCCGGAGCGCGCATCTCGATCGTCTGGTCGGCGCCGGACGCGCTCGCGAGCGAGCTCGCCGCGCTCGACGCGACGGCGCTCGCCGACCGCGTCGCCGAAGCCGGCGGGCGCGCTCTGGGGATCTTGACGACGATCACGCCGGCTGCGACGTTCCCGCTGCAGTTCCTGCGACTTCCCGCGGTCGTCGCGCACCGCTTGGCGCTCTGCGGCGACGCCGCCCACGGGATCCATCCGCTGGCCGGTCAGGGGGTCAATCTCGGCTTCGGCGACGCGCAGGCGCTCGCCGCCGTGCTGGCCGAACGCGGGCCGGTCGACGACCCCGGCGCGCCGCTCCTGCTCGCACGCTACGCCCGGCGCCGCGCGATGCCGGTCGCCGCGATGCAGGGGGTGACCGACGGCCTCGTACGGCTCTTCGGGTCCGCGCTGCCCGGGATCGCCCGATTGCGAAACCTCGGGCTCGCCGCCGTGTCGAAGCTTCCGCCCGTGCGCCAGGCGCTCGCCCACCCCGCCCTGCGCTGAAACGCCTGCCCCCTTTTCGAACCGACCCCGCCTTCCTCCCAGGAGCCTCCCGATGACCGCCCCCCTGTTCCACCACCTGATGCGATCGGCGATGCCGTTCTGCCTCGCCGCATTCGCCACGGGCGCCGTCGTCGCGCAGGCCCCGCCGACCGTCGCCCCCCCCGCGCCTGCGGCCTCCGCCCCGGCGGGCGGCGCCATCGAAGCGAACATCCGCAAGGTGCTCTCCGAGAAATTCCCAGGCGCCGACGTCCGCACCATCACGAAGACCAACTACCTCGGCGGTCTCTACGAGGTGCAGTTCGACGACCGGCTCGTCTACACCGACGCCAGGGTCGCGCACGTGATGATCGGCGCGATGTTCGACGTGAACGCGCGCACCAACCTCACCGAGGCGCGGCTGCGCAAGCTCAACCGCGTCTCGTGGGACGCGCTGCCGCTCGAGCTCGCGATCAAGAAGGTCAAGGGCAAGGGCGAGCGCAAGCTCGTCGTCTTCTCCGACGCCGACTGCCCGTTCTGCCACCGGCTCGAGGAGGAGATGAAGGGCCTCGACAACGTGACGATCTACACGTTCCTGTTCCCGATCGACCAGCTGCACCCGGAGGCCGCGAGGAAGTCGAAGCAGATCTGGTGCTCGGCCGACCGCGCGAAGGCGTGGGACGCGTTCTTCGAGTCGGGCGCGCTCCCCGACAACAAGGGCGAGTGCGCGAACCCGGTCGCCGTGACGCAGGCGCTCGGCGCGAAGCTGCGCATCTCGGCGACGCCGACGATGATCCTCGCGGACGGCTCGGTGCTCCCCGGCGCGGTGCCGCTCGCGCGGCTGGAGGCCGAGATGAAGGAAGCCGAGGCCGAGATGAAGAAGCCGGCGGCGCCGGCGAAGAAGTAGCCCGGCGCACGACGCGCACGACCGCACGACGAGGAGACGCACCGGATGGCGATCATCGATTTCCTGAAAAAGCAGTTCATCGACATCATCGAGTGGACCGATGATTCGCGCGACACGCTGGCGTGGCGGTTCCCCGACGAGGACCAGGAGATCAAGAACGGCGCGCAGCTGATCGTGCGCGAGAGCCAGCTCGCGCAATTCGTCTACCTCGGCCAGTTCGGCGACGCGTTCGGCCCGGGCAAGCACACTCTCACGACCGACAACATCCCGATCCTGACCAACCTCAGGAGCTGGAAGTACGCGCTCGAGAGCCCGTTCAAGGCGGACGTCTACTACGTCGTCACGCGCTTGTTCACCGGGAACAAGTGGGGCACGGCGAACCCGGTGATGATGCGCGACGCGGACTTCGGCGTCGTGCGCCTGCGCGCCTACGGCACCTACGATTTCCGCATCGTCGACGCGCCGCGCTTCCTGAAGGAGGTCGCCGGCACCGACGCGCATTTCCGGCTCGACGAATTCGCCGACGTGATGCGCTCGCGGCTGGTGAGCGTGTTCTCGGAGGCGCTCGCCGGCGCGAAGATCCCGGCGCTCGACGTCGCGGCGCGTTACCGCGAGCTCGGCGAGGCGCTGCTGCCGCTGATCAACCCGATCCTGCACGACAAGTACGGGCTCGAGATGACGGCGTTCGTCGTCGAGAACGTGTCGGTCCCGCCCGAGGTCGAGCAGGCGATCGACAAGCGCTCGTCGATGGCGGCGGTCGGCAACCTCAACGACTACGTCAAGTACCAGATGGGCCAGGGCCTCGAGAAGGGGCAGGGCGGGCCCGGCGGCATGGCGGCCGAGATGGCGGTCGGCATGGCGATGGCGCAGCAGATGATGAACCAGAGCGGCGGCCTCATGGGTCAGTCGACGCCCGGGGTTCGCGGGGGTGCTGCCGCGGCGGGCGACGGCGCGGGGCTGCCCGAGCTTTTGACGCCGGCGCAGGTGGCTCAGACGCTCGGCGTCACCGAGTCGGACGTCGTCGCGAGCCTCGAGTCGGGCGACCTCAAGGGCAAGAAGATCGGCACGCAATGGCGGATCACGCGCGCGGCGGTCGACGCGTTCCTGCGCACATGAGCGCGCGCCTGAATCGACGCGCGGCGCTGGCCGCGATCGCGGCCGCGACGCTCGCGATCGCGTCGACGGCGCTCGCGCAGGATCCGCGCGCGTCCGACGCGCAGGCGGCGGCGCGCGCCTGGCTCGCGGTCGCCGACAAGCTCGACGCCGGGACGAGCTACCAGGCCGCAGGCCCCAAGTTCCGCACGGCGCTCACGCCCGAGCGCTGGCGCGATGCGGTGCGCCTCGTGCGCTTCCCGCTCGGCAGCCTCGTGCAGCGCTCGGTCCTCGGGACGCAGTTCGCGACCAAGCTCAAGGACCAGCCCGACGGCGACTACGTGCTGATCGCATTCCGCACCTCGTGGACGAACAAGACGATCGGCCGCGAGCTCGTGTCGCTCGAGCGCGTCGGCGGTCGCTGGCTGGTCGTGGGCTACGTGATCCAATGACCGGCGAGGCGCCGCGCCAGGCGCCGACCGGATGAGCGCCGACGGACCGCCCGGCGGGGCTCGCCCCCCGGGGGGAGGCGAGGAAGGCGCGCCTGGGGCGGATGTCCCCGTCGCGCTCGCCAAGTTCGCCTGCCCCGCCTGCGGCGCCGAAGCGAACTGGCATCCGGGCAGGCAGAAGCTCGTCTGCCCGTTCTGCGGCACCGAATCGCCGCCGCCGCCCGAGGTCGCGGACGCCGCACGCGAGCACGACCTCGCGATGGCGCTCGCCGCGCACGCCGCGACGGCGTCGGACTGGACCGCGCAGAAGCGCCAGGTGCGCTGCCAGAGCTGCCGCGCGATCTCGGTCCTGGATCCGGCGCGCCAGGCGCAGAACTGCGAGTTCTGCGGCTCGGCGCAGCTCGTTCCCTACGACGAGACCGAGCCCGCCTTCCGCCCGGAGAGCGTGCTTCCGTTCCGCATCACGCAAGGCGATGCACGCGACCGGCTGCGCGCGTGGTTCGGCAAACTGTGGCTCGCGCCCGGCGCGCTCAAGCGCCGAGCGCTCACCGACACCGTGCGCGGCGTCTACCTGCCGTACTGGACGTTCGACGCGAAGGTCGAGGCCGACTGGACGGCGGACGCCGGCCACACCTACACCACCACCGAGACGTACGTCGAGAACGGCCAGATGCGCACGCGCCAGGTGCAGCACGTGCGCTGGGTTCCCGCGGCGGGCCACGTATCGCACTTCTTCGACGACGACCTCGTGTGCGCGTCGATCGGCGTGCATCCGGGACTCGTGCGTGGCATCGAGCCGTTCCCGACCGGCGAGCTTCGGGCCTACGACCCCGCGTACGTCGCCGGCTGGGTCGTCGAGCGCTACCAGATCGACCTCAGGGCCGCGGCCGGGCACGCGCAGGCGGCGATGCGCGCGGCGCTCGAGCGGATGTGCGCGCAGGAAGTCCCCGGCGACACCTATCGCAACCTCGTCGTGCGCCCCGACTGGTCGGGCCAGACCTACAAGCACATCCTGGCGCCGGTGTGGCTGCTGTCGTACGACTACGGGCGTCGCGCGTTCCAGTGCGCGATCAACGGCGTGACCGGCACGGTGGCGGGCGAGTATCCGAAGAGCGCATGGAAGATCGCGCTGATCGTGCTCGCGGTGATCGTGCTCGTCGTCGTCGTCGGCGCGATCAGCGGAAGATAGTGGGGAATCCATGCGTGCGGTGATCGTGACCGGGGTGTCGCGCGGATTGGGCGCCGCGCTCGCGCGCGCGCTCGTCGAACGCGGTGCGATGGTCGTCGGAGTCGGCCGCTCGAGCGCGCCCGGGCTGATCGACGACCGTTACCGGTTCGTCGCCTGCGATTTCTCCGACGTCGCGGGCATCGACGCGGCAGTCGAGCCGGCGTTCGCGGCGCTCGCCGCCGGGAAGCCACGCGAGGTGTGCCTGGTGAACAATGCGGCGACGACCGAGCCGATGGGGATCGCGGCGATGCACGACAGCGCGTCGGTCGCGCGCGCGATCGCCGTCAACCTCGCGGCGCCGGCGGCGCTGTGCGGGCTCTTCCTGCGCGCGTTCGCCGACCGGGCGATCGGGCGGCGCATCGTCAATGTGTCGTCGGGCGCCGCGCGCAGCGCGATCGCGGGCGTCGGCCTCTACTGCGAGGCGAAGGCCGGCCTCGAGATGCTGACGCGCGTGATCGCGGCCGAGGTGCGCGACGCGCGCTTCGCCGCGGTGTCGCTGCGACCCGGCGTGATCGACACCGACATGCAGACCGCGATGCGTATGCGCTCCGAGGACGAGGTGCCCGCCTTCGCGATGTTCCGCGGCTTCCACGCCGACCGCAGGCTCGTCGCACCGGACGTCGCCGCGGCGAAGATCGCCGACGCGATCGTGCTCGCGCGCGCGCTCGCGAACGGCGCGACGTACGCGTGGCCGGACCTGGCCAAGCCGCTGGCGGACGGCGGATAGGGATCGTCGATCGCGTATCGCTGGCGGGTTTCGGTGCAGCGACACCACCGGTGATCCGCGACCGCTTCACCCGCCCACCGCCCCCACCAGTTCCGCCGGCGCGCGAACCAGCGCGTCGGCGCCCTCGAGCTCCTCCTCGGACCCGTAGCCCCACAGCACGCCCACCGCGCGCGCGCCGTTGAGGCGGGCCGCACGGATGTCGTGGCTTCGATCGCCGATCATCACCGCCGCAGCGGGATCGATGCGCTCGCGCTTCGCGAGATGCGCGACGAGCACGGCCTTGTCGTCGAAACGGCCTTCGAGGTCCGCGCCGTAGACGCCCGACAACGACTCGATCAGCCCGAACAGCGTGACGATGCGCCGCGCGTAGATCTCCGGCTTCGACGTGCACAGATACATCGGCCGGCCGAGCCCGGCGAGCGCGGCGATCGCCTCCGGGATTCCTTCGTACACGACGTTCTCCCGCCAGCCGAGGTCGGCGAAGCGCTCGCGGTAGAGAGCGATCGCGTCCTCGATCTCGACGGGGTCGTCGGCGCCGAGGAGCGCGGCGAACGACGCTCGCAGCGGGGGGCCGACGCAGCGGCGCAGCGTCGCGTCGTCCGGCGCTTCGACGCCAAGGCGCTCGAGCGCATAGCGGATCGAGCGCGCGATGCCGAGGTAGTTGTCGGTCAGCGTGCCGTCGAGGTCGAGCAGCAGCGCGCCGCGGCGATCGCGATCGGTCATCGCTCCGCGCGGAGCGGCCGGATATGGTACGAGACGACGGCGCCCGCGGCGCCCGCTTCCCACATCGCGCAATAATCCTGCGCGACCGTCACCGGGAAGATGCCGGATGCGCCGGTGCTCGCGATGAACGTGAGCGGCATAACGACGATCGGCCCGTCGTGGTAGTGCAGGTTGAACTCGACCGCCGCGTTCGACTCGAAGCGCCAGTCGAGCCGGTCGCCTGCGGCGAGCCGGAAGCAGGTCTCGTGGATCCCGTACGGCGCGATGCCGAACGCCTCGGCCGTGTGCGGCGCATCCGGATTTGGAGGCGCCGAGGCGCACCCGCCGGCGGCGATCACGAGCGCGACGATGAGCGCGCGCATCACGTCGCGCGCTTCCGCCGCTTGCGCTTGATCGCGCGCCAGTCCTCGGCGAGCATCGCGTAGCGCACATGGTCGCGCCAGCGGCCGGCGATCTGGATGTAGCGGCGCGAATAGCCTTCGCGCGTGAATCCGACGCGCGCAGCGAGCGCGTTCGAGCGCGCGTTGCCGGGCTGCACGTTCGCCTCGACGCGATGCAGTCGCAGCGTGCCGAACGCGTGGTCGAGCGCGAGGCCGAACGCCTCGGTCATGTACCCGTGGCCCGCGACCGGCGCGAACGCGTAGTAGCCGAGGTAGGTGCTGCGGAACGCGCCGCGCACGATGTTGCTGAAGTTGAACACGCCGACGAGCGCGCCGTCGTCCTTGCGCACGGCGAAAAGCCCGCGGTGCGTCGGATGCTCGACCGCCGTCGCGTAGCGCTTGAGGTACAGCCGGAACTCACCGCGCGTCGCGGGTGCCTGGACCCATGCGCCGTGCAGACGGCGGCTCGCCTTCGCCGCGGCGACGAATGCGGCGGTGTCCGCCGCGGTCGGGTGCCTCAATGCAACGCGCGAGGCGGGACGGGTAGGCATAATCGCGATCTTACCGTCCCGCCCTGGACCTTCCATGTCTCCGTGGCTCGAAGGCCGCGTCGCCGCGCGGCGCGACTGGACCGACTCGCTGCATTCGCTCGAGGTCGAGGCGCCCGGGCTGGCGTTCGTCGCGGGCCAGTTCGCGCGGCTCGCGCTGCCGGCGCCGCCGGGCTCGAAGGACCCGATGCTCGGGCGGCCTTACTCGTTCGTGAATCCGCCGCATGCGAAGCGGCACGAGTTCTATTTCAACGTCGTGCCCGGCGGGCCGTTGTCCGCGCGCCTCGCGGGGCTGAATCCGGGCGACGCGCTGTGGCTCGGCGCGCGCGCCAACGGCTTCTTCAGCGTCCCCGAGCTGCCGCAGGCGGAAGTGTTGTGGTGCATCTCGACCGGCACCGGCATCGGCCCGTTCCTGTCGATCCTGCGCACGACCGACACGTGGGAGAAGTTCGGCCGCATCGTGCTCGTGCACGCGGTCCGTCACGCGCACGCGCTCAACTACACGGACACGATCGCGGGCATTGCGCGCGAGCACCACGGCGCGTTCGGCTTCGTGCCGGTGGTGAGCCGCGAGCCGCATCCGCATGCGCTGGCGGGGCGCATCCCGGCGCTCATCGCCGACGGACGACTCGAATCGCGCGCGGGCGTGCCGCTCAACGCGGACAACGCGCACGCGATGCTGTGCGGCAATCCGGCGATGGTGGACGACGTGCAGGCGGCGTTGGCGACGCGGGGCATGAAGCGGCACCGGCGCAAGGAGCCGGGGCATATCACGCTCGAGACCTATTGGTAGGTTTTCGGCTTCGGGCGCGCGACGGCCGCCACCGCGCCGTCGCTGCGGCGCGTCGCGAAATTCGCGGCGCCCGAAGCGCGATCCGCGTTCGAGCGGGCCCCGCGGCGCGCCGCTCGACGCTGACGGAGCGAGCCGGAAAAGGGAGGCGCGCGCGGTGCGGACGCGCGCGACCGATCAGCCCTCGACCACGGCGCAGCGCGTCACCGCGCTGACGAGGCCGTTCTCGACCCACTTCGCGTTACCGCCGAAGATGTCGCGGCCCCGGTAGCGCAGCGAGGACGTGCCGTCCGCGTAGACGTTCGTCGAGCCGGCCTCTTGCCGCTTCAGCGTGCGCGTGGCCCCGCCGACGGCGACCGTCGCCTGGTCGCCGGCGATGCGAAGGTCGATGTCCTGGCGCTTGACCGAGCAGCTGTAGCGGCCGGTATTGACGTCGGTTTGCGCGGCGGCGAGCGACGATGCCGCGACGAGCGGTGCGGCGACGAGAGCGAGCAGGACGTGACGGTGGCGCGGCATGGCGATCCTCCTGGTTGTTTCCACTCGGAGCGTCGATCGCAGGACGCGCGGAATACGTCGCGACGCCGATGCGACGAGGCGTCGCATCGTGGCGTGGAATACGGGACGGTGCGACGAACGGGAGCGGTGCGAGCGCAGCGGAAAACGCTACGGCGGTTTGGTGCGGCCTGGCGGCCGGTCAACGCGAATTCCGGTGCCGCGCGCCCGGCAACGGGTGCCGGGGATGACCCGCGTTGATCGGTTGTCTGTTCCGGCAGGGTCCGCGCGTCGCGCCTGAGGCGCAAGCGTTGCGTACACTGGCGCTCGTCGTTCCCGACCGGAGACCTCGATGGTTCCCAAGCTCGCCTGTGAATTTCTCGGCACCTTCTGGCTCGTTCTCGGCGGCTGCGGCAGCGCGGTTCTCGCCGCCGCGTTTCCGCAACTCGGCATCGGCTTCGTCGGGGTGTCGCTGGCGTTCGGCCTGACCGTGCTGACCGGGGCGTACGCGCTGGGACCCGTGTCGGGCGCCCACTTCAATCCGGCGGTGTCGATCGGATTGTGGGCGGGTGAGCGCTTTCCCGGACGCGATCTGCCGGCGTACGTCGTCGCGCAGGTCGTCGGCGCGGTCGTCGCGGCGGGTGTGCTCTACCTGATCGCGAGCGGCGCGCCCGGCTTCGACCTCGCCGCGGGCTTCGCTTCGAACGGCTACGGCGAGCACTCGCCCGGCAAGTATTCATTGACCTCGGCGGTCGTCACCGAGATCGTGATGACCTTCATGTTCCTCGTCGTCATCCTCGGCGCGACGCACCAGCGCGCGCCCGTCGGCTTCGCGGGCATCGCGATCGGCCTCGCGCTGACGCTGATCCACCTGATCAGCATCCCGGTCACCAACACGTCGGTCAATCCCGCGCGCAGCACCGGCCCGGCGATCTTCGTCGGGGGCTGGGCGCTCGCGCAGCTCTGGGTGTTCTGGCTCGCGCCGATCGTTGGCGCACTGGGCGCCGGCTGGTTCTACAAGGCGGTGCTCGAGGATCGCGCGGAACCCGACATCGCCGGACGCTGACGCCGGCCGTCGGGCCTGCGACGCTATGCCCGCGACGTGGATTCCGGCCGGGGTGGCGCTCGATCCCGAGCCCCTCGACACGACGGCGCCCGCGTCGACGAGGAGTGCGAGATGAACGCTTCCCACAACGTTGCAAGACTCGGGCTCGCGCTCCTGTGCGCGACCGCGGCCACGCCGGCGCTGGCCCAGGCCCAGGACGGCCGCTGGAGCTGCCAGGTAGGCGGCGTCGACATGCAGCTCACGATCGCCGGCGAGCAGGCGATGATCGCGTTCGAGACCGGCGAGCGCTTCACGCTGAAGCTCGATCCAACGCTGCTGCGGCCGTACTACACCGACGGCAAGGTCGCGTTGCGCTTGAGCGGCGGCGGGCCGGAATCCTCGCGCTCGCCCGAATGGGTGCGCAGCGGCGCGGCGTCGACGGTCGAGCGCTGCGTCCGGACGCCTTAGCGCATCGCGCGCAGGCGCGCCTGCGCGCTCCCGGGGGCATCAATCAGCCAGGCTGCGCGTCACGATCTCGGTGACGTCCGGCGACAACGCCGGCGCGGCGGCGATGCGCCGAAGCTCGATCGACGCGCGCCCGCGCCGCGTCTCGTCGAACCGTTTCCACAGCTCGAACGCTCCGGCGATGCGCGCGGCGAGTTGCGGATTCATCGGGTCCAGCGCAAGCACCTGGTCCGCCACGAACGCGTAGCCCGACCCGTCGGCGGCGTGGAAGCGCGCGAAGTTGCGCAACGCGAAAGCCCCGATGAGCGAGCGCACGCGGTTCGGGTTCTTCGCGTTGAAGCGGGGGTGGGAAAGGAGCGAGCGCACGCGCGCGAGCGTGCCCGCGCGGCGGCTCGTCGCCTCGAGCGCGAACCACTTGTCGAGCACGAGCGGCTCGTCGCGCCAGCGCGCCTCGAAGC
>JBDTNO010000026.1:0-22468 GCA_039933715.1 Betaproteobacteria bacterium
GTTCCGCAACGCGTTCCCGTCGCTCTCGCAAAAGCAGCAGGCGTCGCTTTCCCAGTACTACGTGATCAAGATGGCCGGGGCGGGTCGCGTCGCCGGCCTCGAGGCGCAGACCTGGACGTTCGTTCCGCGCGACGGGATGCGCTACGGCCACGAGTTCTGGACCGACCCCGCGACGGGCATGCTCCTGAAGGCGCGCACGATCAACGAGAACGGCGAGGTCATCGAGCAGTTCGCGTTCAGCGACGTCGCGTTCGGCGTGCCGGAGCGCGACGCCGCCAAGCCCACCTGGAGCGCCACGCCCGCCGGCTGGCAGGTCCGGCACACGAAGATCGGAGAGGGCGTGATCGGGGACACCGGCTGGAACGTCACCAAGGTGCCCGCCGGATTCGTCCGCATCATGGAGGGCCGTCGCGGCCTGCGGGCCAAGCCCGACGCCCTCGCGCAGATCGTGTTCTCCGACGGGCTCGTCGCGGTGAGCGTGTTCATCGAGACGCGCGGCGGCCAGCAGCGGTACTACGGCCGCGCCCGCCAGGGCGGCATCAACCAGTACTCGGTGAAGCAGGACGACTACGTGATCACCGCGCTCGGCGAGGCGCCGGCGGAAGCGGTGCGGATGATCGCGAACTCGGTCACGCGCCGCTGATGCGGTCGCGGCGCTTCGCAACCACGATCCGGATTCACCGACCCGCCCGCGTCTTCCGCTTCCCGTCCCCGCCGCACGCCATTCCGACGTGCCGCCTGTCCTGAGGAACCCATGAATCGCACGATCTTCCGTCCCGCCGTCGCACTGGCGTTCGCCGCCGCGCTCGCCCTTCCGTTCGCCGCGCCGGCCGCGCACGCGCAGGGACGCGCGGTGCTGCTGCCGGACTTCACCGAGCTCTACGAGAAACAGGGGCCGGCGGTCGTGTCGATCGACGTCACCCAGCGCGCGCGCCGCGGCCCGGTGGCGCCCGAGATCTCCGAGGACGACCCGTTCTACGAATTCTTCCGCCGCTTCGGCCCGATCCCGCGCGGGCGCGGAACGCCGCGCGACTCCGAGGCGCAGGCGACCGGCTCGGGGTTCGTCATCGGCTCGGACGGCTACATCGTGACCAACGCGCATGTCGTCGACGGCGCGGACGAGGTCAAGGTGCGCATGTCCGACCGGCGCGAGTACATCGCGAAGGTCGTGGGCGCCGACAAGCGCACCGACATCGCGCTGCTGCGCGTCGACGCGAAGGACCTGCCCAAGGTCACGATCGGCGACCCGGACAAGCTCAAGGTCGGCGAATGGGTGGTCGCGATCGGCAAGCCGTTCGGCCTCGAGAACACGATGACCGCCGGCATCGTCAGCGCCAAGGGGCGCGACCTGCCGCAGGAGAACCTGGTCCCGTTCATCCAGACCGACGTCGCGATCAACCCGGGCAATTCGGGCGGGCCGCTCTTCAACCTGCGCGGCGAGGTGATCGGCATCAACTCGATGATCTACTCGCGCACCGGCGGCTACATGGGGCTCGCGTTCGCGATCCCGATCGACGTCGCGATGAACACGGTCAACCAGCTGAAGGAGAAGGGGCGTGTCACGCGCGGGCGGATCGGCGTCACGATCCAGGAAGTGTCGAAGGAGGCCGCCGAGGCATTCGGCCTCAAGTCCGCGCTCGGGGCGCTCGTCAACTCGGTCGAAAAGGCCGGGCCTGCCGACAAGGCGGGCGTCGAGGCCGGCGACATCATCCTGAAGGTCGACGGCCGGGACGTGCGCAACAGCAACGACCTGCCGCGCATCATCACCGCGGTCGCGCCCGGCAAGCCGGTGAAGCTCGTCGTGTGGCGCAAGGGCACCCAACGCGAGTTCACGGTGACCGTGGCCGAGCTCAAGGAGGAGGCGACGCAGGCGCGCACGCGCTCGGCGCCCGCCGCGAAGGAAAAGGCGAAGCCCAACCGGATGGGGCTCGTGCTCTCCGACCTCACCGACGAGCAGAAAAAGGAAGCCGAAGTGCGCTCGGGCGTCTTGGTCGAGGACGTGGCGTCGGGCGTGCGCGGCAACGTCCAGGCGGGCGACGTGATCCTCGAGATCGTCAGCAAGGGCACGACGAGCGAGGCGAAGTCGGCCGCGCAGGTCAACGAGGCGCTCGGCAAGCTCGAGAAGGGCGCGGCGGTCACGCTGCGCCTGAAGCGCGGCGACAACCAGTTCTACGCGACGGTCCGGCTGCTCAACGGCGACAACTGATTCCGCGCGCCGCCAGACGGCGCACGATCGACCCCCGGTACGTGGTACGTACCACGTACCGGGGGCTCGCTCTGTTCGCTGCGCGTCGCGCTAGGCGGCGACCGTCGTGTCCTTCATGCCGAAACCCACCCACAGCGAGAACGCGGCGATCGCGACGTGCAGCCACATGTCCGCCATGTTGTGCGCGATGATCCCGAGGAGCGGCTGCTCGCCGGCGAACATCCCCAGCACGGCGACGAGCCCGTAGACGATGCCGAACACCTTGAAGAACATCGACAGGTTCCCGGGGCTCGCGAACGCGAGCACGAGCGCGACGACGCCGGTCGCGACGTGAACGAGGTTGTGCGCGCCGTTCACCGCGAATATCCCGAGCAGCTTGCCGTCGGGGACGAGCGCCGGGACGTATCCGGCAATGCCGGCCAGCAGCATGATCACTCCGAACGCGAGCCCGATCTTCTTCAGCATGAGGATCTCCTCCTGAGGGTGGGTTCTTCGCCGTGGCGGAGGCGGCCGGTGGGCCGTCCCGCCGGGACCCGGGCGGGCGTCCCCGCGCTATCGTGGTCGCCTCGCGCCCCGGTTGCAACGATTCCGGGGCAAATCGGTGCGATGGCCGCGGAATGACCCTCACGCTCCTCGGCCGCGGCTACTGCCATCTGTGCGACGAGATGCGCGCCGCCCTGGCGCCGCTCCTCGTCGCGCTCGGCGCGACGCTCGTCGAGCTCGACGTCGACGCCGACCCCGGGCTCGAGGCGCGGTGGGG
This sequence comes from Betaproteobacteria bacterium, assembly GCA_039933715.1. Lineage (GTDB taxonomy): Bacteria > Pseudomonadota > Gammaproteobacteria > Burkholderiales > Casimicrobiaceae > VBCG01. The sequence goes on from JBDTNO010000026.1 coordinate 2,967, forward strand.
CGACCTGGTGCCGGTGTTGCTGGCAGGCGAGCCCGAAAGCGGCGCCGAGATCTGCCATTTCCGGCTCGACCCGGTGCGCGCGGCCGCGGCGCTTCGCGGCGAGCCCCTCGCGGCGCGGACCGAAATCCGATAGAATTCAACGTTTTCCCGCTCCGCGCGCGCTCCGCCCGCCGCCAACCGCGGGCGCACCTCCAGGGCACCCCGGTGCCCTTTCGTTTTTCGAGCGGCCGACCCCGCGTCCCGTGAAACCCATCCGCAACTTCTCGATCATCGCGCACATCGACCATGGCAAGTCGACGCTCGCCGACCGCTTCATCCAGCGCTGTGGCGGGCTCGCCAACCGGGAGATGGAGGCGCAGGTGCTCGACTCGATGGACCTCGAGCGGGAGCGCGGCATCACGATCAAGGCGCAAACCGCCGCGCTCGCCTACACGGCCCGCGACGGCGTCACCTACCAGCTCAACCTGATCGACACGCCGGGCCACGTCGACTTCGCCTACGAGGTGTCGCGCTCGCTCGCCGCCTGCGAGGGCGCGCTGCTCGTCGTCGACGTGTCGCAGGGCGTCGAGGCGCAGACGGTCGCCAACTGCTACACGGCGACCGAGCAGGGCGTGACGGTCGTGCCGGTGCTGAACAAGATCGACCTTCCCTCGGCCGATCCGAAGCGCGTGATCTCGGAGATCGAGGACATCATCGGCATCGACGCGCAGGACGCGATCCTCGCCTCGGCCAAGACCGGCGAGGGCGTCGACGACATCCTCGAGGCGGTGATCGCGCGCATCCCGGCACCCGCCGGCGACGACGACGCGCCGCTGCGCGCGCTGATCATCGACAGCTGGTTCGACAACTATGTCGGCGTCGTGATGCTCGTGCGCGTGATGGACGGGATCCTGAAACCGAAGGACAAGATCCTGCTGATGGCGACCGGCGCGGCCTACGGCTGCGAGCAGGTCGGCGTGTTCACGCCGAAGTCGGTCGCGCGCCCGTCGCTCGCAGCCGGCGAGGTCGGGTTCGTGATCGCGGGCATCAAGGAGATCCACGCGGCGAAGGTCGGCGACACGATCACGCTCGTGCACCGTCCCGCGACGGCGGCTCTGCCAGGGTTCAAGGAGGTCAAGCCGCAGGTGTTCGCCGGGCTCTACCCGGTCGAATCCAACCAGTACGAGGCGCTGCGCGACGCGCTCGACAAGCTGAAGCTCAACGACGCGTCGCTGCACTACGAGCCCGAGGTGTCGCAGGCGCTGGGCTTCGGCTTCCGCTGCGGCTTCCTCGGCCTCCTGCACATGGACATCGTGCAGGAGCGGCTCGAGCGCGAGTACGACATGAACCTGATCACGACGGCGCCGACCGTGATCTACCAGGTGCTGCAGCGCGACGGGACCGTGCTCGAGATCGAGAATCCGTCGAAGCTCCCGGACCTCTCGCGCGTCGAGGAGGTCCGGGAGCCGATCATCACGGTGTCGATCCTGACGCCGCAGGAATACGTCGGGCCGATCCTGACGCTGTGCACCGAGAAGCGCGGCGTGCAGCGGAACATGCAGTACCTCGGCCGGCAGGTGATGCTGACCTACGAGCTGCCGCTCGCCGAGGTCGTCATGGATTTCTTCGACCGGCTGAAGAGCGTGTCGCGCGGCTACGCGTCGCTCGACTACGAGTTCAAGGAGTTCCGCGCCGCCGACGTCGTGAAGCTCGACATCCTGATCAACGGGGACCGCGTCGACGCGTTGTCGGTGATGGTTCACCGCTCGGTCGCGACGTACCGGGGCCGCGAGGTCGTGACCAAGATGCGCTCGCTGATCCCGCGGCAGATGTTCGACGTCGCCGTGCAGGCGGCGGTCGGCGCCAACATCATCGCGCGCGAGTCGATCAAGGCGCTGCGCAAGAACGTGCTCGCCAAGTGCTACGGCGGCGACATCTCGCGCAAGCGCAAGCTCCTCGAGAAGCAGAAGGCTGGCAAGAAGCGCATGAAGGCGGTCGGAAGCGTCGAGATCCCGCAGGAGGCGTTCCTCGCGATCCTGCGGGTGGGCGAGAAGTGAGGACCGGCGCGACCGGTGGCGGCCCGCGGGGCGCGGACGGCGGAACGCGCGGCGCCCGCCGTGAGAGAATGCGCGCGGACCGGCGGGTTGCCGGCGCCGCGCCACGACGCCGATGAACTTCGCGCTGATCCTCTTCCTCCTCACGGTCGCGACGGGCCTCGTCTGGTTCCTCGACCGATTCGTGCTCGCGCCGCGTCGCGCCGCCGGCGCCGAGGTGCCCGCGTGGATCGAGTACCCGGTCAGCTTCTTCCCGGTGCTGCTGGTCGTGTTCCTGCTGCGGAGCTTCGTCGCCGAGCCGTTCAAGATCCCGTCGTCGTCGATGCGCCCGACGCTCGAGGTCGGCGACTTCATCCTCGTCAACAAGTTCGCCTATGGCATCCGCCTGCCGATCCTCGAGCAGAAGATCGTCGAGACCGGCAACCCGCAGCGCGGCGACGTCGTCGTCTTCCGCTACCCGGTGAACCCGTCGCAGGACTTCATCAAGCGCGTGGTCGGCGTCCCGGGCGACGTGGTCGAGTACCGCGACAAGAAGCTCTCGGTCAACGGCAAGCCGCTGACGCGCACGCCGGACGGCAACTACAGCTGGCTCGAGGGGCTGCGCTTCGAGACGACCGAGCGCTTCATCGAGCGCGCGGACACCGGCGCGGGCGCGCACGACTACACGGTCGCGGTCAGCGCGCAGGCGCCGACGGTCTATCCGCAAAACGTCCGGCCTTTCCCGGGCCGCGACCGGTGCGACTACAATACCGAGGGCTTCACCTGCCGCATTCCGGCGGGAAACTACTTCATGATGGGCGACAACCGCGACTTCTCGGACGACAGCCGCTACTGGGGTTTCGTGCCCGACGACCACATCCGCGGCAAGGCGTTCTTCATCTGGTTCAACTGGGACGACCTCTCGAGCTTCGCGTTTCGTCGCGTCGGGAGCGGCATCCGGTGAGGGAGGCGTAATGACGGGATCGAGGCAGATGCAGCGCGGGTTGTCGATGATCGCGTTCCTCTTCGTCGCGGCGGTGATCGCCATCTTCGCGATCGTCGGGTTCCGGATGGTGCCGTCGTACGTCGAGTACTACACGGTGCAGTCGGCGGTCGAGAAGTCGCTGCGCGACGCACCGGACCCGACGCCGCCGGTCGTCAAGAAATCGTTCGAGAAGTACATCGCCGCCGACTACATCGACTCGGTCACCTCATCCGACCTCACCGTCGTCAAGGAAGGCAACCAGATCACCGCGTCGGTCTCCTGGCAGAAGCAACTGCACATGGTCGGCAACGTGAGCCTGCTCCTCGACTTCGACGTCGCGGCGACGCGCTAGGGCGGCTTCCGGCGCATGGCGGAGGCGTTCGCCGGGCTGCTGGGCCACGTCTTCGGCGCGCCGGGCCTGCTCGCGCAGGCGCTGACCCATCGCAGCTACGGCGCGCGCCACAACGAGCGCCTCGAGTTCGTCGGCGACGCGATCCTGAACTGCGTCGTCGCGACGGTTCTCTACGAACGATTCCCCCGCACCGACGAAGGCGACCTGTCGCGCGCCCGCGCGAGCCTCGTCAACCGCGACACGCTCGCCCGCATGGCGCGCAGGCTCGGCGTCGGCGACGCGGTGCGCCTCGGCGATGGCGAGCTTCGAAGCGGCGGCGCCGATCGCGGCTCGATCCTCGCCGACGCGCTCGAAGCGGTGTTCGGCGCGGTGTTCGTCGACGCCGGGTTCGAAGCGGCGCGACGCGTGATCGTCACCGCCTACGGCGAAGAGCTCGCGCTCGCCGATCCGTCGACGCTCGGCAAGGATCCCAAGACGCGGCTCCAGGAATGGTTGCAGGCGCGCCGTGTCGCGGTGCCGGAGTACGCGGTCGTCGGCACGCAAGGTGAGGCGCACGCGCAGCAGTTCGCGGTCGAGTGCCGGATCCCTGCGCTCGGGATCGTGACGTCCGGCTCCGGAGCCAGCCGCCGCGCGGCCGAGCAGGACGCCGCGCAACAGGCGTGGACCGAGCTCGCCGCCAAAGAGCCGGCCGCGCGCGGCGGCGCTCCATCGTGAGCGCGGTCGAGCACCGCTGCGGGCATGTCGCGGTCGTCGGCCGTCCCTCGGTCGGCAAGTCGACACTCGTGAACGCGCTGGTCGGCGAGCGCATCAGCATCACGTCGAAGAAGCCCCAGACGACGCGCCATCGGATCGTCGGCGTGCTGACCGAGCCCTCGGTGCAGTTCGTGTTCGTCGACACGCCGGGCTTCCAGACGCGCCACGCGTCGCCGCTCAACAAGCGCCTGAACCGGGCGGTCCGCGAGGCGCTTTCCGACGTCGACGCCGTCGTCTGGGTCGTCGACGCCGCGCGCTTCAACGACGCCGACCGTCGCGTGCTGGCGCTCGTCCCGGAGGGCAAGCCGGTGATCGTTGCGCTGAACAAGATCGACCTCGTTCCGGACAAGGAGGCGTTGCTGCCGCGCATCGCCGAGATCGCGGCGCTGCGCTCGTTCGCGGCGGTCGTCCCGATCTCCGCGGAGCGCGGCACCCAGCTCGACGCGCTCAAGCGCGAGATCGCGGCGACGCTCCCGCAGGCACCGGCGATCTACGATGCGGACGACATCACCGACCGCGACGAGCGATTCCTCGCCGCCGAGTACGTGCGCGAGCAGATCTTCCGGCGCCTGGGCGACGAGGTCCCGTACAAGACGACCGTCGGCATCGAGTCGTTCGAGCACGAAGGAGAGACGCGGCGCATCGGCGTGATCGTGTGGGTCGACAAGGCCGGCCAGCGCGCGCTCCTGCTCGGCCATGGCGGCGCGACGATGAAAGCGATCGCGAGCGAAGCACGCCAGGCGATGCTGAAGCTCTTCGGCGGGCGCGTGCACCTCGAGGTCTGGGTGAAGGTCAAGAAGGGCTGGGCCGACGACGACGCGTCGCTGGCTCGCCTCGGCTATTGATGGCCCGCCGCGAAGTCGACCGCCGCGACGACCGCGCCGCCTTCGTGCTGCATGCGTGGCCGTACAAGGAGACGAGCCTCATCGTCGAGGTGTTCGCGGAGGAAGACGGCCGCGTCGCGATGGTCGCCCGCGGCGCGAAGCGCCCGCGCTCGGCGCTCCACGGCGTGCTGCAGGCGTTCCAACCGGTCACGCTGTCGTGGTCGGGCAGCGGCGAGCTCAAGACGCTCGTTCGCGCCGAATGGCGGGGCGGCTTGCCGCTTCCCTCGGGCTCGGCGCTCCTGTGCGGCTTCTACCTGAACGAGCTCCTGCTGAAGCTGCTGCCGCGCGAGGATCCGCACCCGCGCCTCTACGTCGCGTACGGTGCGGCGCTCGCCGACCTCGCGACCGACACCGCGCAGGCGCCGGTGCTGCGCCGCTTCGAGCTCGCCCTGCTCGCGGAGCTCGGCTACGCGCTGCGCCTCGCGACCGAAGCGGACACCGGCGCACCGATCGATCCGGCGGCACGCTACCATTACGCGTTCGACCGCGGCGCGCAGCGCGAGGCGCCACCGCCGGGCGTGCGCTGGCCGCTCGTGCGCGGCGCGACGCTCGTGGCGCTAGCAGCCGGGCGTTTCGACGACGCGGCCACCGCGGCCGAGGCGAAACGGCTGATGCGCGAGGTCCTCGACCACCACCTCGACACGCGCACGATCCAGAGCCGCAAGGTGGTCCGCGATCTCCAGGCGATGGAAGAAGAATGATCGAGCTCGGCGTCAACATCGACCACGTCGCCACGGTCCGGCAGGCGCGGCGCACCTACGAGCCGGACCCGGTGTGGGCGGCGGTCGAGGCGCACCTCGGCGGCGCGGACGGCATCACCGTGCACCTCCGCGAGGACCGCCGGCACATCCAGGACGAGGACGTGCGGCGGCTGCGCGAGCTCACGCACATCAAGCTCAACCTCGAGATGGCGGCCACGCCGGAGATGATCGCTATCGCGTGCAAGCTCAAGCCCGAGATGGCGATGCTGGTGCCCGAGGGGCGCGAGGAGATCACGACCGAGGGCGGTCTCGACGTGGCGGCGCGGAAGAGGGCGCTCAAGGCCGCGGTCGCGCAGCTCGCGGACGCGGGGATCATGTCGAGCGTGTTCATCGACGCGGATCAAAGGCAGGTCGAAGCGTCCGCCGCGATCGGCGCGCGCGTCTGCGAGATCCACACCGGGCCGTACGCGCACGCGTTCCACGTGAAGGGACGCGACGCCGAGAGCGCCGCGGTCGCCGAGGAGATCGCGAAGATCCGCGCGGCCGGCAAGGCGATCCGCGCCGCAGGCATGCGCTTCAACGCCGGCCACGCGCTCAACTACTTCAACGTGCAGCCGGTGGCGGCGCTGCCCGGCGTGCGCGAGCTCCACATCGGCCACGCGATCGTCTCGCGCGCCGTGTTCGTCGGCATGCGCGAGGCCGTGCGCGAGATGAAGCGGCTGATCCGCGAAGGCGCGGCGGCGCCCGACCTCACGCGATGACGGCCGCCGCGCGCGGCCCGGTGATGCTGGGCGTCGAGAGCCTCGAGCTCTCTGCGGCCGACCGCGAGCGACTCGCGCATCCGCTGGTCGGCGGGGTCATCCTGTTCGCGCGCAACTACGCCGAGCCCACGCAGCTCGCGGCACTGACCGATTCGATCCGTCGCGCGCGCGCGCCGCGGCTGCCGATCGCGGTCGATCACGAAGGCGGGCGCGTGCAGCGATTCCGCGCCGGATTCACGGCGATCCCGCCGATGCGGCTGCTCGGCGAGTCATGGGGCGGCGATGTCGCGCGCGCGGCGCGCGAAGCGGAGATGATCGGCGCGACCATTGCGCGCGAGCTCGGCGCGCAAGGCATCGACTTCAGCTTCACTCCGGTGCTGGACCTCGACTACGGCTCGTCGACGGTGATCGGCGACCGTGCTTTCTCCGGCAACGCCAACGCGGTCGCGCATCTCGCGTCGGCGCTGCGGCGCGGTCTGCGCGCGCATGGCATGGCGGCCGTGGGCAAGCATTTCCCGGGGCACGGGCACGTCGCCGCCGATTCGCACCACGAGATCCCGGTCGACGAGCGCTCGATGTCCGCGATCGCCGCCTACGACCTCGTGCCGTTCGCGGTGCTCGTGCACGAAGGCCTCGAAGGCATCATGCCCGCGCACGTCGTGTATCCGTCCGTCGACGACCGCCCCGCGGGGTATTCCCGCGTGTGGCTCCAGGACATCCTGCGCGGGCGCCTTCGCTTCGACGGGATGATCTTCTCCGACGACCTCGGGATGGCCGGCGCGCACGCGGTGGGCGACATCGTGGCGCGCGCGGACGCTGCGGTGGAGGCGGGCTGCGACGTCGTGCTCGCGTGCAACGAGTTCGATGCGATGGACGCGTTGTTTTCGCGCTGGAAGCCGGCTGCGCAGCCGGATCTTGCGAGGCGGTGGGAAGCGATGGCATTGCGCGCGGTCTAGCTGCCGCGTCCGGAGGCATCCGTCCATGCAATCATCGTGTTCTTGCTGGCCCCGCCGTTTCGTCGAGCTACCAGAAAGCGTCGTCTTCGCGTTCTCGCATGACCCGGAGGCGCCGCTTGGCGATCCTGCGAACCAGGTCCTCGGGAAGGGTCGCGTCGTAGGGAATCTGAAGGGTGCCCTGGGTCGTCCTGTGCCGTTCCAGTTCCTCGCGGAACGGCTCCAACCCCGATGGGGTCGGTGCGAAGTTGAGGTGGGCCTTGTGGGCGGAGAACGAGAACAGGAATCGGGGCTCGACGAAAAACGGGACTCCCCACTTGATCGTCTCCTCGGCCTCCGGCGCGACGCTTCTGAGGATCGCGTAAAGCCGGCGCATATGCGGCTGGCCCTCGCGCGGGGCGGCGCGGATATACGCGGCGATCGTCGTCGGACGCTGGCTTGCCACCAAGTGTTCCTCGATGACGGACCCATGCTGCCGCGCGCCTCGGGGCCGCATGGCGGGCCGTCCAATGACGTTACGGCGCGGCGCCCCGGGAGGGATTCTGGGTGCTTCGACCGACCCGGGCGAGGGACAAGCACATCCAGGACATCCTTGCGCTGAACGGAATGAGAGCCACCGCGGAGGTGGGTCGTCGATCCACGCTAGGTCAACCTGCCCGGACCCACGATTGTCCTTGCGCACGGCCCGGACCGCCGCATCCTCAATGCGGATGCGGCCACTTCCCGCCCAGCGTCTTCGTGACGTCCTCGGCGATGTGCGCGACGACCTGCCCCAACTGTTTGATGCGCGAATCGGGCAATCGCGAAACCGGCCCCGCCAGCGAGATCGCGCCCAGCGCCTCGGCGTGCTCGTCGTAGATCGGTGACGCGACGCAGCGCGTCCCGATCAAGTGCTCCTCGTCGTCGAACGAATAGCCGCGCTGGCGGATCACGCGCAGGCTCGCCCACATCGTCTCGGGCACGGTGATCGTGTTCTCGGTGATGCGCGGCAATCCCTTGACCTTGAGGATCGCCTCGATCTGCTCGTCGGGCAGCGCGGCGAAGATCGCCTTGCCGACGCCGGATGCGTGCAGCGGCACGCGGCTCCCGAGCCGCACGATCGTGCGCATGGTCTCGCGGCACTGGACCTGGTCGATGAACACCGCCTCGGTGCCGTCGAGGATCGCGAGGTTCGCGGTCTCGCCGGATTGCTCCATCAGCCGGCGCATGGAGGGATGGCTCTGCGCGACCCAGTCGCGCGAGGCCAGGAAGCTCGAGCCGACGGTGAACGCGTGCAGGCCGACATACCATTTGCCCAGGTCGCCGGCCTGGTAGACGTAGCCGCCGCGCTCCAGCGTCGACAAGAGCCGGTGCGTCGTGGACGGCGGAAGCACGACGCGCTGCGAAATGTCGGTGAGCGTCAGGCCCACCTCGGCGCGCGCGAGGCACTCCAGGATCGACATCCCGCGCGTGAGGCTTTGCACCTGCGCGGCGCCGGTCGACGCATCCGAGGGCGTTCGGCCGCGGCGGGGCGGGGGCGAGGTGCGGTGGGTGGACATGGGGGGCGGCCCGATATCGAGGATTCTACCCGCGGCCTGTCGATTTCCGCCAGATGGCATCGCATTCCGCCAGATGAAAGACCGGGGGTCTGTATTAACCGTCCGGTTACCTGTACATTCGCGCGGTTCGCGCACGCGGCCAGGGGCTCGGCACACGAGCCCGCGAGACCGGCGTGCGACGCGACGTGGAGGGGTACGCACGATGGCATCGATCCTTCGATCCCTGGCGGTGGGCGCGAGCGCGCTCGCCGTTGCGCTCGTTGCGGCCCCGGTCGCCGCGCAGGAGGCATGCAAGTCGGCGGTGCTGAAGAACCCCGCGGTCAAGCTCGACGACATCTACCGCACCGCCGAGGCGCACGCGAAGGCGTGGAAGCCCGACGTCGTGCCGGTTCGCATCTCGAACACGATCAACGGTCCGCTGAAGCCGGACGGCTCGTCGGACGCCTGGATCGTCTCGTTCTTCTCGCCGTCGGCGAACGCGCACGTTGCCGTCAACACCTTCCGCGGCGGCCTCAACTGCTGGGCGCAGCCGGGCGGGGCGGGACGCGTGCCGGACCTCAAGCCCGGCTTCGTGATCGACGGCGCGCGTCTCTACGCGATCGCCAGGGAGAACGGCGACAAGTACCTCGCCGACGGCTATTTCGTGCAGATCGGCACCGCCGCCGCGCCGTCGAGCCGGCATGCCACCTGGAACCTGCAATACAGCAAGCCGGACGGCAAGACCGCGCCGATCCTCGTCGTCGTCGACGCCAACAGCGGCAAGGTCGAGAAAGTGATCCGGCAATAGGCCGCGCACCGATTGGACGGACGCGGGAAACGCCCTAAGCTTTAGTCACCAGAAGGGGATCCAGCCCCTCCGGAATCGCGGCCCGAACCGGCCGTTCCCCCAACGCAAGGAGGATTCATGCATCGCAGCCGTCGTCGTTTCGTGGGATCCGCCGCCGCCGTCGCGGCCGGCGCAGCGCTGGGCCCGGCACTGCCGGCGCTCGCGCAAGACAAGGTGGTCTGGAAGGCCGCGGACGTCCATCCGCTCGGCTACCCGACGGTCGAGGCCATCGAGCGGCTCGGCCGCAAGATGAACGCGGATACGAAGGGCCGCATCTCGATCCAGATGTACCCGCAGATGCAGCTCGGCGGCGAGAAGGAGATGATCGAGCAGGCTCAGGTCGGCGCGTTGCAGATCGCGCGCATCTCGACCGGCGCGATGGGTCCGGTCGTCGACGAGCTCAACGTGTTCAACATGCCGTTCCTTTTCCGCGACGAGGCGCACATGCGGAAGGTGATCGACGGACCGATCGGCAAGGACCTGCTCGACAAGGTGACCGCGTCGAGCGCGCGGCTGGTCGCGCTGGGCTGGATGGACTCCGGCACGCGCAACGTCTACGCGAACAAGCCCGTGACCAAGCCCGCCGACCTCAAGGGCATGAAGGTCCGGATGATGGGCAACCCGATCTTCGTCGACACGATGAACGCGATGGGCGGCACCGGCGTCGCGATGGGCTTCAACGAGCTCTACCAGGCATTGCAGACCGGCGTCGTCGACGGCGCGGAGAACAACCCGCCGACCGTGTTCGCGCAGAACCACTTCCAGGTCAGCAAGGTGTACAGCCTGACCGGCCACCTGATCATCCCCGAGCTGTTCGTGTTCTCGAAGCGCACCTGGGACGGCATGTCGAAGGCCGACCAGGACCTGCTGATGAAGCATTCGCGCGAAGCGCAGCTCGAGCAGCGCCAGCTGTGGGACGCGTACACGGGCGAGGCGGTCACCAAGCTCAAGGCGAACGGCGTGCAATTCGTCGAGGCCGACAAGAAGGCGTTCTACGCGGCCACGCAGCCGGTCCGCGACAAGTACGGCAGCAAGTACGCCGTACTCATCAAGCAGATCGAAGCGACGACCTGATCGTCGATCCGTCCCGGGCAGGCGCGCGCCGTTGCCGCGGCGCGCGCCGCCTCTCTACCGGAGTAACGCGTTGAGCAACGCCAAGCTGAGCTACCAGCGGGCGATGGAGAAGCTGTACATCGCCTGCGTCGTGCTGTCCGGGCTCGCGCTCGTCGTGATCACGTTGATCATCCCGCTCGGCGTGTTCATGCGCTACGCGATGAACAAGCCGATCGGCTGGCCCGAGCCGGCGGCCGTGATCATGATGGTTTCGTTCAGCTTCATCGGGGGCGCCGCCGTCTACCGCGCGAACGTGCACATCGCAGTCCAGGCGCTGCTGAAGGCGGTGAAGCCGTGGCTGCGGAACGTCATGGAGTGGGGCGTTACCGCGTGCATGGCGTCAACGGCGGCGTTCATGCTGTACGAGGGCGCGCGGCTGTGCTGGATCGTGAAGGACTCGTCGATGGCCGAGTTCCCGGCCGTCTCGCAGGGGCTCGTCTACCTGCCGATCCCGCTCGCGGGTTTCCTCACCCTGCTGTTCATCGTCGAGAAGGTGTGGGTCGGCGAGCCGCCGCAGACGTCGATCATGTACCGCGATCTGCCGACGGAGGCCGAATAGCATGGATGCCTTCGTTCTGCTCGGCGCGTTCTGCGTGCTGTGCGCGCTGGGCGTTCCCGTCGCCTACGCGCTGGGCCTCGGCGCCATCGTCGGTGCGATATGGGCGGATCTCCCGCTCGAGGCGGTGATGCTCAAGATCTCGGACGGGACCGACGACTTCGCGCTGCTCGCGATCCCGTTCTTCGTGCTGGCCGGCGGCATCATGGCCGAGGGCGGCATGGCCGTGCGCCTGATCAACCTGGCGCGCGTGTTCGTCGGCGCGATCCGCGGCGGGCTCGCACTGGTCAACATCCTCGCGAGCTCGCTGTTCGGCTGCATCTCCGGGTCGTCCGTCGCCGACACCGCGTCGATCGGCTCGGTGATGATCCCGCAGATGAAGAAGGCGGGCTTCCCGGCCGTGTTCGCGACCAACGTGACGATCTGCGGGTCGGTGCAGGCGCTGCTGATTCCGCCGTCGCACAACGCGGTCATCTACTCGATCGCCGCGGGCGGCACGGTGTCGGTCGCGGCGCTGTTCCTCGCCGGCGTGTTCCCGGGCCTGCTGTTCGGCCTGTGCCTGATCGGGCTGGTCCTGTTGACGTCGTACCGGCGCGGTTACCCGAAAGGCGACCCGATCCCGTGGTCCCGTGTGCCGAAGATCGTCATCGAGGCGTTCTGGGGCCTGGGGACGATCGTGATCATCATGGGCGGCATCCTGTCGGGCGTGTTCACGCCGACAGAATCGGCCGCGGTCGCGTGCGTCTACGCGTTCCTCGTCACGTTCCTGGTCTACCGCGACTACAAATGGTCCGAGCTGCCGCGGATGGTCCACCGCGTCGTCAAGACCGTCGCGATGGTGATGATGCTGATCGGCTTCTCGGTCGCGTTCGGCTACCTGATGGCGATCATGCAGATACCGGCGAAGATGACCGCGTTTTTCCTGTCGCTGTCGGACAACAAGTACGTCTTCCTGCTGTTGGTGAACATCCTGCTGCTGATCCTCGGCACGTTCATGGACCTCGCGCCGATGCTGCTGATCTGCACCCCGATCTTCATGCCAGTGATCCAGAAGCTCGGGATCGACCCGGTGCACTTCGGGATGATCATGATCCTGAACCTCGGGATCGGCCTCATCACGCCGCCGGTCGGACCGACGCTGTTCGTCGGGTGCGCGATCGGCAAGGTGACGATGGAGGAGGTCAGCAAGGAGCTTTGGCCGTTCTACGCCGCGATGTGCGTCGCGCTCCTGCTCGTGACCTACGTACCGGCGATCTCGCTCTGGCTCCCGAGCCTCATGAAATAGGCGGGAGCCGGCGTCGAACCTAACGCGGTTCAGGCAGGCGGCTTGAGGTGCGGTGTGACCGCGAAGATCGCGCCCGCGATGTCGACGACGTAACGCGCCGCGAGGATCGCCTCGTCGGTGAGCGGCCCCTCGGCGCGTGCGTAACCCATGGCGACCGCACGCCCGAATCTTCGGCTGTAGCCCGCGCTCGTGATCTCGCCGACGTTGCGGCCGTCCATCAGCACCGGCTCGCCGCCCCAGGGGAACGCCGAGGGATCGTCGAACGTGAAGACGACGAGGCGCTTATTCGCGCCCGCGTCGCGCTGCCGCACGAGCGCCTCGCGGCCGAGGAACGGCGCCGACTTGTCGAGCTTCACCGCGTAGCCCAGTCCGGCTTCCCATGGCGTCTCGTCGGGCGAGAGCTCGGCGCCCCACGCGCGCCGTCCCGCCTCGATGCGCAGGGCGTCGATCGTGTAATAGCCGGCATCCCTCAGCCCGAAGCGCGGGCCCGCCTCGACCAGCGCGTCGTAAAGCGTCGCGCATTGCTCGACCGGCACGGTGAGCTCGTAGCCGGGCCCGCCGACGTAGCTCATGCGCGCCGCGCGGACGCGCGCATAGCCGACGTCGATCGTCGCCGAATGGGAGAACGGCAACGCGTCGCGGCCGAGCGGGTCGGGGGAAAGCGATTCGAGCAGCGCCTGCGACTTTGGCCCCATCACCGAAATCACCGAGTACGCACCGGTCACCTCGACGAGCGAGGCGTGCTCGTCCGGGCCGATCTGCCGCTCGATGCGCGAGAAGTCCCGCGTCGCCTGCGCCGAGCCGGTCAGGATGAAGAACTCGCGCTCGGCGGCGCGCAGGATCGTGAGATCGCTCTCGAAGCCGCCGCGCGCGTTCAGCATCGCCGTGTAGACGATCCGGCCGGCCGGCACGTCGATCTCGTTCGCGCACAGCCTCTGCAGCACCGCGAGCGCGTCTCGCCCTTTCAGCACCGCCTTCGCGAACGACGCCTGGTCGAACACGACGACGTCCTCGCGGCAGGCGCGCTGCTCGTCGAGAACCCACGGCAGCCAGCCGGGCGTGCCCAGCGTCGGTGCCGGCACACGCTCGCCTTGCGGCAGGAAATAGTTCGCCCGCTCCCATCCGAGCTTGCTGCCGAACACCGCGCCCTTGGCCGCGAGGCGGTCGTAGAGCGGCGAGCGGCGCAGCGGCCGCACCGTCGTCAGCTCCTCGCGCGGCCAGCGCATCGCGTAATGGAGGCCGAGCGACTCGACCGTGCGGTCGGCGAGATGCCTTCGGTTCGCGTGGAACGGCGCGAAGCGGCGGATGTCGACGTCCCACAGGTCGATCGGCGCCTCGCCGCCGACGATCCATTCGGCGACGAGCTTGCCGGCGCCGCCCGAGTTCGCGATGCCGGCCGAGTTGAATCCGGCGCACACGAAGTAGCCGGCGAGCGACGGCGCCTCGCCGAGGATGAAGTTGCCGTCGCCGGTGAAGCTCTCCGGGCCATTCAGCAGCATCTTCACCTGCGCGGTCTCGAGGCAGGGCGCGCGGTGGATCGCGTTCTGCATCAGGATCTCGAACTGGTCCCAGTCCTCGCCGAGGAGCTGGAACTCGAAATGCTCGGGGATCGGGTCGACGCGCCAGGGCTTGGCGACCGGCTCGAAGCCGCCCATCACGAGGCCGCCGACTTCCTCCTTGAAGTAGATGAAGCCGTCGGGATCGCGGATCACCGGCAGGTCCGGCGTGACCGCCGCGATCCTTTCGGTGACGATGTAGAAATGCTCGGCCGCGTAGAGCGGAACGTCGACGCCCGCGAGCGCGCCGAACGCGCGCGCCCACTGCCCCGCGCAGTTGACGAGCACCTCGCAATCGATCGCGACCGCTTCGCCATCGACGATCGCGTCGACGCCGATGACGCGGCCCGCGCGAGCGCGGACGTTTGTGACGCGCGCGCCCTCGACGATGCGAACGCCGCCGTTGCGCGCGCCGCGTGCCAGCGATTGCGTGAGGTCGGTCGGGTTCGCCTTGCCGTCGCCGGGGATCCACACGGCGCCGGAAAGGTCGTCGGTGCGCAGGATCGGCGCGATCTTCGCGGCTTCCGCCGGCGAGATGAACTCGAACGGGATGCCGAAGCTTTTCGCGCGCGCCATCTGGCGCTTGAGCAGGACGAGCCGTTCGGGCGTCTTCGCGACGTTGAGCGACCCGCACGGCTTCCAGCCGGTGGCGAGGCCGGTTTCCTTCTCGAGCGACGCGTAGAGCTCGATGCCGTACTGGCTCATGCGCGTCGCGTTGCGCGTCGCGCGAAGCTGGCCGACGAGCCCGGCCGCATGCCACGTCGTCCCGCAGGTGAGCTTGCCCTGCTCGAGCAGCATGACGTCGCGCCGACCGAGCTTCGCGAGGTGGTAAGCGGTCGAGCAGCCGGCGATGCCGCCGCCGACGATGATGGCTTGCACGCGTGAAGGGATGGGGGAGCTCATACGCCGTGGTCCTGCGCGGAAAAGAAGGCGGTCGGCGGTCGGTGGTACGCGAAGTGGCGTTGAACGTTGGCCACGACCTGCGCCGCGTGCGCGAGGTTGGCACCGGCGTTCCGACCGCAGCCCGCCGACCATCGCCTTGGAGCAGGGTCCAAGTGGCGCCCGCTTCCTGCCTCGATCCCGGCACAGGTACGTGTGGTCATACCGCCGCCTTTCATAGCCTCAACGCCGCAATCCCCGCGACCACCGCCGCCGCCCCCGCCATGCGCTTCCATCCGAGGCTTTCCTTCAGGACGAACGCCCCGATCGCGGCGGCGAACAACACCGACACTTCGCGCAGCGCGGCGACGACGGCGACCGGCGCCTGCGTCATCGCCCACAATGCGATGCCGTACGCGGCGAGGCTCGCCGCCCCGCCGATGATGCCGCGGCGCCAGCGCCGCTTCAGGTAGTCCACGGAAGCGCGGCCGCGCGTCGCGTAGATCGAGGCAAGGTACGGCAGCCCTTCGAGGAAGATGAGCCAGCAGACGTAGCCGGCTGCGCTGCCCGACACTCGGGCGCCTGCGCCGTCGACGAGCGTGTACAGCGCGATGATCAGCGCATTCGCGAGCGCCCAGCCGGCGGCGGCGGGCGTGTGCTTTCCGCTCGCGAACCAGGCGATGACGACGATGCCGAGCGAGATCAGCGCGATGCCCGCGAGCGTCGCGCCGGTCGGGTGCTCGCCGAGGAATGCGACGCCGAGCACGGTGACGATCAGCGGCGCGACGCCGCGCATCAGCGGGTAGGCGAACGACAGGTCGCCGCGCCGGTACGCGCCGGCGAGCGTCACGTAGTAGGCGAAGTGGATCAGCGCCGAGAGCGCCATGTACGGCCACGCTTCGCGGACCGGGACCGGGACGAACGGCAGCAGCACGAAGGCGACGGCGCTCGATCCCGCGACGATCAGCGCGAGGTCGAGCAAAGGCTCGCCCGCCGCCGACTTCAGCATCGCGTTCCACAACGCGTGCAGGAACCCGGCGCAAAGGACCGCGAGCGTGACTGGAAGCGTGATTTCCGTCGGGACCAACGGTTCAGGCGGCGGTGGGCTTGCCCTTCGACCAGCGCGGGCCGCGACCGTCGCCTTCGACCGGCTCGCCGTCGCCCGCGGCGCTCTTGAGCCGTGTGTGCGCGAGCACGCCGGCCTGCTCGAGGATCGGGTAGGCGATCGAGCAGACGTGCGAGTTGATGCGCTTCATGTCGGAGATGAGGTCGAGGTGCAGCGAGCTGGTCTCGATGCTCTCGACCGTGTTGCCGGCGAGCCGCCCGAGATGCGAGTCCGCGTACGCGCGCTCGAGGTCGCGGAACAGAACCTTTTGCGCGAGCAGCTCCTGCGCGCTCTTGAGATCGCCGTTGAGGAACACGCTCATGCCGAGCCGCAGGTTGGCGACCAGCCGCGTGTGCAGGTCGCATATCTCGGTCATGCCGGCCTCGGAGAAGTTGCGGCCCTTGTCGATCTTCTTGTCCTCGATGTCGGACAAGATGCGCTCGATGATGTCGCCGACCTGCTCGAGGTTGATCGTGAACGAGACGATGTCGGTCCAGCGCCGGCCTTCGCGCTCCTCGAGCGCCTCGCGCGAGATTTGCGTCAGGTAGAGCTTGACCGCCGTGTAGAGCGAGTCGACGACGTCGTCCATCTCGCGCAAATGGCGCGAGAGCGCGCGGTCGTTGGTCTTCAGCACCGTCAGCATGCCGGTGAGCATCTGCTCGACGATGTCGCCGATGCGGATCGCCTCGCGCGCCGCGTTGGAGATCGCGAGGGTCGGCGTTTCGAGCGCCGACGGGTCGAGGTGGCGCGGCTTGGCGGGATCGGCGGTGATAGGACGCGCGGGCAGCAGGCGCTCTGCGACGCGCGCGATCGCGTGCGTCCAGAAGATGAACGCGAGCGCGATGCCGATGTTGAAAAGCAGGTGGAACGCGACGACTTCCTGGCCGGCGTCGAGCACCATCGACTCGACCAGCCGCAGCAGCGGATTGACGAGCGGGATCGCGATCACGCAGCCGATCAGCTTGAACAGGAAGTTGCCGAGCGTCACGCGCCGCGCTTCGGGAGGCGAGCGCAGCGTCGACAGCATGCCGAGCATTCCGCTGCCGAGGTTCGCGCCGAGCACGAGTCCGAGCGCGACCGGCGGCGAGATGACGCCGAGTTGCGCGAGCGCGGCGACCAGCAGCACGACGGCGAGGCTCGAGTAGCAGAGGATCGTGACGAGCGCGGCCACCAGCACGTCGAGCAGCACGTCGCCGGTGAGCGAGGCGAAAAGGACCTTGACGCCAGCCGCGCTGACGATGGGCTGCGCGGCGACGCGGATCCACTGGAGCGCGAACAGGATGAGGCCCAGGCCGATCAGGATGCGGCCGAAGCGGCCGACCGGCGTCGACTGCCGCGCGAGGAACATCACGACGCCGCTGAAGATCAGGAGGGGGGCGAGCCACGACATGTCGAACGAGAGCACGACGGTCACGATCGACGTGCCGACGTCGGCGCCCAGCATCACCGCGAGCGCCTGGGTGGTCGTGATGAGCCCCTGCCCGGCGAACGCGGCGACGATCAGCGCGGTCGCCGTCGAGCTCTGGATGAGCCCGGTGACGCCGACGCCGGCGGTGAAGGCCGCGAAGCGGTTGCGCGCCACGCTGCGGCGCAGGACGCGGCGGAGATCGCCGCCGTAGAGTCGCAGGATGCCGGTGCGCACGATGTGCGTGCCCCAGACGAGCAGCGAGACGCCAGCCAGCAGGTTGAGCAGGGTCTGCACTGGGTCCTAGTTCGCCGGGGTTCCGCGCCCGACGTCCTCGAGCACGTCATCGAGGATTTCGAACGCGCGGTCGAGGTCGGCCTCGGCGATCACCAGCGGCGGAGACAGCGCGATCACGTTTCCTTGGCCGATCTTGAACGACAGCCCGCGGGCGAGGCAGCCGTACATGACGCGCTCGGCTTCCTCGCGTGCGGGGGAACCGTCGGCGCGGACAAGCTCGATGCCGAGCAGTAGCCCGGCTCCACGCACGTCGCCCACGAGCGGATGCCGGTCGGCGAGCGCATGCATCCGCTCGAGCGCGCGCTTTCCCAGCGTTCGGGACCGCTCGAGCAGGCCCTCGTCCTCGATCACGTCGAGCGTCGCGAGCGCCGCGGCGCAGCCGACCGAGGATTTCTCGTGCGTGTAATGGCCGAGCGCGCGATCGCCGGCGACGTCGAGGTCGCGGCGCGCGATCAGCGCGGCCATCGGGAATACCGCTCCGCCGAGTCCTTTGCCGAGCACGACCATGTCGGGAACAATCCCGTACCGCTCGAACGCGAACATCGTGCCGGTCCGGCCGAGGCCGATCGGCACCTCGTCGAGGATCAGGAGCGCGCCGTGGCGGTCGCAGGCGTCGCGCAGGCGCCGGTAGTACGACGGCGGAGGAATCTGCACGTCGGTGCAGCGGATCGTCTCGACGATCACGGCGGCGACGTCTTCTTCCTTGCCGAGCACGTACTCGACGTAATCGGCGCAGCGCGCGTCGCAGGTGCCGCCGCAGCCGAAACGGCATGCGCGCGGGTCGCAGGGCGGAACGTGCTCGGTGCCCGGCAGCAACGGTCCCATGTCGCGGCGGAACATCGCCTCGCCGCCGATCGAGATCGCATCGAGCGAGGCGCCGTGGAACGCATCCCACATCGAGATCGTCTTGTGGCGGCCGGTCGCGACGCGCGCGAGCTTCAGCGCCATGCCGATCGCGAGCGTGCCGCCGGGAGCCAGCAGGACCTTGCCGAGCGGATCGGGCGCGAGCGCGCCGAGGCGCTCGGCGAGCTCGACGGCGGCCTCGTTGGTGAAGCGGCGCGGCGAAAACGGCAGCGTGTCGAGCTGGCGCTTCACCGCGTCGACGACGCGCGGATGGCGGTAGCCGACCTGGTGCACGTTGTTGCCGTGGAAGTCCATGAAGCGCCGGCCTTCCGCGTCGACGAGCCAGATGCCCTCGGCCTCGACGAGCGCGTCGAAGCAGGGTGTCGACAGCGACTGGTGCAGGTAGGCTTCGGCGTCGCGGTCGAGGAGCGCGCGCGTTCGCCCGCGCACGTGATCGCGTTCCCACGCCCGGCGAAGCGGCGAGAGGTTGATGTCGCCTTCGGCGGCGAGGTCCGCTGGCGGCTTCGGATCGTTCATTTCGGCGTACGGGCCTCCTTCGCCGCGAAATCGAAAACGTGAACGCCACCTCCGGTACCACGTACGTGCCACGTACCGGCGGGTACGTGGCACGTACGTGGTACCAGGGGTACGGTGCGGGTCACCATGGCAGCGAGTACGTCTTGACGTTGGTGAAACTC
>JBDTNO010000027.1:0-22043 GCA_039933715.1 Betaproteobacteria bacterium
GCTCGACGCGCCCGCGGTCGTGCTTCTCGGCGACGCATCGGCGTGCAACCTGTTCTCGAGCGGCCGCTCGCTCGCCAACGCGGTCCCGCGGCTCCTCCGGGCGGTCAAGATCGCCGGCGCGTCGCACTGTGACTTCGAAAGCCCGACCAACCTCTTCTGCACGGCGATGTGCGGCGCGAGCTCGCGCGACAAGCAGCTCGAGGCGCAGAACGCGACGGTGCTCGCGGCGCTCGAGCTCCTCGTGATCTCGCACGCCGCGCACGCGGGCGAAGCGAGCGTGCCGGCGGAGGGCTCGGAGCCGGTACCGGCCGCCGTCGTCGCGCCGCCGCCGGACACCGGCGCCGACCGCTGACTGCGGACCGCAGGTCAGGCTGGCGGACCGCAAGCGCCGTGGTTGCGGTATAACGCGCACAAGCCGACGTGGGTCGCCGTCTCGTACGCGACCGCGGCCGGTGATTCCCTGCACTTACGCGCCGATCGGGGACACCCATGCGCCTGCGCAAGAAGTCCAAGAAATCGAGCACCTCGCCGTATCCCGAGGATTCGATCGGCAACATGATGGAGCCGCCGCTCGCGGTGTTCTTGCCGCAGCAGACGGTCGGCGAGGCGATCGAGTCGATCCGCGAGCTCGTCAAGCAGGCGTTCATCACCTACGCATGGGTGCTCGAGGCCGACGGCAAGCTGGTCGGCGTGATCACGATGCGCGACCTCCTGTTCTCCGAGCACACGCAGACGCTCGGCGACGTGATGCTGAAGTCGGTGTTCGCTCTGAAGACGACGATGCCGCTCATCGACGCGATGAAGCTCACGCTCGACAAGCACTATCCGGTCTATCCGGTCGTCGACGACGAAGGCCGACTCAAGGGAACCGTCCGCGGCGCGGCGATGTTCGAGGCGCAGACGGTCGAGCTGTCCGCGCAGGCGGGCGCGATGGTCGGCGTGACCAAGGAGGAGCGGCTCGCGACCCCGTGGCCGCGCAGCCTCCTGTTCCGCCACCCATGGTTGCAACTCAACCTGCTGACGGCGTTCGTCGCGGCGGCGGTCGTCGGGGTGTTCGAGGGAACGCTGCAGAAGATCGTGCTGCTCGCCGTGTTCCTGCCGGTGCTCGCGGGCCAGTCAGGCAATACCGGATGCCAGGCGCTCGCCGTCACGCTGCGCGGGATGACGCTCGGCGAGCTCAAGCCCGGCGGAGCGCCGGTCGCGGCGACCAAGGAGGCGATCCTCGGCCTTTGCAACGGCGCGCTCGTCGGAGTCACCGCCGGCGCCGGCATGTTCGTCTACGCGTGGATGTCGGGCAATCCGCAGGCGCTGATGCTCGGGGTGGTGACGTTCCTCGCGATGGTGGTCGCGTGCGTGATCAGCGGCGTCGCGGGCGTGCTCGTGCCGACGACGTTGCAGCGTCTCGGCGCCGATCCGGCCACCGCGTCGTCGATCTTCCTGACGACGGCGACCGACGTCGTCAGCATGGGCGCGTTCCTCGGGCTTGCGACGCTGATCCTGATCTAGGGCCTGTTAGCGCACCCGGGACGCTCGCGTGACGTTGGGAAACGGCCGCCATCGAGGCGCACGCCGCAAGCAAAAGTGCCTCTATGGCGAGGATGTGCAACGACGTGGACGGGCGTTTCCGAATGATCACCCGGAGGGCCCGTGCCGTGCTGGCCGCAGGGCGTTGTTGCTCGCCTGTCGTGTGCAGCAAGCACACTTCCGCACTCGCGCCTCGCCCTGCGGCCAGCGCGGCATGGGCGCGAGTGCCCCGGGTGCGCTAACAGGCCCTAGCGCGCCCGAGCGCCTATCGCTCGGCGGCGTCGTCGCCGAGCGCCGCTTTCGCGGTCTCGACCGCCTGCTCCGCCTGGCGCCGGTTCATCTCGACCCGCTTCTCCGCCTGGTCGACGATTTGCGCCTTGATGTCGGGATAGCGGCTCAGGATCACGTTGAAGTCGTCGGTCGTGAGCTTGAGGAACTTGCTGTAGTCGAGCGCCGTCACGTCGGCCGAGCGCGGATTTCCGCTGATCAGCGCCATCTCGCCGAAGAAGCTGCCCGGCCCGAGGCGAATGTGCTGTCCCGACACCGCGACCTCGACCTCCCCGGATGACACGAAATAGGCTGCATCGGCCACATCGCCGCGGTGGATGATGCGCTCGCCGGGCTGGGCACTGTGCGGCACGAAGTGCAGCAGCACGACCTCGCGCTGCTCGGGCGTGAGCCCGGCAAACATCGGGAAGCGGTCGACGAGTTCCTCGGGCGTCACCGTCTTGTGCTCGGCCGCTTTCGCGTCGGCGGCGAGCCGCGCGCTCTCGAGGTCCTGCTTGAGCATCGCGAGCCGGGGAGCGCGCGAATCCTCCAGGAATGCCTTGAGGCCGGGTGTTGCGCGCACGAACGCGACCAGCCGGTCCTTCGCGACGAACGCGAGCTGGTTCAGAGTGATCGATACGATCGACGCGGCGAGAAGCAGCGACAGGCTTTCCGGCGGCAGCAACGCGTAGCTGATACCGAGACCGGCGAGGATGAACGAGAACTCGCCGATCTGCGCGATGGCGGCGGAGACGTAAAAAGCGATTCCCGCGGGGTAGCCCATCGCCAGAACGATGATCGCCGCGTTGATCGCCTTGACCGCGAGAACGAAGATCAGCACGCCTGCGACCATCCACGGCTCGCGCACGACGATCCACGGGTCGAACAGCATGCCGACCGACACGAAGAAGAGCACCGCGAACGCGTCCTGCAGCGGCAGCGTGTTGGCCGCCGCCTTGTGCGACAGGTCCGATTCGTTGAGGACGACCCCGGCGAAGAACGCGCCGAGCGCGAACGAGACGCCAAACAGCTCCGCGGAGATGAACGCGATGCCGATCGACAGCGTGAGCACCGCGAGCGTGAAGAGCTCGCGCGAGCCGGTGCGGGCGACCTGGCGCAGAAGCCAGGGCAGCGCGCGCGGCCCGCCCACCAGCACGATCGCTCCGAACGCCCCGACCTTGGCCAGCGTGATGACGAGCGAAAGCGCGAGGCTCTCGCTGCCTGCGCCTGCCGCGTCGCCTGGCACGGTGCCCCCCAGCGCGCCGGCGACCGCGGGCAGCAGGACCAGCACGAGCACCATCGTGAGGTCCTCGACGACGAGCCAGCCGATGGCGATGCGTCCGTTGACCACCGCGACCTCGTTGCGCTCCTCGAGGCCCTTGAGCACGACGACCGTGCTCGCGACCGACAGGCAGAGACCGAACACGATGCCGCCGCCCAGCGGCCAGCCCCACAGCGTTGCCATCGCAGCGCCGATAGCGGTCGCGATCGCGATCTGCACGACCGGCCCGACGAGCACGATCCGCCGCACCGCCATGAGGTCGGCGACCGAGAAATGCAGCCCGACGCCGAACATCAGCAGAATCACGCCGATATCGGCGAGCTGGCCCGCAATGGCGGTCGTCGCGACCATGCCACTCGCAAAGCGGCCGATGACGACCCCCGCAACGAGGTAGCCGACCAGCGGTGGCAATCGGAGCCGGTTGGCGATCGTGCCGAAGATGAACGCGAGGACGAAGCCAACCGCGAACGTGGCGATCAGCGTGACGTCATGCGGCATTCATGATCCCCGTCGTCCCCTACGAAATCTGCGGCGGGCGCCGCGACTTGCGCCGATTGTGCCATGCCGCGCCCGCGGCGTCGGATGCGGCCTTTCGCGCGGACGCGCAGCGGACCGCCTTTGCCGGTGAAACCCGGTAGACGAACTATTTCGCGAGGCGCTTGACGATCGCCGCAGCGCCCACCAGCAGCGCGCCCGCGACCACGCCGGCGAGCAGGTTCGCCGCCATCGGGGCGAGCGCATGAAGCAACGGACCGCCGGGCGAGACGCCTCCCGCGGCCTCCGCGAGCGCGTCGACCGGGCCATGCAGGAACGGGAGGCCGTGGACGAGGATGCCGCCGCCGACCAGGAACATCGCCGCGGTGCCGGCGACCGCCAGCGCCTTCATGAGCCAGGGCGCGAAACCCAGGATCGCACCGCCGAGCGCGCGCTGCATGCGCGTCCACGCGCCGTCGCCTTCGCGCCGGCGTAGCCAGAGGCCGGCGTCGTCGAGCTTGACGATCGCGGCGACGATGCCATAGACGCCCACGGTCATCAGGACCGCGATGCCGCTCATCACGAGCACCTGCGTGCCGAACGCCGCGTCGGCGACGGTCCCGAGCGAGATCACGATGATCTCGGCGGACAGCACGAAGTCGGTCCGCACCGCGCCCTTGATCTTCGATTTCTCGATCGCGACTAGGTCGGCGGAAGGGTCGGCGAGCGCCCGGCGCAGCTTCTCGCGCTCGCCTACTTTGTCGCCATCGCCCAGGAAACGGTGCGCGAGCTTCTCGAACCCCTCGTAGCAGAGCCAGGCGCCGCCGACCATCAGCAGGATGACGATGGCCTTGGGCAGGAGCGCGCTGATCGCGAGCGCGGCGGGCACGAGGATCGCCTTGTTGACGGCCGAGCCCTTCGCGACCGCCCACACGACCGGCAGCTCGCGGTCGGCGCGCACGCCGCTCACCTGCTGCGCGTTGAGCGCGAGGTCGTCGCCGAGGACGCCCGCGGTCTTCGTGGTCGCGGCCTTCGTGAGCAACGCGACATCGTCGAGGATGCTCGCGATGTCGTCGAGCAGCGCGAGGAGGCCCGTGGCCATCGGGTTCGATCGGGGGGACGCGCGACGCGGGAAGCGTCAGGCGCGCGCCAGCGGCGCCTGGTCGCGTTCGCCGAGCGCGAGGTCCATCTTCATCTCGCTCGCGAACGAGCCGAGGCCCTGCCGCAGCGCCTCGCTCGACAGCGCATCGGGAACGAACAGCAGCGCGCGCACGCGGAACAGGTGCTCGGTGGTCGACGCGCCGTCGACGACCTCGGTGTGCAGGTCCTCGATGCTGACGCCGCGTTCGGCGAGGGTCGTCGACAGGTCGCGCACGATGCCCGGACGGTCGATGCCCGCGAGCTCGAGCTTCACGATGCGCCGGCCAGCCGGCGGCACGGCCGAATCGCTGCGGGCGATGACGACGCGCAAGCCGGAGGACTCGAGCGACGAGAGCGCGCTCGCGAGCGCGTCGACGTTGGCCGGCGGCACGTCGAGATGAACGATGCCGGCGAACTGCCCGGCGAGGTTCGCCATGCGGCTTGCCGTCCAGTTGGCTTCGAACGCCCTGGCGCGCTCGGCCAGCAGGCGCACGAGGCCGGGCCGGTCGGCACCGATCACCGTGACGACCAGCGACGCGGCCTTCGCGGGATGATCGTCGGTCACCTTGACGGTGGGTCGGATCATCGGGGCGCGCGTCGCGAAGCGCTCGTCCTGCTTGCGCGCGGGCAACGCGCCATGCTCGGCGGCGTGGCGCACGACGCGCTTCAGGAGGTCGAGACCCATCGGCGCGAGCGCGCGCTCCCACAATTCGCGCGCGGTCTCGCCCTTGCCCACGAAACACCAGTCCTGCAACGCGATCGCGCCCGCGTCCCAGCCGTCGGCGAGGTGGTAGACCGATCCACCGGCGATCGGGTCGCCTTCCATGACCGTCCATTCGACCGCGGCGATGCCGCGATGCCGCGGCAGCAGCGACGGGTGGTAGCCGATGCCGCCGAGCCGCGAGCGCGCGAGCGCCTCGTTGCTCACGCGCGCATGCGTGTGCGCGGCGACGATGAGGCCGGTTCGTTCGGGAATCGCCTCGGCGGGGACGACCTTCGGATTGTCGAGCAGATGGAGCGGGATACCCGCCTTGCCCGCGGCGATCGCGAGCCGGTCGTCGGCGGCCGGCGCGACGACGCGGGCGATGGTCGCGCCGTCCTTCACGAGCGCGTCGAGGACCGCGCCGCCGAAGTAGCGCGATCCGACCAGCGTGACGTTCATCGGCGCGGCTCGCTCATCGCGTGACGACTCCGAACCGAGCGCTACGCGATCGCGTCCGCGCCGACGAGGCCGCGGTCGGCGAGCATCGGCTCGATCGCGGGATCGCGACCGCGGAACGCCCGGTACGCGGCGGCGGGGTCGACGGTCGCGCCGGCCGAATAGATGCAGCGCTTGAGCCGCGCCGCGAGCGCCGGATCGAACACGTTTCCGGACGCGACGAACGCCTCGAACGCGTCGGCGTCGAGCACTTCGGCCCACAGGTAGACGTAGTAGCCCGCCGCGTAACCGTTGCCGGCGAACAGGTGGTCGAAATGCGGCAATCGGTGGCGCATCGCGATCTCGCGCGGCATGCCGATGCGAGCGAGCTCCTCGCGCTCGAACGCCTCGATGTCGACCGCCTCGGGATCCTCGACGGCGTGCAACGCCATGTCGACGAGTGCGCAGGACGCGTACTCGACCGTCTCGAACCCCTGGTTGAACCGGCGCGCCTCGCGCAGCCGCTCGATCAGCGCATCGGGAATCGGCGCGCCGGTCGTCGCGTGGCGCGCGTGCTTCTTCATCACCTGGGGCTCGAACGCCCAATGCTCGTAGAGCTGCGAGGGCAGCTCGACGAAGTCGCGCAGCACGTTGGCGCCGGACAGCCGCTCGTAGGTGACGTCGGAGAGCATCCCGTGGAGCCCGTGGCCGAATTCATGGAACAGCGTGCGCACGTCGTCGGCCGACAGCAGCGTCGCCTCGCCGTCCGGCGCCTTCGCGAAGTTGTTGTTGTTGACGACGATCGGCAGCGCGCCGTTCGCGCGCGATTGGTCGCGGTAGTTCGACATCCACGCGCCGCCGCGCTTGGTCGGGCGCATGAAGTTGTCGGAGAGGAACGCGCCGACGGCACCGCCTTGCGCGTCCTGCACCTCGTAGACGCGCACGTCGGGGTGGTAGGCGGGAAGATCCGGGCGCGCGACGAACCGGATGCCGAACAGCCGGCCCGCGCAATCGAATGCGGCCTCGAGCATCCGGTCGAGCGTGAAATACGGCTTCACCTCGGCGTCGTCAACGCTGTAGCGCTCGCGACGCACCTTCTCGGCGTAGTGGCGCCAGTCCCACGGCTCGATCGCGTGCGTCGCGCCCGACGCGCGCGCCATCGCCAACAGCGCGTCGCGCTCGACCGCCGCCTTGGCCTTCGCGGGCCCCCAGACGCGCTTCAGGAGCCGCGCGACGGCCGCCGGCGTCTTCGCCATCCGGTCGACGAGCGCGTAGTCGGCGAAGTCGCGACAGCCGTGCAGGTTCGCGAGCTCGTTGCGAAGCTTCAGGATCCGGCGAGCGACCGCCCGGTTGTCGTGCGCCGCGTCGAGCTCGCCGCGCCGGGTCCACAGTCGGAACGCGCGCTCTCGAAGGTCGCGTCGCTCCGACCATTCGAGGAACGGCACGACGAGCGAGCGCGAGATCGGGATCCACCATCCGTCGACATCGCCGCGCCCGCGCGCGGCCTCGCGGGCCGCCTCGCGCAACCAGCCGGGCAGCCCCGCGAGGTCGGATTCGCTGCGCAACAGGAGGCCGTGCGTGGCCTCGTCGTGCAGGATGTTCTGGCGGAACGTCGTCGTGAGCACCGCGACTTCCGAGGCGATCTCGGCGGCGCGGCGACGCGCGTCCGCCGCGAGACGCGCACCGGCCATCGAGCCATCGAGGTGCAGGCGCTCCAGCAGGCGCTTCTCCTCGGGCGCGAGGCCGAGCGCGTCGCGCCGCGCGTGCAACGCGTCGAGCCGCGCGAAGAGCGTGGCGTCGAGGAGAATCGCCTGGTCGTGCGCGGCCAGCTTCGGCGCCATCTCGCGCTCGACCGCCTGAAGCGCCGGCGATGTCTCCGACGCCGCGAGGTTGTGGAAGATCGCGCCGACGCGCGCGTACGCGCGCCCGCAGGCGTCGATCGCGGCAACCGTGTTCGCGAAGGTCGGCG
This sequence comes from Betaproteobacteria bacterium, assembly GCA_039933715.1. GTDB lineage: Bacteria > Pseudomonadota > Gammaproteobacteria > Burkholderiales > Casimicrobiaceae > VBCG01. The sequence continues at coordinate 7,795 of JBDTNO010000027.1, forward strand.
GCTCCGGATTTCCCGCGATCGCGGCGACCTCGGCGCGGTGCTCGCGCATCGCCGCGTCGAACGCCGGCGCGAAGTGCTCGGTCCCGAAGCGCCCGAACGGCGGAAGGCCGAGCGGTCCGGTCCAGGGTTGCAACAGCGGGTTGTCGGCGTCGTTCATGCGGTGCGCGCTCGCAGCGAGGAAGCCCGGATCGGGCCGGCACGCCATTGTAGCGGCCGGACGCGCAAACACGGGAATGCGGGACGACGGATGGGCGCGATCGCTCGTGCGCGGCGCCGTTTCGCGCGACAATGCCCTGCGCGGCATCCGGCGCCGCGACGACCCCGCGCCGCATGGACAAGCCCTACGCCCCGGCCTGCGATCGCAACCGCGACCCGATCCTCGCGGTGCTGCGCGAGCACTTCGCCGACCGCCGGCGCGTGCTCGAGATCGGCAGCGGCACCGGCCAGCACGCCGTGCATTTCGCCGCCGCGATGCCGCACCTCGCGTGGCAATGCTCGGACCGCGCGGAGAACCTTCCCGGAATCCGCGGCTGGCTCGGCGAAGCCGGTCTTCCGAACACGCCGGATCCGATCGCGCTCGACGTCGGCGGACGCTGGCCGGACGATCGCTTCGACGCGACCTTCAGCGCCAACACGCTGCACATCCTCGCGTGGCCCGACGTCGTGCGCCTCTTCGCCGCATGGCCGGCCGCGCTCGCGGACGACGCGACGCTCGCGATCTACGGGCCGTTCAACGAGCACGGCCGCGCCACGAGCGAGAGCAACGCCGCGTTCGACGCCGCGCTGAAGGCGAAGGCGCCGCACCAGGGGCTGCGCGACGTCGAAGCCATCGACGCGCTCGCGCGCGGCGCAGGCTTCGTGCGCGTCGACGATCGCGCGATGCCGGCGAACAACCGGTGCCTCGTGTGGCGGCGCGTGACCGACCGCGGCGCAAATCGATCCGGTTCGACGTGACGAGCCGCCTCGGCGGCTCAGGCATCCTCCGGCGCCGTGAGGCCGGGAACCGAAAGCGCGCCGCGAAACGACAGGAGCTCGACACGGTGCAGATGCGCGAGGCGGTCGAGGAGCTCGCTTCCCCGGGCGGTCAGCCGGACCTCGACGCGGCGCCGGTCGTCGGTGCCCGCCTGGCGGCGCACGAACCCCGCCGCCTCGCAACGCGTGACCAGCGAGACGACGCCGTGATGCTTCGCCTGCAGGCGCTCGGCGAGCTCGCCGACGGTCGCCCAGTCGCGCCCCGGATAGCCGTGGATCTGGAGCATCAGCTGGTACTGCAACGGCGTCACGCCGTGCGCGTGCGTCAATTCCTCGCTGGTGCGGAGGAACCGGCGCAGCCGGTAGCGGAAGCCGGCGAGCGCCTCGAGCTGGGTCTTCGACATCCGCGGTTTTCCGGCGCGCAGGAGCGGGGGCTTCCGGGGCATCGTTCATCATACTGTGATAGATTATCCACGTCGAGTCCCGCATGCGCATCCACGTCCTCTCCGATCTGCATCTGAGCCGCGGTCCGCTCGCGGTCCCCTCGACCGACGCCGACCTCGTCGTCCTGGCCGGCGACCTCGCGCGACCGGCCGAGGCCGTGGCGTGGGCACGGGGCCTTCGAAAGCCGGCGCTCTACGTGCCAGGCAACCACGAGTTCTACGGCGGGAGCATCGAGGGAACGCTGCGCGAGCTCCGCGAGCGCTGCGCCGGGACCGAGGTCACGCTGCTCGACGACGACGAGATCGTGCTCGGCGGCGTTCGTTTTCTCGGCAGCACACTGTGGACCGACTTCATGCTGGACGGCGACGGCGAGCGGCGCGCGGCGTCGATCGCGGAGGCGCAGCGAAGCGTGCGCGACTTCAGTCGCATCCGCGTGGACGACGCCGGCGACGCGCTCTTCACGCCGGCCCACGCGGCGGCGCGTTTCGCCGTCCATGCGGCCTGGCTCGAGGCCAGGCTCGCGCGAGGACATGCCGGCCCGACCGTCGTCGTCACGCACCACGCGCCGTCGCGCAGGAGCATTCACCCACGCTTCGCCGGATCGCCGCTCAACGCCGCGTTCGTGTCCGACGCGGAGCGACTCGCCGGCGGCGGACGCGCGTGTCTGTGGATCCACGGCCACCTGCACGACAGCTTCGACTACGACCTTCGCGGCACGCGCGTCCTGTGCAACCCGCGAGGCTACGCGACCGACGGCGTGAACGAGAACGCCTGGTTCGATCCGGGACTCACCGTCGACGTCGGCTGAACGCGAACCCCTCGCCGGCTGTCACGGCGCGCCTCGCGTCAAGGGCGGTCCCGCGCAGGGTGGCGCGTTGCTCGCGCCCACCAGATACGCGATCAGATCGGCGCGCTCGCCGGGATCGGTGACTCCGGCATACCCCATCGACGTTCCGGGGACCACGGCGAGCGGATTGGCGAGGAAGTGGTCGAGCGTCCGCGCGTTCCAGACGATGCCCGAGCGCTTCATCGCGTCCGAATAGGCGAAACCCTCGACGCTCCCCGCCCTGCGGCCGACGAGGCCGCAATGGTGCGGGCCCGTGCGGTCGTAGGCGAGCGCGTGGCAAGCGGCGCATCGCTCGTAGATCGTCGCGCCGACGCGCGCGTCGCCTTTCGGAGCCGCCGCCGCGGCCGCGCCCGCGGCGAGCGCGAGCGCGAGCGCGGTGGCGGCCAGCGTGCGGAACCACGTCGGCATGCTCAGGACATGAACGCCGTGGGCACCGGCACCTCGCCCAGCGCGTTGCGGAGGATCGCCCAGTGCATCGCCTCGTCGCCGAGGATGCTCGCGGCGGCCTTCGCGAGATCGCGGTTGCCGAACAGCGGCACCGCGCCGAGGTACGCGCTCACCGCGCCTTTTTCCAGCGTCGCGGCGAACCGCAGCACGTCGTTCTGCGACTTGAGCGTTTCGACCGGGAACGCGTACTTGGCCTTGGCGGCCACCGGCTTGCCGCCGAGCTTCGCCACCGTCTTCGCGAGGAGATCGGCGTGCTCCTTGTGGTGGCCCTGGAACGTGACGGCGAGATCGAGCACCGGCTTTTGCAGGAGTCCGCTCTCGGCTCCCAGCTGGTAGGCCGCGATCGCCTCGAGCTCGGCCCCGAGCGCGGTGTTGAGGATGCTCACGTCCGCGGCCGTCGATGCCTGGCCTTTCGCGAGCGCTTCGCGGCCGGAGAGCAGCGCGACCGCGGCGCCGGACAGCAGCAAGCCGGATTTTCCGAGGAACGCGCGCCGTGCGGCGATCGCGTCGGGCTGTTGCGCAACGAGCAGGAACGACATGTCAGTTCTCCTGTGAGTGGATCGTGCGGGACATGAGGCAACGCCAGCCCGGCCAATCCCCGATCCGGGCCAGCACGCCGGTCACGATGCGGTCGCAGCGCGCACCGGCGAAAGAAAAAGCGTCCTCGAGCGCGAAATCGATCTCGCGCGCGAGCGACTCGCGGAGCTGTCCGCGCGCACGGAAGAACCGCGTTCGCACCGTGGCTTCCGGAATGGCGAGGATCGCTGCGACCTCGTCGGCGGGCATCTCCTCGATCGCGCGCAGCACGAACACCGCGCGGAACGTCTCGGGCAACGCGTCGATGGCCGCCTCCAGCATCCGGCGCGTATCGGCGCGCATCGCCGCGCGCTCGGGGCGCTCAGGCGTGGCGTCGTTCGCGACGCCGTCGTCCGCGGACGCCTCGAGGTCGGCATCGTGCCCGATGCTGATGACTTCGGCGGCCCGTCCGCTCTTGCGTCGCCGGCGGATCGCTTCGTTCATCACGATGCGCGTGAGCCAGGTCGAGAGCTTCGCCTCGCCGCGGAACCGGCCGATCGCGCCGTACGCGTTGATCCACGCTTCCTGCACGGCGTCCTCCGCGTCGGCGTCGTCCCTGACGATGCTGCGTGCGATCCGGAACAGCGTCTGGTTGTGGCGCCGCATCAGGAGGCGGAGCGCCTCGCGGTCGTCGGCGGCGATGCGTCGCGCCCATTCGAGGTCGGATGGCATCGTGGCGGTCGATTCGACGGGTGCGGTCTGCATCGGTTCCCTCTCTGGTTTCACCGTTTGGATGCATGGATCGCGCGCCGCGTTCCCGACGGCGCTAGAGCGACCGGAGGTACTGCGCCAGGTCGGCCTTCTGGCCTTCGGTCAATCCCAGGACCCGACGCCGGTCGTAGGTGCGCACGACCGCCTCCAGCGACGGCGCGCTGCCATTATGGAAATAGGGAGCGTGCTGCCACAGACCGCGCAACGGCGCGGTTCGGTACTGCCTGGTGGCGCTGCGCGACGCGTAGCTCGGCGCTCCGCCGGGCTCGGGCTCGCCAACCACGTCGCCGGGTGGATGGAGACGTTCGTTCGCGTCGGTGAATCGCGGGCCGGCGTGGCAGCGGACGCACTGACCGGCCCCGTCGAACACGAGCTTTCCGCGTGCGGCTGCGGCCGGATCGAAGCTGTTCGCCGGCGGCGATGGCGCGTCCAGGCTCAACTGGTACGCCTGGAGCGCAGGAAGCTTCGCGGTGATGCGGTCGTCGTTTCCGTGCGTGACGTTCACCCCCGTGCGCGGGTCCGAGAACGTGCCGTGCCCGCCCATTTGCGTGACCCCGACATAGCGGTTCCAGTACGCGATGTCGTCGCCGTCGCCGGTGGACGTGATGCGATGAATGCCGGCGAGCCCGTACGCCGGCGGAATCACCTGGGGGCCGTTGATTCCATCCTGGTTGAAGCGCGGGTCGTACCTGCCGCGGCCCCACGAGGCGTAGACCGCCTTTTGCGCGGTGGTCAGCGCCGGCGAGAGCGCGATGATCGCGCCGGGATCGAGGTCGCGGTTCGCCCAGCCGTCGAGGCGCCTGCCGATGCCCGGCGCGAACGAGTCGTCGACGGTCGAATGGCATAGCGCACAGGTGACGCCGACCCGGGTCAGCGTATCGACGCCGCCGACCTTCTCGACCGTGCCCTTCAAGCCGACGACCGCATCGAGCTTGAGGAGCGCCACCGTCGTCGCGGGGTTCCTGAGGTCGATCGTCCCGCTGCGGATGCCGAGCGCCACCGCTTCGGGCAACGCTTCCGCATCGACTTTCAGCCCGACCGACAGCGCGGTCACCGGATCGACCGCCGCGCGGATCACCTCGTGCATATGCAACGCGTCGGTCCACTGCGTCTCGTCGCCGAACGTGTCGAAGCGGAAGATCGCCCTGCCCTGCGCGACGAGAGCGGGATCGCCGGCCGGGTCCTGGATGCGCTCGCCACCGCACGCGCCCGCGATCGAAGCGCACGCGATCACCGCGACGAGCGCGAACGGGCGACGCCGCGAACGGGGCGGAAGCGCGCGGACCCGCGAGGAACGACAAGGCATTTCGCGCGCGGCCGGGTCAGCGAACGGAAACTGGGATGACATGGCGAACCTCCCTGGAAACGGTGTTGCCGGGCTTCGCAGCCGGGGTGCAACGGCGCCCATGTCGCGCCGGTCTAGGCGATGACTCGCGTTCCGCCGACGCACGCCGCGCCGCCGCATCCCCGATGCGCGATCCGCCCGGTCGATACCGACGACGGATTCGCAGCATTCGATGGATCTCGCGGCCGCCGCGTTCCCGCGCCGTTCCGCAAAGGAGCCTCGCGACCGCGATCCGATGCGTCCGGCTATTTATATCACGAAATGATATATTTGGGAATGGGGGGAGCCCGCGCGCGGCGTTGGCTTGGCGGCGCCCCGGACGCGGCGGAGGCTTCGTTCGACGGCCAGGACCGCCCGTTCCTCCCGTCGCGCGCGGAAGGAAGGCAGCAACTTTCCCGCGGCGAACCGAGCCGTGCACGGTCGCGGCCCCTGCCGCCCTTGAAACCGCCGGCGGCGGACCGACTATCCTTGTCTCGACGCCGAATCCCGGGAGGGATTGCGGCGCCCGGCCGATGCGATTCGAAACCCCGCACCCCACCTACACCGGCTCGCCGCGCGCGCGCGCGGGCTTCCGCCTCGCGATCCGGATCTCGATCGCGTTCGTCGCGATCCTGTGGGCGGTCCAGCTGATGAACTGGGGGCTCGATCTCGACGCCGCGCCGTTCGGCGTGACGCCGCGCACGGGGGCGGGTCTCGCCGGCCTCCTGTTCGCGCCGCTCGTCCATGGCGGCTTCGACCACCTGATCGCCAACACGCTGCCGCTCGTGATCCTCGGCACGGCGATGCTGCACCTGTATCCGCGCGCGACGCCGATCGTGCTGCCGGCGATCTGGATCGGCCCGGGCCTCGCCGTGTGGCTGCTCGCGCGGGGCGGCACGCACCTCGGCGCGAGCGGCCTCGTCTACGGGCTCGTCGCCTATGTGTTCACGGCCGGGCTGCTTCGCCGCGACCGGCGCGCGATCGCCGCCTCGATGGTCGTCGCGTTCCTGTACGGGGCGTCGGTGTGGGGCGTGATGCCCATCCAGCGCGGCACCTCGTGGGAAACGCACCTCGCGGCGGCGGTGATCGGCCTCGTCCTCGCGCTCACGCTACGCGGGCGCGACGTGCTGCCGGCGGTGCGCTATGACTGGGAGGGCGACGAGAACGTCGTCGACCTCGCTCCGATCGACGAGGACGCGCGGCCGGCGCAGATGCCCGGCCCGGCGGCCACGCTGCACTGACGTTCGCGCGATCCGCGGCCCCGACGCGTGTCCCGGCATCCGGTTCCGACGACCGCTGCGGCGATCACGATCCGGCTCGCGCGCGCGATGGACGCGCCCGCGCTCGCGGCGCTCGCCGAGCGCACGTTCCGCGCGACGTTCGACCCCCACAACAGCGACGCGAACATGCGGCTCTATTGCGGGCGCGCCTACGACGCGGCGATCCAGGCGGCCGAGATCGCCGACCCGCGCCGCGTGACGATCGTCGCGGATGACGGCGGCGCGCTCGTCGGCTATGCCCAGTTGCGCCAGGGCGACGCGCCTGCCTGCGTCGTCGCCGATCGTCCCGCCGAGATCCAGCGCATCTACGTCGACGCGCGATGGCATGGACGCGGCGTCGCGCAGGCGCTGATGGATGCGGCGCTCGGGCATGCACGCGAACGCCGCGCGGATCGCGTGTGGCTCGGCGTGTGGGAGCACAACGCGCGCGCGCGAAGGTTCTACGGCAAGTCGGGATTCGCGGAGGTCGGCGACCACGCCTTCGTGCTCGGCGACGAGGTCCAGCGCGACCTCGTGATGGTGCGGGAGCTCGGCGCCGCGGTCGATTCGACCGCGAGCTGATGCCGCAGGCGGGCTACGCCATCGCCGGCCGTGGGCGCGACCGCAGGAGCAGCCACGAAGCGATCGACACGTTCACGAAATTCCACGCGATGCCGTGGAGGAACGCCGCGCGGTACGAGCCGGTGAGGTCGAAGATCGCGCCCGACAGATAGCCGCCCAGCGCCATGCCGACCACGGTCGCGAAGATCGTAAGGCCGATGCGCCCGCCCGCCTCGGCGGGCGGGAAGTACTCGCGGACGATGATCGCGTACGACGGCACGATGCCGCCCTGGAACAGCCCGAACAGCGCCGAGATCAGGAACAGCGACACGAGCCCGTCGAACGGCAGGAACAGCAGCAGCGCGACGCATTGCAGGCCGCCGCCGACGAGGAGCGTGCGCAGCCCGCCGATGCGATCGCAGATGTGGCCGAACGTGATGCGGCTCACGATGCCGCACGCGAGCATCAGCGAGAGCATCTGCGCGCCGCGCGCGGGGCCGTACCCGAGGTCGCCGCAGTACGCGACGATATGCACCTGCGGCATCGCCATCGCGACGCAGCAGGCGAGCCCGGCGACGACGAGCAGGCCCTGCAGTCCGTTGGCGCTGAGGCCCAGCGACTGCGGTGTTCCGCCGTGGACCCTGCCCGCGTCGGTGCGGGGCGCGTGCGCGGGCGGCGCGCGACGCAACAGCAGCGCGAGCGGCAGCATCGTCGCGAGCACGAACACGCCGATGCCGAGGTAGGTCGCGCGCCATCCCGCCGTCGCGATGAAGTGCTGGACGATCGGAGGCCACACGGCGCCGGCCAGGTAGTTGCCGCTGGCGACGATCGCGACCGCGACGCCGCGACGCCGCGCGAACCACATCGACACGTGCGCGAGCAGCGGGCCGAACGTCACCGAGCTGCCCACGCCGATCAGAAGGCCCTGCGCGAGCGCGAACTGCCACAGCGTGGTCGAGTAGCCGGACAGCACGTAGCCGGCGCCGAGCGTCGCCGACGCGGCGAGGACCGGGATGCGGATACCGACGCGATCCGACCAGCGGCCGAGCGCCATGCCCGCGAGGCCGAACCCCAGCATCGTCATCGTGTACGGGAACGACGCCGCGGCGCGCGCGACGCCGAATTCCTGCTGGACCGTGGGCAGCGCGACGACGACCGACCACATGCCGACGCCGCCGATCGTGGAGAGCAGGAGCGCGAGCGCCAGGCGGCGCCAGGCCTGCGGGGAGTCGACGGTGGCGGGAGGCATCGCAGCGGCAGGGGGCGGGCGCCCGAGGATCGCGCGGCGGGGACGCCGCGGCGATTTCGACGCCCCGGCGATCATTGTATCGAATCGCAGCTTAGGTCCGGTTCTCCGATCGCGCGGCGTACGCTAAAGTGGCGACGGTCGAAAGCCGGCGCGGGTGCGCGCCGCGCCCGGCGCGCCATGGCCCGCGGCGGCGGCGCGGCGAACGCATCGACACGGATTCGTGCAACGAGTGGCAGGCGGCCGATGGACGACGCGACACCGTACGAAAAGATGCCGGAGTTCGATCTCGACGACGCGCGGTTCGACCAACCGTCGCCGGCGTCGCGCGAAGACATCCGGTCGTTCGTCATCTGCACGACGCCGCGATCCGGCTCGTGGCTCCTTTGCCGTCAGCTCGTCAACGCCGGCATCGGCGTACCGAGCGAGTACTTCAACTTTCTGCACGCGACCCCGCTCTGCGCGCGATGGCAGGTCGACCCGCGCGACACCCGCGCGTATCTCAACCGGTTGCGCGCCCGGCGCACGACGCGAAACGGTGCCTTCGGCACGAAGCTGCTCTGGACCCAGTACGTCGGCCGGCGCAGCGCGATCAAGGTCGAGCTCCTCGGGCGCAGCGTTCTGGTCTTCCTCCACCGCGAGGATGTCGCGCAGCAAGCGGTCTCGCTGCACCTTTCCCACCGCACGGGGATCTGGGATTTCGACGGCCGGGTGTCGACGCCTCCGCGGTCCGACATCCCGTGGGGCGATCCCGCCCATCTCGACAGTTGCGATCGCTCGATCCGCCTTCACAACCAGTACTGGCGCGAACTGTTCTCCAGCCGGCGGATCGATCCGATCGCCGTGCGATACGAGGATTTCGTCGCCGACCAGCGCGGGACGATCGTGCAGATCGCGGATGCGCTGGGCCTCGGCGCGGGCGACTACCGCGTGCCGCCCGCGGAGCCGCGCGACAGCGCGTTTCCCGCCGAGATCGAGGCGCAGCGCCGCGAGCTGGTGCAACGCTGGCGCGCGATGGTGGAGAGCCGCCGCGCGGGCACGGCGCGCGCCGCACCGGGTTGAGATGGCGCCGCGGTCGATCGCCGTCGGCCGGGCCGGTGGCCCTTCCGCTTCGCGCTGACCCGCATGGCGACGCTGGATCGTCCCGGCCTGTCGCTCCACTACGCGTTGCGCGGCAACGGGCCGCCGCTCCTGCTCGTCGCCGGCCTCGCGTCCGATGCTTCGTCGTGGCTCACCGTGGGCGAGCCGCTCGCATCGCGCTTCCTCGCGATCACGCCCGACAACCGCGGCGCGGGCCGCACGCGGCCGCAGGACGGCCCGGTGTCGATCGACGCGATGGCGGACGATTGCGCGGCGTTGCTCGACCACCTGAGCATCGCCCGCGCGCACGTGCTCGGCCACTCGATGGGGGGCTTCGTCGCGCAACGGCTGGCGCTGCGTCATCCCGCGCGCGTCGATCGGCTCGTTCTGGTCGCGACCGGCGCCGCGCCGGGCGATCGGAGCGTCGCGCGCTTTCGCGACCTGGCCGACCGGCTCGACGCGGGCGAACCCCCCGAATCGTGGTTCCCCCGCCTGTTCGCGCTGATCTTCACGCGCCGGTTCCTGTCGGACCGCGCCAACGCCGACGCGGCGCTGCGCTGGGCGATCGACTATCCGTATCCGCAATGCGCCGCCGCGTTCCGCCGTCAATGCGATGCGATCGCGGCATTCGACGGAAGCGCGGACCTGACGCGGATCGCGGCGCCCGCGCTGGTGATCGCGGGACGCGAGGACCTGCTGTTCTCCCCCGTCGATTGCGCCGCGCTCGCTGACAGGCTTCGCGGTGCGGCGTGCGTCGTGCTCGAAGGCGCCGCGCATGCGGTGCACACCGAGCAGCCGAAGGCGTTCGTCGCAGCGGTCGCGTCGTTCCTCGCGCACTGAGCCAAAGGGCGTCCGGCCGCCCGCATCGCCGCCAACGCGCGTGCGGCTCGCGGCGTTGAGCACGCAGGACCCGACGACGGCCGAACGGCCAGGAGGATGCAATGCGCGCGCTCGTCGCGACGACGCTCGTCGTGCTTTCGCTTCGCAGCGGCGGCGCAGCGGCGGCGCCGCCCAACCCGGCGATCGACATGGACGGATTCGTCGCGATCGCGAAGGCGGCCGCCGTCGATCGGGAATCGCGCCGCGTCGACGAAGCGACGTTCGCGCGGATGATGCAGGAGCCGGGGACGGTCGTGCTCGACGCGCGCAGCCGCGAGGCCTACGACGCGCGGCATGTCGCGGGCGCGGTTTCCCTCAGCCTGCCGGATTTCACTGCCGCGACGCTCGCGCATGCGATTCCGGACCTGGCCACGCGCGTCCTGATCTACTGCAACAACAACTTCGCCGGCGATCCGCTCGCATTCCCGCTCAAGGCGCCCGCCGCGTCGTTGAACCTTTCGACGTTCGTCGCGCTCGCCGCCTACGGCTACCGCAACGTGGTCGAGCTCGGTCCGACCGCCGACATCGTCGCGACGTCGATCCCGCTGGTGCCGCCGACGCGCCGGGGACCGGGACGCGCGAGGTCGGAGGCTATTTCAACAGGAGCACCGGCACTTTCGACGCCGCGATGACCTTGGTCGCCACCGAACCCATCACCAGGTTCGCCATCGCGGTCTGTCCGTGCGTGCCCATCACGATGAGGTCGCATCCCGCGGTTTCCGCGTGCCGGACGATCTCGTGGCCCGGCTCGCCGACCAGCTTCACCGGATGGAACGCGACGCCGCGCGCGGCGAGCAGGTCGCCGGCGGGCTTCAGCGCCGCGTCGCTCTCCTCGGCGTAGTAGCGCTCGACCGTTTCCTTGCCGGCCCAGGCGGCCGCGCGTCCGTAGGGAACCGTCGGATGGACGTGGACGAGCTCGATCGACGGGGCCTGGCGAAACCACGCGAATCGCGAGACGAACGCCTCGATCGCGCTGTTCGAGAACGGCGATCCGTCGGTGGCGATCAGGACCTTCATGGCGTTGCCTTTCCTGGTGCGGTGAACCTCGCGAGTCTAGCCGATCCGACGCGGGCGTCTTTCGATCGGCGTCATGCACGACCGCCGCCGACCGGCAGCGACACGATCACCTGTTCCGGATCGTCGGGATCGTCGGCGGCCGCGAATCCGAACGTCGCGGTGAAGCGCAGCATCGCGTGGTTGCTACGCAGCACCGACCCCGCCAACCGGGCGAAGCCGCGCTTTCGCGCGCACGCGACGAGCCTCGTCATGAGCCCGCGCGCGACGCCCTTCCCCTGCCAGTCGTCGGCGACGACGATCGCGAACTCGGCGCTCTCGCCGTCCGCATTCGCGACGTAGCGCGCGACGGCGACGAATTTCTGGCCGCCGCTCGCGGACGGATCGGGGGCCAGGGCGACCAGCGCCATTTCGCGGTCGTAGTCGACCTGCGTGAAGCGCGCGAGCATTTGCGGAGTCAGCTCGTGGAGCCGGTAGAAGAAGCGGAAATAGCGCGACTCGTCCGACAGCCCGCTCACGAACGCCTGCTCGAGCTTCGCGTCCTCGGGACGGATCGGCCGCACCGCGAGCGGTGGCGCGTCGCGCACGGCCATCGTGCCGACGAGCTCGACCGGGTACGGATGGATCGCCATGTGGCCGTAGTCGCGCCGCGCCTTGAGACGCGGATGGACGACCACGCGCGCCGCGCCGATCGTCGCGGCGTCGGACGAGACCAGCACCGGGTCGAGCTCGAGCGAGCGCACCCACGGGCACCGGCACGCGAGCGCCGAGAGCTGCAGAAGCAGGCGCACGAGCGGCTCGGCTTCGGGATCGGCCACCGCGCCGACGCCGCGCCGCTGGCCGGCGACCAGGTCGAGCGCGAGCCGTCGATTGAGCGGCGGCAACGCGAGCGCGCGCGCGGCCGGCGGGAGCGGCGCGCGGGTGCTCGCGCCGAGCGCGATCACCGGGCCGAAGACCGCGTCGCTCGCGATGCCGATCGCGAGCTCGCGCGCGCCCTCGACGCGTGAAGCCTTGCGCACGATCCGCGCGCCGTCCCGGCCCGACCCGGCGAGCGCGGTGCGCGCCTCGTCGTCGAGTCCCTTCCACGCGCGCGCGAGCGCACGCCCGTCCGCGATCGGCCCGCGCGCCGGGGGCAGGAACGCCGGCGGCGCATCGAAGGCGAGCGTCACCGGATAGCCGAGGCGGCGCGCCGCCACCCGCGCATCCGCGAGCGATGCCGCGCGGATGAACGTTGGCACCGGCAGGTGAAACGCCACGAGCAGCGCGGCGAGCTCGCTCGCATCGAGCGTTCGTCGATCACCGATCGACGCGCGCACGCGCTCGACTGCGTCGTCGTCGGGCGGATCGGGCTCGGGCAACGGCGGCGGCACCTCGAGCAGGAGTTCCTGGTGACGGCGGTACGAGGCGAGGTACGCGAACGCCTCGACCGCGTTCTCGGGCGTGTAGAAGTTCGTGATGCCGCCCGCCTCGAGCGCCTCATGCGCCTTGGGCCGCTCGACCGCGCCGAGCCACGCGCCGAGCACCGGCTTCACCGATCCGTGCGCGACGGCGGCGACCGCGCGAGCCGCATCGGTCGGCTCGTCGACCGGTCGCGGCACGTGCAGCACGACGACCGCGTCGACGTGCGCGTCGGCGAGAACCGCGCGGACGGCGCCGGCGAGCCGCTCGGGCGGCGCGTCCCCGCGCACGTCCACCGGATTGGAGCGCGCGCTCTCCTCGGGCAGCAGCGCGTCGAGCGCGCGAATCGTCGCCGGCTCGAACGCGGCGAGCTCGATCCCGGCGTCGCGCGCGCTGTCGGCGGCCAGCATGCCGGGCCCGCGTCCGTTGGCGACGATCGCGATACGGTCGCCGCGCGGGATCCGGCCGGTGGCCAGCAACCGGGCGGCCGCGAAGAGCTGCGTGTAGGTGCGCACGCGCACGGTGCCGCTGCGGCGCATCGCGGTGTCGAACACCGCGTCGGGCGATGGCATGTCTTCCGGCGATTCGAGCGAGCGACCGGCCTTGAGCAGCACGACGGGCTTGGTCCGCGCGGCGGCGCGTAGCGCGGAAAGGAAGCGCCGCGCGTCCTGCACGTGCTCGACATAGAGCACGATGCCGTCGGTCTCGGCGTCGACGACCAGCGCGTCGAGCAGCTCGCCGACGTCGACGTCGATCACGCCGCCGAGCGAGATCACCGTCGAGAAGCCGATGCCGGCCGGCCGCGCGAAGTCGAGCATCGCCGTGCACACTGCGCCCGACTGCGCGACGAGCGCGAGCCGGCCGGGCCGCACCGGCACGTCCGACAACGACGCGTTGAGGCCGATGCCGGTCCGGACCACTCCGAACGCGCCGGGCCCGACGAGTCGGATGCCGCGCTTCGCGGCGAGCGCGGCGACCTCGCGCGACCAGCGCCGCGCCACGGCGGTGTCGCCTGCCGGCGCCGTGGTAAGGAGCACGGCGGCTTTCACCTTCGCGCGCGCCGCGTCCTCGATCACGCCGGGCACCGCGGCGCAGGGCACGGCGATCACGACGAGGTCGACCGGCGCGCCGATCGCCGTGACGCTCGGCCAGCTCGCCTGGCCGAGAAGCGTGCGATGCGCGGGATTGACCGCGTGGAAGACGCCGACGTAACCGGCCGAGGCGACGTTCTCCATCACGACGCGGCCGATCGAGCCCGGCCGCTCCGACGCGCCGACCAGCGCGAGGGATGCGGGCGCCAGCAACGGCCGCAGGTTGTGATGCATCGGGGCTCGCGGCGAGTGTAGCCCCGACCGGCCGCGCCGTCGGCATCCCGCAACAGCCCGAGCGGCTATACTCGGCGCGGCGCCGGGCTCGGCCGACGCAGGCCGGCGCGAGCGGGCCCGTAGCTCAGTCGGTCAGAGCAGACGACTCATAATCGTTTGGTCGCTG
>JBDTNO010000028.1:0-21571 GCA_039933715.1 Betaproteobacteria bacterium
CGGCGACGGTCAGCGTCTCGAACAGCGAGAAGTGCTGGAACACCATGCCGATGCCCAGGCGCCGCGCGCGCGCGGGATTGGCGATCGTCACCGGCTTCCCTTCCCAGCGAATCGTCCCGGCGTCGGGCTTCACGACGCCGTAGATGATCTTCATCAGCGTCGACTTGCCCGCCCCGTTCTCGCCGAGCACCGCATGGATCTCGCCGGGCAGGACGTCGAGGTCGATGCCGTCGTTCGCGACGACCGTCGGATAGGCCTTGGTGATGCCCGCGAGCGCGAGGCGCGGCTGGGAGGAGGGTGCGTCGCTCGCGGGGACGGTCATCGTCGGTTCAGGGGCGGCACTCGGCGAACAAGTGTAGTGGAACCCGCAGCGCCCCGACGCCCAACGGTCGGTTCGCCTGTCGTGGGTCGGTCGATGGAAGAGGGTCGGCCTTCAGCCCGACGAGAGGCTCCCCGTCCCTTGGCGCGGAGCGAGGATCGCGGCGAAGGCGCGCGAACCGAATCGAGCGGGTAGCGCCTGCTCGCGGGAGACGACACGCGACGAAGCGGGACTTCCGGGGCTCAGCCCCGCCCACCTCCCGGCCGCTTCGATCCGATTCCGCGGACATTCGTCGGGAATGTGGCTTCCGATCCCATCCGCCGCTCGCGCGCGGCGAGCAGCTCGACCGCCACGCCGACCGCGATCGCGCCGGGCTCCTTGCTCGTCAATCCCGCGCTCGCGCCGATCGGGCAGGTGACGCGCGCGAGGTCCGCGTCGGGCGATCCGCGCGCCGCGATCCGCTTCGCGAACTGCGCGCGCTTCGCCTTCGAGCCGATCAGCCCGATGTACGCGAAATCGTCGCGCTCGAGCGCCGCCTCGACGATCGCGAAGTCGAGCGCGTGGTTGTGCGTCGTGACGACGACATACGCGCCGCGCGGAACCTCGGCGATCTCGCCGGCCGGATCGTCGCTCGCGACGACCACGACATTCGCCGGAACTTTGGCCGGAAAATCCGACTCGCGCTCGTCGATCCACCGCACGCGGCAGGGGAGCGCCGCGAGCACGTGCACGAGCGCGCGGCCGACATGGCCGTTGCCGAAGAGCGCGACGTCGAACGCGTTCGATCGTACGACGTGGATGAAGAGGGACGCGCCGTCGACTTCCGCGAGGCCGGTCGTCCCTCCCGGCGCGAGGCGCGCGCGCGACGCGATCACCGCGGCCGAATCGAGCCCCGCGTCGCCGACCGACCCGCGCGAATCGTCGGCGGTGACGACGAGGTGCCGCGTCGTCGCATCGGTGGCGCCGAGCCGGTGCACGAGCGCGAATGCGGCGGCCGTGCGCTCGCACGCGAGCGCGACGTCGAGCCATTCCGCGCCGCGTTCCAGCACCGCGAACGCGATCGTCGCGACGCCGCCACAACATTGGCCGAGGCGCGCGGCGAGCGGAAAGCGGACGAGCCATGTGGCCGCAGGCGTCGATCCGGACAGCGCCTCGCGCGCAAGGCGCGTCGCCTCGTGCTCGAGATGGCCGCCGCCGATGGTGCCGGCGAGCACCGACGCGGTCACGACCATCCACGCACCCGCTTCGCGCGGCACCGAGCCGGCGCCGTGCGCGACGGCGACGACGACCGCGCGCGAATCGGCGGCGAGCGCTCGGGACAGTGCCGCGGCGAGGCCGTTCATGCTGATCGAGGCGAGAGAAGCGGGCATGGCGTCACTCGCGCGCGCTTGCGGGGTCGGTGCCCGCCACGCGCCGCTTCATCTCCTCGACCGCCCACAGGATGCGCTCGTCGGTGGCGGGCGCGTCCAGCGCGGCGGCGTATCGGTATTCGCCGATGCTCGACACCGCGTCGCGCAACGCATGGAAGCCGGCCAGCGCGAGCATCAGCGGCGGTTCACCGACCGCTTTGCTTCGGTGGATCGTCTCCTCGGGATTCTCCGCTGGCCAAAAGTCGACGCGCACGCGCTCGGGCCAGTCGCGCGAGGTCGGGATCTTGTAGGTCGACGGCGCGTGCGTCCTGAGATCGCCCTGGTCGCTCCACCACAATTCCTCCATCGCGAGCCAGCCCCATCCTTGCAGGAACCCGCCCTCGATCTGGCCGCGGTCGATCGCCGGGTTGAGCGAGCGCCCGACGTCGTGAAGAATGTCGACGGCCGCGAGACGGTGCTCACCGGTCAGCGTGTCGATCGCGACCTCCGCGCACGCGGCGCCATACGCGTAGTAGAAGAACGGACGGCCGGTGAGGGTGTGGCGGTCGTAGTGGATCTTCGGCGTCGCGTAGAAGCCGGTTGCCGACAGCGGGACGCGCGCATGGTAGGCGCTGTCGACGAGGTCGGCGAACGACAACGATTTCGCGTCCCCGGCGACGATCCCATCGCGGAACGTGACGGCGCCCGGATCGCAACCGAACGCGCGCGACGCATGCGCCGCCAGGCGCTCGCGCAGCTTGCGCGCGGCATCGCGCGCGGCCATCCCGTTGAGGTCGCTGCCCGACGATGCCGCGGTCGGCGACGCGTTGGGCACCTTGCTCGTGTCGGACGCGCTCACGCGCACGGCGCCGACCGGAAGCCCCAGTTCGTGCGCGACGACCTGCCGCACCTTGGTGAAGAGCCCCTGACCCATCTCGGTGCCGCCGTGGTTCAGCATCACCGTGCCGTCCTTGTAGACGTGCACGAGCGCGCCGGCCTGGTTGTAGTGGGTCGCGGTGAACGAGATGCCGAACTTGACCGGCGTCAGCGCGAGCCCGCGCTTGATCACGGGGCTCGCGCGGTTCCATGCGGCGATCGCGGCGCGTCGCTGGCGGTAGCGGGACGTTTCCTCGAGCCGGTCGATCAGCGCCGGCGCGATGTTGTCCTCGACCGTCATGCCGAACGGCGTCACGTTGCGATCGGTGATGCCGTAGAGGTTCGCCTTGCGCACGTCGAGCGGATCGCGGCCGATCGCGCGCGCGATTTCGTCGATGACCGCCTCGATCGCGAACATGCCCTGCGGGCCGCCGAATCCGCGAAACGCGGTGTCCGACACCGTGTGGGTCTTGCAGCGGTACGAGTGGATCGCGACGTCGGGAAGCCAGTACGCGTTGTCGGCATGGAACACCGCGCGGTCGTTCACCGGCCCGGACAGGTCGGCCGAGAATCCGCAGCGCGACGCCATCGTGAGGTCGAGGGCGAGGATGCGGCCTTCGTCGTCGTAGCCGGCGTCGAAGCCGTGCACGAACGCATGCCGCTTGCCGGTCGAGCGCATGTCGTCGTCCCGGTCGAGGCGCAGCTTGACGGCGCGCCCGGTGCGTCGCGCGAACAGCGCGGCGACGCACGCGAACAGCGACATCTGCGTCTCCTTGCCGCCGAAGCCGCCGCCCATCCGCCGGCATTCGACGACGACATCGTGCTCCGCGAGCCCGAGCGCGCGCGCGACCATGTGCTGCACCTCGCCCGGATGCTGCGTCGAACAGTGCACGAACATCGTGCCGTCCTCCCGCGGGATCGCTAGCGCGACCTGCCCCTCCAGGTAGAAATGGTCCTGGCCTCCGTTGCTCGCCGAGCCGGACAGGCGACGCGGCGCGCGAGCCAGCGCCCCGGCCGCGTCGCCGCGCTTCACGTGGACGGGCGGCAGCACGAACGACTGCGCGGCCATCGCTTCGGCGATCGTGAGGATCGGCGGCAAAGGCTCGAGGTCGGGCCTCGCGAGCAGCGCGGCGCGTCGCGCCGCCTCGACACTCGTCGCGGCGACCGCGAACAGCGGCTGGCCCGCGAATTCGACGACACCCTCGGCGAGGATCGGGTCGTCGCGCTGGATCGGGCCGATATCGTTGATGCCGGGAATGTCGGCGGCGACGAGCACGTCGACGACGGCGAGGGCGGCGCGCACCGCGGCGAGGTCGAGGCCGCGAATGCGCGCATGCGCGAGCGGCGAGAAGCCGATCGCCGCGTGTAGCGTGCCAAGCGGCTCGTGGATGTCGTCGGTGTAGGTCGCATCGCCGCGGACGTGCAGCGCCGCCGAATCGTGGGGCAGTTCGGCGCCGAGGACCGGACCGTCGGCTGCGAGGCCCAGGTCGGGCAGCGGCAGGCGCGGGTCGTTCATCGCTTCAGTCCGCCGCCTGCACCTGCTCGACGCGCGTCGGCGCGTGCGGGCCATCACCGGTCTCGAGCCACAGCCGCAGCATCAGGTTGCCGAGCGCCCGCCGCCGATACGCGGCGCTCGCTCGCATGTCGTCGATCGGCGCGAACTCGCGCTCGAGCCCCTGCGCCGCGGCTTCGGCGGTCGCGCGCGTCCACGTCTGCCCGGCCAGCGCGCGCTCGGTTTCGATCGCGCGCTTCGGCGTCGCCGCCACGCCGCCGCATCCGATGCGCGCCGAGACGATGCGATCGCCGTCCATCACCAGCGCGAATGCGGCGAAAGCCGCCGAGATGTCCTGGTCGTAGCGCTTCGCGATCTTGTAAGCGCGGACCACGAGGCCGGCGCGACGCCGTGGAATGCGCAACGACGCCACGAACTCGCCGGGCACGCGCGCGGTCCTCTGGTAGGCGAGGTAGAAATCCTCGAGCGGCATCGTGCGCAGGTTCGATCCGTGGCGCAGCGCGACGCTCGCGCCGAGCGCGATCAACGCGGGCATCGAATCGCCGATCGGCGAGCCGTTCGCGACATTTCCGCCGAGCGTCCCCGCGTTGCGGATCGGCACCGACGCGAAGCGGACCCACGCCTCGTGCAACTCCGGATAATCGTGGTCGAGCGCGTCGAACGCGGTGGCGAGTGACGCCGCGCTCCCGATGTCGAAGGCGTCCGAGTCGCAGTGCACTTCGGCGAGGTCGCGAGCGCCGAGCGTCGAGATCATCGTGCCGAGGTCGCGGTGCTGCTTGGTGATCCACAGTCCCACGTCGGTCGCGCCGGCGACGAGCCGCGCATCCGGGTGCGCGGCGCAAGCCTGCGCGAGTCCGTCCGCGTCGACCGGCGCGATCCAGCGCTGGCCGCCGGCTTCGTAGTCGAATGTCGAGTCGCGCGCGAGCGCGTCGAGCTCTGCGACGAGTCGCTCCTCGTCGGGCGTCACGACTCGGCTACCGTCGGCGGCGATGCCCGGCCCGCGCCATCCGGTCGCGCCGCAAGCGCCGGCGTCGATCGCGCCCATGCGCTGCGCCGCCGCGAGGATCGGCCGGTATCCGGTGCATCGGCACAGGTTACCCGACAGCGCGTCGTCGACCGCCTCGCGCGACGGCGCATGCGCGTTCTTGTAGAGCCCGAACAGGCTCATCGCGAATCCCGGCGTGCAGAAGCCGCATTGCGAGCCGTGGCATTCGACGAGCGCCTGCTGCACCGGATGGAGCGCACCCGTCGGCGACGCCAGCGCCTCGACCGTGAACACCGCCTTGCCGTCGAGCGCGGGCAATGGCCGGATGCACGCGTTGATCGGCTTCCACGCGAGCGTTCCGTCGCCATGCGACTCGGCAACGACGACCGTGCATGCGCCGCAATCGCCCTCGGCGCAGCCTTCCTTGGCGCCGGTGAGCTGGCGCGTCTCGCGCAGCCATTGCAGCAGCGTCGTCTGCGGTGCTGCGCCGGCGACGTCGACGCGCTCGCCGTTCAGCAGGAGCCGGATCGATTCGCGGGAGTTGTCGGGCACCGGACGCGCCATGGATCCGAGAAGGTTGGCGGGACGCTTCAGCTCAGCAGATAGCGATGCACGAGCCACGCGACCGCGACCGGCACCAGGAAGATGACGACGAAGATCGGGAATTCCTCGCGCCACGAGTACCCGGCCTGCGTGACGCCCACGACCAGGTTCGCGGCGGCGATGACGAGCCATGCGGCGATGAAGACGATCGTCGCGATCGTGCCGGTCGGGCGTCCTGTGTCCGAGACGAGCCGCGCGATGCCGGCGCACACGCCGAAGAGGACGATGCCGCCGAGAATGATGAGAGCGGTGCGCATGGCGTTCGCGTTCGATCCGGGTGCCCGCCTAGGCGAGCGGCGGGCGAGGCTCGCCGGCCGGGATGCCGTCGGCCGTCCGCCGCCGCCGTTGGCGCATCGCCGCCGTTTCCGTCAATCGGGGATCGCGTTGAGCAGGAACATCGCTTCCAGCAATCCGCTGGGGCGGCCGAGACGGCCGAGCGACTCCGAGAAGATCCGGTCGATCTCGCCGCTCACGTAGATGCGCGTCAGCTCGCGATTGACGACGAGGCGCAGCGACGAGTCGCCGCGCGGCAACGCGAACGCGTAGGGCTCGTAGGAAAGGTCGGCGAGGAGCAACGCCAGCGACGCGGGATTGGGCGCCGTGACGAGCAGGCCGACCAGCTTGATCTTGTCGCCGGCGAACGCGTCGATCGTGCCCGCCGCCAGCATCGCGGGGCCTTCCGGCGCCTCTCGCACGGGAACCACGGTCGTCGCCGCGATGTTGCGCTCGCGCAGCATTCCGCGCAGCCGCTGCTCGGTCGTCGTTCCCGCGATCACGCCGACGCGCTTGCCGGCGAGGCCGTCGATGCTCTGGATCGGCCCGTCGGCGCGCACGAGGAAGCCGCCGCTGTCGACGAACACCAGGCTGCTGAAGTCGACGTCGGCCATGCGCGAAACGGTCGCCGTCGTGTTCGCGCATTCGAGGTCGGCGCGTCCGGCCTTGATCGCCGCGAGGCGCTCGGCGACGGTGCCCGGCATCCAGTTCACGCGCAGGTTGGCGTTGCCCACCGCGCGGCCCACCGCGGCGACGATGCGCGTGCAAAGGTCGATCGAGTAGCCGGTGGGCTTTCCGGCCGCGTCGTGCGACGAGAACGGCAGCGAATCGGGCGAGTAGGCGACGTTGACCTGGCCGGCCGTGCGGATCCGGCCGAGCGTGTCGGGAAGTCCCTGCGCCGCCGCGCCCAAATGGAGCAACAGCGCCGCGGCGGCGACGAGAACGGAGGTGGCGTTACGCAGATCGCGAGAGGTCAATGGAGCTCCGGTGGTGGTGGGTGAACGGAGGACGTCCCGAGCGATTCGCGCCGGGAAACTCGCCGTTGCCGAGCGCCCGGAACCGCTCGGGCGCCCCGAAACCGATGATGCTACACTCGCCGCGCCTCGTTTTCCTCCTGCGCCGGACTCATGCGATTGTCCCCCCGAATCGGGTTCGCTGCACTCGCCCTCGCCTGCGGCGCCATTACGCTTCCCGCGCTCGCGGGACCCACGCTCGAGCGCGTACGCGTGACCGGCACCGTCCAGATGGGCTACCGCGCCGACGCGGCGCCGTTCTCGTTCCGCGATCGCGAAGGCCGCGTGCGCGGCTATTCGGTCGAGTTGTGCGAGAAGGCCGCGGCCGAGATCGGAAAGGCCGCAGGCGTCAACCAGATCAAGGTCGAATGGCGGCCGCTGACTGCGGCGACCCGATTCGACGCCGTCGCGAACCGCGAGGTCGACATCGAGTGCGGCACCACGACGATCTCGCTGTCGCGCATGACGAGCGTCGACTTCAGCGTGCCGATCTACGTCGACGGCGGCGCCGTGCTGGCGCGCGATGCGTCGAAGTTCACGCAGCTCAAAGACCTCAAGGGCAAGCGCGTCGCGGTGATTCCCGGCACGACGACCGAGCAGGCGCTCGCACGGACGCTCTCGGGTCTCGGCGCGCCGGCCATCGTGGTGCCGATCGCCAACTACAACGAGGGCATCGGCCTTCTCGCGGCGGGCCGCGTCGACGGCGTCGCCGGTGATCGCATCGTGTTGACGACGTTGCGCACGCGCACCGGCGCGGGTCGCAACACCGATTTCCTGCCCGGCGACATCTCGTACGAGCCCTATGCGCTGGTGATGCGTCGCGACGATCCGGATTTCCGGCTCGCGGTCAATCGCACGCTGGTCGAGCTCTACCGCAGCGGCGCCATCGATCCGATCTTCCAGCGGTGGTTCGCCGCGCTCGGGCGCCCCGGCCCGCTGCTCCACGCGATGATCTACCTCAACACGGTGCCGCAATGAGCCGCACCGCCGTCGCGCGCGCATGCATGCTGGCGCTGATCGGCGCCTGCGCGTCATGGGCGGCTGCGCAGACGGCCGCGCCCGAGCGCTGCGACAACTGCGGCACGGTCCTCGACGTACGGCAGACGGCTTCGAAAAGCACCTGGACGCCGCTCGGCACCGTCGTACCCGGCACGATGGGCGGCGATCACGGCCAGCAGCCTGGCCGCGTAACCGCGCAGTACCAGATCGGCCCCGCGTTGCGGAACCAGGGCATGGTGCTGCTCGGCTCCGCGGGCGGCGGCGGTTACGCGCGACGTCCCGAGGACGTCATGCAGACGCGCTGGGCGGTGGCGGTCAAGATGGACCGTGGCGACGAGCGCACCGTGTCGATCGGCTACGAGCCGCCATTCCGCGGCGGCGACCGGGTGCGTGTGTTCGGCACGCAGCTCGAGCTCATCCAGCCCTGATCCCGCCGATGGCCGCCGCCTCGATCGCGATCAGCGACCTGTCCGACGGGCGGCGCGTCGTCGCGCTCGACGGGCGGCTCGACGCCGACAGCGTGCGCGGCCTGTGGGACCCGGCGCACCGCGCGCTCGCGGAGGCGCCGACGCGACCCGTGACCCTCGACGCGACGAAGGTCGAGTATTGCGACAACGCCGGCGTCGCGCTCCTGATCGACCTCGTGGCGCAGGAGCGCGGGGCGCCGGTCGAGGTCGCGAACCTCAAGCCGAAGTTCCAGGCGCTGTATCGCCAGTTCGATCCCAAGCGGCTGTCGCAGGACCTCGATCCGGAGCCGAAGCGCCGTCCTGCGATCGAGGAGGTCGGGCGCGCCGCGGCCAATGCATGGAAGGACATCGCCGACCAGATCACGTTCATCGGCGAGATCACCGCGGCGCTCGCCGCGGCGGTCGTCCGGCCGCATACGGTGCGCTGGAGAGAGGTGTGGCGCGTGTGCGAGCGCGTGGGCGCCGACGCGCTGCCGATCGTCGCGCTGATCAGCTTCCTGCTCGGCATGATCCTCGCGTTCCAGTCGGCGGTGCCGATGAAGCGCTTCGGCGCCGAGATCTTCGTCGCGGACCTGGTCGGCCTGTCGATGATTCGCGAGCTCGGCCCGCTGATGACGGCGATCCTGCTCGCGGGCCGCTCGGGCGCGGCGTTCGCCGCCGAGATCGGGACGATGCGCGTCAACCAGGAGGTCGACGCGATCACGACGATGGGGCTCGACCCGGTGCGCTTCCTCGTCACGCCGCGCATCATCGCGGCGATCCTGATGACGCCGCTGCTCGTGCTGTTCTCGATGCTCGTGGGGCTCATCGGCGGCGCGATCACGATGACGTCGTTCTCGATCCCGGTTGTCACGTTCCTGAAGGAGGTCGACAGCGCGGTGACGTTGACCGACTTCCTCGCCGGGTTCGTCAAGTCGTTCGTGTTCGCGATCCTGATCGCCGGGATCGGCTGCCTGCGCGGCCTCCAGACGGCGGCCGGCGCGTCGGCCGTCGGCGAATCCGCCACGCGCGCGGTCGTTTCGGGCATCATCCTGCTCGTCGTGGTGGACGGGGTGTTCGCCGTGGCCTACTACATCCTGAACATCTGATGAGCGCCGCACGACCGCCCGAAGGCGTCGGCGACCGAAGGGCCGCCCCGAGGTCGCCGTGCCCCATGGGGGGAGGCTCGCGCAGCGAGCGTCGGGGGGGACCCACTCGCCCCCTCCTCGCAGGAGGGGGTGCGCGACGCCGCGCAGCGGATAGCTTGGGGGAGGTCCTCGCGAGCGCCGCCCGGCCGCCCGAACGCGTCGGCGACCGAAGGGCCGCCCCGAGGTCGCCGTGCCCCATGGGGGGAGGCTCGCGCAGCGAGCGTCGGGGAGGACACACTCGCCCCCTGCTCGCGGGAGCGGGTGCGCGACGCCGCGAAGCAGCGAGCCAGGGGGAGGCTCGTTGACCGTCGCCGATCCCTTGGCAGCGTCCGGTCCGCCTCGCCGCGAGCCCGGCGAGGTCGTCATCGACGTCGAGCACCTGTACGCGGGCTACGACGGCACGGCGATCCTCGACGACGTGAATTTCCAGGTGCGCTCCGGCGAGGTGTTCGGCATCCTCGGCGGGTCCGGCTGCGGCAAGAGCACGATCCTCAAGCACATGATCGGCCTCGTTCCGCCGGTGTCGGGCAGCGTGAAGTTCGGCGGCGACGACATCGTGGGAGCGGACGGCGAGGCGCTCGAGCGCATCCGGCGCCGCTTCGGCGTCATGTACCAGTCCGGCGCGCTGTTCGGCTCGATGACGCTGCTCGAGAACGTGCGGCTGCCGATCGAGGTCTACACCGACCTGCCCGACTACGCGATGACGCTGCTCGCGCGCATGAAGCTCGCGCTCGTCGGCCTCGACGCGTTCACCGGCCACCTGCCGTCCGAGATATCCGGCGGGATGCAGAAGCGCGCAGGCATCGCGCGCGCGATGGCGCTCGATCCGCCGATCCTGTTCCTCGACGAGCCGTCGTCGGGCCTCGACCCGATCACGTCGGCGACGCTCGACGCGACGGTGCGCCGGCTCGCCGAGAGCCTCGGCGTGACGTTCGTGATCGTCACGCACGACCTGCCGAGCGTGTTCGCGTCGATCGACCGCGTCGTGCTGCTCGACAAGAAGGCGCGCGGCATCATCGCCGAGGGCGACCCGCGCGAGCTGCGCGACGCGAGCCCCGACGCGCGCGTGCGCGCGTTCCTGCGCCGCGAGCCCGAGAAGGCGGCGGCGTGACGAGAAACGCGAACGCGGAGGAAGGCACGATGCGCGCCGCGCGGCCGGAGGCAAGCATGGGGGAGGCTCCTTGAGCCAGAAAGCCAACTATTTCAAGCTCGGGCTGTTCGTGATCGGCGCGATCGTCGCCGGCGTCGTCGTGCTGCTCGTCATCGGCTCCGGCCGCTGGTTCGAGCGCAAGATCACGATCGAGACCTACTTCAACGAGTCGGTGCAGGGCCTCGACCTCGGCTCGAAGATCAAGTTCAAGGGTGTCGTGATCGGCGAGGTGACCAAGATCTCGTTCACCTACGTCGTCTACCAGCAGGAACTGCCGATGCTCCAGCGCGCGCGCTACGTGCTGGTCGAGTCGCAGATCCAGCCGCGCCTGGTGGGCGGTCGCGCCGCGGCGGGCGACCTCACCGACCCGGCGAACGCCAAGATGGAAGTGGAGCGCGGATTGCGCATCCGCCTGACGCCGCAAGGCATCACCGGCACCTCGTACCTCGAGCTCGACTACGTGGATCCGCCGACGACGCTCCTGCAGGTGTCGTGGACGCCCAACAACGTCTACATCCCGAGCGCGCCGTCGACGGTCGCGCAGTTCGTGAACGCCGCCTCCGAGATCATCGACCGGCTGCACAAGCTCGACATCGAGGGCACGCTCACGAATCTCAACAAGCTGATGGCGACGACCACCACGCGGCTCGCCGACATCGACGCGAAGGGCCTGTCGGATCGCGCGAACAGGACGCTCGACCGGATCGACACGACGCTCGCTGGGCTCGACACCAAGAAGCTCACCGCCGAGGGCACGACGCTGCTCTCCGAGATTCGACAGACCAACGCGGAGCTGAAGGCGATGCTGGCGAATCCCGCCTGGCAGAAGCTTCCCGAGGACGCGTCGGCCGCCGTCAACCAGTTGCGCCAGCTCGTGTCCGATCCGAAGCTCGGGCAGACAGTGTCGCGGATGGAGCGGTCGCTGTCGCGCGTCGACCGCATCCTCGGCGGCGGCGAGCAGGACCTCGCCTCGACGATCTCCAACCTGCGCGCCATCACCGACAACCTCCGCGACCTCTCCGAGGACGCGAAGCGCTACCCGTCGAACCTCCTGTTCGGCGAGCCCCCGAAACCGCTGCCGCCCCGAGCGCCATGAGCCGCCATCCCATACGCCCGTTCGTCGTCGCCGTGGCCGCGCTGATTCTCGGCGCGTGCTCGCTGACGAGACCCACGCCGGTCAAGCAGATGTTCCTGATCGATGCGCCGCCACTCACCGCCGTGACGCCGGCAAGTCCGCTCACCGCGCGCATCGGCACGGTGACCGTCGCCGCGCCCTACCGCGACCGCACGTTCGTCGTGCGCGAGGCGGACCAGCGCTTCGAGACGGATTTCTATCACGAATACGTCGTCGCGCCGGCGCCGATGATCGCCGAGGCGGTCGCGCGCGCCCTGGTGCAGGCGAACGTGTTCGCGAACGTGATCCCGCCCGGTGCGCCGCCGGAAGCCGAACTCACGATCGACGCGTTCGTCGGGTCGCTCTACGCGGACAACCGCGACCCCAAGCAGCCTTTCGCCGAGCTCGCGATCACGTTCTACGTGTCGCGCACCGACCGCGGGCAGGTGCCCACGTGGTCGAAGTCCTACCAGCGGCGCGTCGCGCTTGGCACGGCGAGCGCGGAAAACTACGTCTCGGCCCAGAGCGCTTCGCTCGGCGAGATCCTCGGCGAGCTGTCGCGCGACCTGGCGGCGCAGCGCTTCGTGCGCTGACGCGGCCGGCGCGAGCCGGTCCGCGCGACGCTAGCGCGCTCGCCGCGCGACGAGGTCGTGCGCGTCCGAACCGGTGACGGTCGCGCGCACGAACGTCCCTGGCGCCAGTCCCGCGCCGTCCTCGATCCGCACGACACCGTCGATCTCCGGCGCGTCGGCCGCGCTTCGCGCGATCGCCACCGTGCGTGCCGCGCGTCCGCGTCCCGACGTTTCCGTCGCATCGACGATCGCGTCGATCGTCGTGCCGACCTTCGCGGCGAGGCGAGCCGCGCTGATCGCCGCCTGCTTTTCCATGAAGCGCGCGCGCCGCGCTTCGCGCACGTCGGCGGCGACCGGGTCCGGGAGCGCGTTCGCTGCGGCACCGTCGACCGGCGAGTAGGCGAAGCAGCCGACGCGGTCGAGCTGCGCCTCGTCGAGGAACGCGAGGAGTTCGTCGAACTCGGCGTCGGTCTCGCCCGGAAAGCCGGCGATGAACGTGCTGCGGATCGTCATCTGCGGCTTCGCCCTGCGCCATGCGCGCACGCGCTCGAGCACGCGCTCGGGCGCGGCGGGACGCTTCATGAGCTTCAGGATGCGCGGGCTCGCGTGCTGGAACGGCACGTCGAGGTACGGGAGGAGGCCGCCCGCCGACGTGTCGTCCGCCATGAGCGCGATCACCTCGTCGACGTGCGGATACGGGTAGACGTAGTGCAACCGCACCCAGGCGCCGTGGTCGCGCGCGAGCCGGTCGAGCTCGCGCACGAGCTCGGTCATGCGCGTGCGCACCGGCCGGCCGTCGACGAAGCCCGTCCGGTACTTGACGTCGACGCCGTACGCGCTCGTGTCCTGCGAGATCACGAGCAGCTCCTTCACGCCGGCGACGAGGAGGTTGCGCGCTTCGGCCAGCACGTCTCCGATCGGGCGCGAGACGAGGTCGCCGCGCATCGCCGGGATGATGCAGAACGTGCAGCGGTGGTTGCAGCCCTCGCTGATCTTCAGGTACGCGTAATGCCTGGGCGTGAGTCGGATCCCCTGCGGCGGCACGAGATCGGTGTACGGGTCGTGCGGCTTGGGCAGGTGCATGTGCACCGCCGACATCACCTCGGCGGTCGCGTGCGGACCGGTCACCGCGAGCACCTTCGGGTGCGCGTTGCGCACGAACGCGCCGCCATCCTTCGCGCCGAGGCAGCCGGTGACGATCACCTTGCCGTTCTGCCCGAGCGCCTCGCCGATCGCGTCGAGCGACTCGGCGACCGCCGCGTCGATGAATCCGCAGGTGTTGACGACGACGAGCTCGGCGCCTTCGTACGATGGCGCGATCGCGTAGCCTTCGGCCTTGAGCTGCGTGAGGATCTGCTCGGAATCGACGAGCGCCTTCGGGCAGCCGAGCGAGACGAAGCCCACGCGCGGAGGCGCGGGCGGGCGGGTGCGGGGAACGGTCATGGGGCGGCGAGCAACGGCGGCCGCCGGCTCACTGCGATGCAGCAACCGCGCCGCACAACCGCGCGTGCTGCACCGCGAGCGGCGGCGTCAGCGCTTCTTCTCGTCCTCGCCCGCCGCGCCAGGAGGGAAACCCGGGAACGGGAAGGCGGAGAACATGCCGCGCGTCTGGTCCTGCATGCGCTGCTGCATGTCCATGAAGAGCTTCGCGCTCTGCTCGAGGTAGTTGCCGAGCATCCCCTGCATCGCGGGCGCCTGCATCTGCATGAACTGCTTCCACAGGTCCGGCGTCAGCATCATCTTGTCGCCGTAGACCTGTTTGGCCTGGTCCTGGAGCTTCTTCTGGATCGCGAGGAAGGCCTTGACGTTCTGCTCCATGTACTGGCCCATCATCGTCTGCTGCGCGGTGCCGTAGAACCGGATCATCTGCGTCAGCATCTCGGGGCTGAACATCGGCATTCCGGCGGATTCCTCGTCCAGGATGATCTGAAGCAGGATCGCGCGCGTCAGGTTCTCGCCGGACTTCGCGTCGACGACCTGGAATTCGATCTGCTCGAGGACCATCTGCTTGACGTCCGCCAGCGTGATGTAGCCGCTGTTGGCCGTGTCGTAGAGACGGCGGTTCGGATATTTCTTGATCGTGCGGACCGGAGCGCTCATCGCGATCCTCCATCGGCGGGATCGCCGATTATAACCCATTGATTCGTCGGCCGTTTGGAGGTCGGTCGCTGGGCGTTGCCGCGGCATGGTGCGATGCACCAATAAATCCTTGACTTACCCGGTTTCCGTCCCTATACTGGGTTTGTGCGGTGCAACAAACCGGACGCCGGCAGGCCTCGACAGGGTCCCGCCGGGACCCCGGGGCGAAGCGGATTTCGATGTGGCTTCACCCCCGACCTCTACGCGACCCAAAGGACACGCCATGTACAACACTCCCGAGCAATTCGCCGAATTCAACAAGGTCAGCGTCGCCAATGCGACGAAGATCGCCGCGCTCTCGATCGAGAACGCCGAGAAGCTGTTCCGCCTCAACCTCAACGCCGCCAAGATCGCGCTCGCGCAGGGCGTCGAGGGTGCGCAGGCCGCCGCGTCGGTCAAGGACGTGCAGGAGCTCGTCGCGATCCGCGCCAAGTACGCCGAGTCGGGCGTGCAGACCGCGCTGTCGTACTCGCGCACGCTGTACGACCTCACTTCCGCCGCGCAGGCCGAGTACTCGTCGATCGCCGAGCAGGCGTGGACGAGCTACACGAAGGGCGTCGCCGCCATCGTCGACAAGGCGAGCAAGTCGGCCCCGGCCGGCTCCGACGTCGCGGTCAACGCGTTCAAGTCCACGTTCGCCGCCTCGACGGCCGCGTTCGACCAGTTCCAGAAGGCGTCGAAGCAGGTGATCAACCTCGCCGACGCGAGCGTGCGCGCCGCTGCGGCGAACGCTTCGAAGACCGCCGGCAAGAGCCGCAAGTCGGCGTAACGATCCACCCGAAACCGCACGACGGGCCAGCGCGCGTTCCCCCACGCGTCCATGGCCCGCCGCCGCGGGATCGGCGAGGGGTTGAAACGGGCGGCGCGCATCCCGATCTAACGGTCGTGTGATGCTCCTCCCCGTATCGTTTCCCTCCTCCTGATCGATACGGTTCGACGCCCTGCCGGGCAACCGGCGGGGCGTTTTTTCGTGCGCGATCCGCGATCCGAGTTGCGCGCGCGCGATGCGCGGGGCGCCGAATCGGTCGAGTTGCGCGCGCGCGATGCGCGGGGCGCCGCATCGGTCGGACCTCGCGTCGATGCGTGTTTGCCCGTGCCTATGCCGCCGCGCGGGCGCTTGCGCGCGCCCCGCACTGGGGAAAGTCCGTGGGCGTTGTGCGCTCCGCGCGAATATTCCGCAAGGGGGACCGCGAACCTTCGCGCGGCACCGATGGCATTTCGGCGCGACCGCGAGCGATGATGCGAACGATGCGACCCTCGTCGCACGCGGTTCGTCCTCCGCCTCCTCCTGGATGCGAACCGATGGAAGCCCCGCGACGTTCTCGCGGGGTTTTTTTTGCGGGTCGTGAAACGGAAGGGCGGCCGCCCTCGCTTCATCATTCATTCGAGCGCTAACAGGCCCTAGCTCATGTGCTGGCCGCCGTTGATCGAGATGTTCGCGCCGGTCAGGAATGCGGCCTCGTCGCTCGCGAGGTACGCGACGAGCCCCGCGACTTCCTCGGGCTTGCCGAGCCGGCCCATCGGGATCTGCGGGATGATCTTGCTGTCGAGCACGTCCTTCGGAATCGCCATCACCATCTTCGTGCCGATGTAGCCGGGGGAGATCGTGTTGACGGTGACGCCTTTCCGCGCGACCTCCAGCGCGAGCGCCTTGGTGAAGCCGTGCATGCCGGCCTTCGCGGCCGAGTAGTTGGTCTGGCCGAACGCGCCCTTCTGGCCGTTCACCGACGAGATGTTGATGATGCGGCCCCAGCCGCGGTCGACCATGCCGTCGCACACCTGCTTGGTCATGTTGAAGCACGAGTCGAGATTCGTGCTCATCACCGCGTCCCAGTTGACCTTGTCCATCTTCTTGAACGTCATGTCGCGCGTGATCCCGGCGTTGTTGACCAGCACGTCGATCGGGCCTACCTCGGCCGCGACCTTGTGCGCGCACGCCACCGACGAGTCGTAATCCGCCACGTCGCACGGATAGGCGCGAAAGCCGTAGCCCTGCCGGTTCATCGCGTCGAGCCACTCGGTCGCCTTGGTGTTGCCGGGCGAGTGGGTGGTGACGACCTTGTGGCCGAGCGCCGCAAGCTTGATGCAGATCGCCTCGCCGAGCCCTCCCATGCCGCCGGTGACGAGCGCGACACGCGGTTTGTTCAGGGACATGATGCGGCCTCCTCCGTGGTTGACGACCTGGTCAGGCCGGCGCGTTCGTCCGGCCTCGTTGCTGCGCGTCGCGCTACATGCGCTCGACGGCGAGCGCGACGCCCATGCCCCCGCCGATGCAAAGCGACGCCAATCCTTTTTTCGCATGGCGCCGCTGCATCTCGTGCAGGAGCGTGACGAGCACGCGGCAACCCGAGGCGCCGATCGGATGTCCGAGCGCTATCGCGCCGCCGTTCACGTTGATCTTCGCCGTGTCCCAGCCCATTTCCTGGTTGACCGCGCAAGCCTGCGCCGCGAACGCCTCATTGATCTCCATCAGGTCGAGGTCGGACGCCTTCCAGCCGGCCTTTTCGAGCGCGCGCCGCGACGCCGGCACTGGTCCCATCCCCATGATCGCCGGATCGACGCCGCTCGACGCGTAGGCGCGGATCGTGGCGAGCGGCGCGAGCCCGCGCTCCTTCGCGCGCGCCGCGCTCATCACGACGACCGCGGCGGCGCCGTCGTTGAGGCCGGACGCGTTCGCGGCGGTGACGGAGCCGTCCTTCGCGAACGCGGGCTTCAGCCCCGCGATGCTGTCGAGCGTCGTGCCGTGCTTCGGGAACTCGTCGACGGCGAACGCCATTGGATCGCCCTTGCGCTGAGGAATCATCACCGGGACGATCTCCGCGGCGAAGCGGCCCGCCGCCTGCGCGGCTTCGGCCTTGTTCTGGCTCGCGACGGCGAAGGCATCCTGCGTCGCGCGCGACACGCCGTACTTCCTCGCGACGTTCTCGGCGGTGACGCCCATGTGAATCTGGTTGTACACGTCCCAGAGGCCGTCGACGATCATCGTGTCGACGAGCTTGGCGTCGCCCATGCGGAAGCCGTCGCGCGATCCGGGCAGCACGTGCGGCGACGCGCTCATGTTCTCCTGGCCACCGGCGATCACGATGTCGGCGTCGCCGCACCGCACCGCCTGCGCAGCCAGCATGACGGCCTTCAGCCCCGAGCCGCACACCTTGTTGATCGTCATCGCGGGAATCGCGTGCGGCAATCCCGCTTTCAACGACGACTGGCGCGCCGGGTTCTGTCCGCTGCCCGCGGCGAGGACCTGACCGAGGATCACTTCGGAGACGGCGTCGGTCGCGATCCCGGTCCTCTCGAGCAGCGCCCGGATGACCGTCGCGCCGAGATCCGGCGCGGGGACCTTCGCGAGCGCGCCGCCGAACTTGCCGATCGCCGTGCGTTGCGCGGCGACGATGACGATGTCTGACACGGGGAACTCCGGGAAGCACGGGCGCACGCGGCCCGCGATCGATGCATGGTAGCGCAGCCGGAACGGCGTCGCATCGCGAGCGCGTCGTCGACGCTACGGCGCGGCGCGGACGATCACCGGCTCGGCTCGACGACGTAGCGCCCTGGTGCGGGATCGACCGGCGGATGCGCGGCGCTTCCGGGCGAGCGGGGCGCGGCGGTGCGCGGGCCGCCGTGCGGCGCGATCCAGCGCCACCAGTTCGGCCACCAGCTTCCCGCGACTTCCCCGGCGCGCGCGAGCCAGTCCTCCGGATCGTCGGGCAGGAGATCGTTCACCCAGTGGCTGCGTTTGCGCGGATCGGGCGGATTCACGACGCCCGCGATGTGGCCGGAGGCGCCCAGCACGAACGTCGTGTCGCCCGCGCCGCAAAGACCGGTGGTGCGCCAGGCGGACTTCCACGGGACGATGTGGTCTTCGCGCGACGCGTAGACGTAGAGGGGCATCGTGATGGAGGCGAGGTCGATCGACTCACCGGCCATCGTGAGCGCATCCGGCTCGAGCAGCCGGTTGCCGATGTACAGCTCCTTCAGGTAGGTCGCAAACATCGGGCCGGGCAGGTTCGCCGAGTCGCCGTTCCAGTAGAGAAGGTCGAACGCCGGCGGTGCCTGGCCTTTCAGGTAATTGCGCACGACGTAATTCCAGACGAGCTCGTTCGCACGAAGGCTCGCGAACGCGCCGGCGAGCTCCGCGCCCTGCATGCGCTGTCCTGCGCGCAGCGCGGGCTCGCGCGCCTCGACGAAGGCGGGCGACACATAGACGCCGATCTCGCCGGGATCGGCGAAGTCGAGCATCGTCGTCAGGAACGTGGCGGACTCGACGCTGCGGTCGTTGCGCGCCGCGAGAACCGCCAGCGCGCACGCGAGCAGCGTGCCGCCGACGCAAAAGCCGAGTGCGTTCACCGTGCGGCTCCCGCTGATCTCGCGCGCGACCGCCAGCGCGGCGAGCACGCCTTCGGTCAGGTAGTCGTCCCACGCCAGGTGGCCGAGCTCGGGCGGGATGTTGCGCCACGAAACCATGAACACCGTGTGGCCCTGCGCGACCGCGTGGCGAACGAACGAGTTCGAGGGCCGGAGGTCGAGGATGTAGAACTTGTTGATGCACGGCGGCACGATCACGAGCGGACGCCGGTGCACGGTGGGCGTCGACGGCGCGTACTGGATCAGCTCGATCAGCGGGTTGCGGAAGACGACGTGGCCGGGAGTGACCGCCAGGTCGCGGCCGACTTCGAACGCCGATTCGTCGCTCATCGAGATGCGGCCGCGCCCGACGTCGGCGACGAGGTTCGCGAGGCCGTGCGCGAGACTGCCTCCCTCGGTGCGCACCGCCTCTTCGAGCACTTCGGGATTGGTCGCCGCGAAGTTGGTCGGCGCGATCGCGTCGACGAACTGCCGCGTCATGAACGCGAGGCGGCGCTTCTCCGCGTCGGGCAGGCGGCTCGCGGCGGCGAGCTCGCGCAGGTACTCGCCGTAGAGCAGGTAGCTTTGCTGGAGCCATGCGAACCAAGGCTGCTCGCGCCACGCCGGCGCCTCGAAACGGCGGTCGCCCGGCATCGGCTCGACGATCGAAACCGCCGTGCCGCCCGAAGCGACCAGCCGTTGCCACAGCGCCTGGAACGTCGCGACGTAACGCTCGGTGATCCGCGCGGCGTCGGCGGGATCGACGGCGAAGCCGGCGGGCGCGTCGGAAGGAGTCGGCGCGTACGGCATCGGCGGCGTGGCCGCCTGCGTCCACGACGACGACCATTGCTGCGCGAGGCGCGACCATTCGGCGGCGAGATCGGTCCACGCCGCGGAGTGGGACGGGTCGGGGGAGGAGGGCTTGGCGGCGTGCGGGGAAGCCATACGGGAAACCGGGCGGTGCGCGAAGGCGCGTGCCTGCGGCCCGATGTTATCGTGCGGCTCCCGCGGCTACAACGTCGGCGCGATGCACCTCGTCATCACCGCATGGCTGTTCGTGATCGGTACGATGGCGCTCACGTCCCCGACCGTGCTCGGTGGCCTCGCGTTCTTCCTCGCGGCCGGCGCGGCGCCGGTCGCGTTTTACGCGTGGGTCAGGCTGCGCCGGCTGCCGCCGGGTCCACGGCCGTCAATGCGGCAGCAGCGCGTGGACCGCGGCGATGACCCCGACGCCGGCGGCGATCAGCAATGATTGCCCGACTGTCTGGAGCGGTTCGGAGCGGCGGTGCAGGCTCGGGATCAGGTCGGCGACCGCGACGTAGAGCAGGCTCGCGCCGGCGAGCGCCAGCACGATCGGCAGCGCCTGCGTCATGCCTGCGAGCGCGAAATAGGCGACCAGCGCGCCGGCCAGCGTCGCGAGCCCGGTCGTGACGTTGACGGTGAACGCGCGCCGGCGCGTGTAGCCGGAGTTCACGAGCACCGCGAAGTCGCCGACCTGCTGCGGCAGCGCGTGCGCGACGATCGCCAGCGTCGCGGCGTAGCCGAGCGCGTCGCCGGCGAGGAACGCGGCGGCGATCACGATGCCGTCGCAGAAGCTGTGCACGCTGTTGCCGATCAGGATCATCAATCCCGAGCGGCCCTCGTCGATGCCGTGCAAAGCGTGGTCGTGCTCGCTCTCCTCGCGCGCGTCGACATGCTGGTCGTGTCCGTGGCTGTGCCGCCAGATCACGAGCTTCTCGAGCACGA
This sequence comes from Betaproteobacteria bacterium, assembly GCA_039933715.1. Lineage (GTDB taxonomy): Bacteria > Pseudomonadota > Gammaproteobacteria > Burkholderiales > Casimicrobiaceae > VBCG01. The sequence continues at coordinate 20,590 of JBDTNO010000028.1, forward strand.
AGAACCCGAGCAGTCCCGCGAGCATCACGACCATCACCCCGTGCGCGTCTCCGGCCTCGAGCGCATGCGGAACGATCTCGAGGAACACCGCGCCGAGGAGCGCGCCGATGGCGAAGCTAACCAGGCGCGGGATCCACTTCGGGTCGAGCGCCAGCGTGAACCCCGCGATCACGGTCGAGAGTACGCCGCCCACGAGCGCGGCGACGACGATTGAGGCGAGGGTCGGCAAGCGGGGATGCGCCGAGGCCGGGCGCGCGAGCGAATGGGGAGACGAGTATAGCGAAGCGTCGCGGGTCAGGTCGCGGCCAGCGCGATCGCGGTCGCCATGCGCCCTGCGCTGCGCTCGCGGCGCCACGAGTGGAAGCGCATCGCGTCCTCGACCGTGCACCAGCTCGCGCCGGCCGCGTCGCGAATGCCGGCCCGTGCGAGCCTTCGTCGGGCGAGGCCCGGCAGATCGGCGAGCCACTGGCCTTCGCGATGCGCGACGAAGCACGCCGCATCGTCCGGGTCGGCGTCGACGTACGCGTCGAAGACGTCGCGCCGGACTTCGAAGGCGCGCGGGCCGATCGCCGGGCCGACCCACGCGACGAGGTCGGCGGGCGCGACGTTCATCGCGCGTACCGTCGCTTCGAGGACGCCCGCGGCGAGACCGCGCCAGCCGGCGTGCGCGGCGGCGACGACGGTGCCGCGACGATCCGCGAACAGCACGGGCAGACAATCCGCGGCGCGCACGGCGATCGCGACCCCCGGGGTGCGCGTGATCGCTGCGTCGGCATGCGGCGGATCGCGCAGAAGGTCGTCGCGGCTCGCGGCATCGACGACGATCACGCCGACGCCGTGGAGCTGGTGCAGGTAGACGGGCGCCGCAGGGAGGAACGACGCGAGCCGCGCGCGATCCCGCGCGACCGCATCGGGTCGCGTGGACTCGGAGATGCGCGACGGACCCGGATCGAACGCGCCGTGCACGCCGCCGCGCGGCGGC